>NZ_JBWKEC010000013.1:39437-215279 GCF_056435645.1 Amycolatopsis sp. NPDC043889
GGGGAGAAAAAAGGAAGGGGGGGGGGGGGGGGGGGGGGGGGGTGGGGGGGGGGGGTTGGGTCCCCACCCAAACCCCCCCCCCACGACCACCCCGACCGATACCCGCCCCGGACCGGCCGGCCGCTCAGAGCGAAAGATCCACCACGATCGGCGCGTGGTCCGAGGGCCCCTTCCCCTTCCGCGCCTCACGGTCCACATAGGAATCCGTCACCGCACCGGCCACCGTCGCGTCGGCGTAGACGAGGTCGATCCGCATTCCCTTGTTGTTCGGGAAGTTCCCCGCGCGGTAGTCCCAGTACGTGAACGGGTGGTCGTACTTCAGCGGCCGCGGGAACACGTCCGACAGCCCGAGGTCGCGCAGCGCGGCGAGCGCCTTCCGCTCCGGCTCGGTCACGTGCGTCGATTCGGCGAACAGGCCGATGTCCCACACGTCCGCGTCGGTCGGCGCGATGTTGAAGTCGCCGAGCACCGTGAACGGCAGCCCGCGCGCCTGCTCCTCCCGCACGGTCGCCTCCAGCGCCGAAAGCCAGGCGAGTTTGTAGCCGTAGTGCGGGTTCTCCAGGTCACGCCCGTTCGGCACGTACACCGACCACAGCCGCAGCCCGCCGCAGGTGGCGCCGATGGCCCGCGCGTCGGCCTTGTCCTCGAAGGTGGGCTCGCCGGTCAGGCCCCGTGTCACGTCTTCCAAGCCGACGCGGGACACGATCGCGACGCCGTTCCAGCGTCCGATGCCGTACGCGGCCGTCTCATAGCCCAGTTCCTTCACGGCGTCGAAGGGGAAGGCGTCGGTGCCGCATTTGAGTTCCTGCAAGCACAGCACGTCCGGCTGTACCGAGCCGAGCCAGTCCAGCACCCTTGGCAGCCGGGGTCCGATCGAGTTCACGTTCCAGGTCGCGATCCGCATGCCCGCGAGCGTCCCACACCCCACCGACACCCTGACGTGAAAGGGCCCCTGCCGCGACGGGTCACGTCGCGGCAGGGGCCGGCCGGGGTGGAGGTCAGACCCCGGTGGTCGAGCGGATCCAGGAGCGGGCCGAAGCGACGCTGCCGTAGTTGTTGGTGCCGCGGATGTTCGAGCCGCTCTGGTTCTGCACGGTCGAGGCGACACCGACCTGGACGCCGTTGAAGACCTGGGGACCGCCCGAGTCGCCCTTCCACGCCGAACCGTCGATGCCGACGCTCTGGATGGCGGGCCCACCGTAGGCGTCGCGCGAGGTTCCGGTGACGCGCACGTTGGCGACCTTCAGCGCCGAGGCGGGCGGGCCGGTGGGGGTCTCGCGGCCCCAGCCGTAGAGCTGGTTGGTGCTGCCGACCGACGGGTTCGAGCTGGCCAGGCCGATCGGCGTGACACCGGCGTCGGAGGCCAGGTGCAGCAGCGAGATGTCGGCGCCGTTCGGCGAGGACACCTTGCGGTCGACGGCGATCTCACGGCCGCCCTGGAGCTGGTTGCTGCCGACGCGGACCCGCATGCCGCTGCCGTCGGAGTCGAGGCAGTGCTTGGCGGTCAGGACCCAGCGCTGGGCGATGACGCTGCCGGAGCAGTTGAACCCGTCCCACTGACGGCCCGGGGTGTTGACGTAGATCTGGGCGCCCCAGCTCACGGTGGGGGCGGTGCCGCCGCCCACGATGTTGGGCTGGACACCGGTGGGGGTGCCCGCGGAGGCGACCGCGCCGGCGGTCATGGTGAGGGCTGCGGCGGCGAGGGTGGCGGCGCCCAGCGTACGAAGACGGCTCACGGTGCAGGAGTCCTTTCGAGCGTCATCTGACGAAGAACCGAGTGAAGTGGAACTGGGACGGAAAGTAATCAACCGGTTCACTCGCCAGGAACCAACGAACGTCGGTTCCGGCCGAAGACCCGACTTAGGTCGGTATACGTAGTGAAATACGGACCGGATCGTGGGAATGGCCACTCGAAGGGTTGACCGGAGCGCGGCTAAGGGCGGGGCCTCGTAAGACTGTCGGTGGTGCCCCATAGGCTTGGCGGCGTGGCTGACCCGACCACCTACCGTCCCTCGCCGGGGAGCATCCCGGACGCCCCCGGCGTGTACAAATTTCGTGACGCCACGAAGAGGGTCATCTACGTCGGCAAGGCGAAAAGCCTCCGCGGCAGGCTGAACTCGTACTTCGCCGATCTCACCGGCCTTCACCCGCGCACCCGCCAGATGGTGACGACGGCGGCGAGCGTCGAGTGGACCGTGGTGAGTACCGAGGTCGAGGCGCTCCAGCTGGAGTACAACTGGATCAAGGAGTTCGACCCGCGGTTCAACGTCCGTTACCGCGACGACAAGAGCTATCCCGTCCTCGCCGTCACGATGAACGAGGAGTTCCCGCGCCTGCACGTCTATCGCGGCGCGCGCAAGAAGGGCGTGCGGTATTTCGGTCCGTACGCGCATGCTTGGGCCATCCGCGAAACGCTCGACCTGCTGCTCCGGGTCTTCCCGGCGCGCACCTGCTCGGCGGGCGTCTTCAAACGGCACGGCCAGATCGGCAGGCCCTGCCTGCTGGGCTACATCGGCAAATGTTCCGCGCCGTGCGTCGGCAAGGTCTCCGCCGACGAACACCGCGCGATCGTCGAGGACTTCTGTGATTTTCTCGCCGGCCGCACCGACGCGCTGATCCGCCGCCTGGAACAGGAAATGGCGGCCGCGTCCGAAGAGCTGGAGTTCGAGCGTGCCGCCCGGCTGCGGGATGATCTCGGCGCGTTGCGGCGCGCGATGGAGAAGCAGGCGGTCGTGCTCGGCGACGGTACCGACGCGGACGTCGTCGCCTTCGCCCACGACGAACTCGAAGCCGCCGTCCAGGTCTTCCACGTGCGCGGCGGCCGGGTCCGCGGCCAGCGCGGCTGGGTGATCGACAAGGCCGAGGAGATGGGCGTCCAGGAACTCGTCGACCACTTCATCACGCAGTTCTACGGCGAGCAGGCCGAACGCGCGGACGATCCCGACGGCGGCCCGCCGGTGCCGCGCGAGGTCCTCGTCCCCGAACTGCCCGCCGACGCGGAGGCGCTCGGCGAGTGGCTTTCCGGGCTGCGCGGGTCGAGGGTGAGCCTGCGGGTCCCGCAGCGCGGCGACAAGCGCGCCCTCGCGGAGACGGTGACGCGCAACGCCGGCGAGGCGTTCACCCAGCACAAACTGCGCCGCGCCGGCGATCTCACCGCGCGGTCGGCCGCGCTGGCGGAACTGCAGGACTACCTGGCGCTGGAAACCGCGCCACTGCGCATCGAATGCGTCGACATCAGCCATATCCAGGGCAGTGACGTGGTGGCGTCGCTCGTGGTGTTCGAGGACGGGATCCCGCGCAAGTCCGAGTACCGGCGCTTCGCGTTGCGCGAGGCCGCGGAGGAAGGCGACGTCGCCTCGATCGCCGAAGTCGTCCGTCGCCGGTTTTCCCGCTACCTCAAGGAAAACGCCGAGGGTGCCGAGGTCGATCCGGACCGTCCGGGCATCGACCCGGAGACCGGCAAGCCGCGCAAGTTCGCCTACGCGCCGAACCTGCTCGTCGTCGACGGCGCGGGCCCGCAGGCCACCGCCGCCGCGGACGTCCTCTCCGAACTGGGCGTCACCGACGTCGCCGTGGTCGGCCTGGCGAAGCGGCTGGAGGAGGTGTGGCTCCCGGGCGACCCCGACCCGGTGATCCTGCCGCGCACCTCCGACGCGCTGTATCTGCTGCAGCGGCTGCGTGACGAGGCGCACCGCTTCGCCATCCGGTACCACCGGGAGAAGCGGTCCAAACGGATGCAGGTGTCCGCATTGGACGGTGTGCCCGGGCTGGGGCAGGCTCGCCGTACCGCGCTGATCAAGCATTTCGGCTCGGTGAAGAAGCTCCGCGAAGCGCGGATAGAGGAGATCGAGGCGGTGCCCGGCTTCGGCAGGCGCACCGCCGAAGCGGTCGTCGCGGCACTCGCAGGGGAGAAAGCCGCGGCGGCGGGGGAGTCCAGTACGTGACCGGTGAAGGGACCATTGTGAGTGCGCAAGAAGAAGGCCGCGGTTCGGGGATGGAGGTCGCGGTCGTTTCCGGTCTGTCCGGCGCCGGCCGCAGCACCGCCGCGAAATGTCTGGAGGATCTGGGCTGGTTCGTGGTGGACAACCTGCCGCCCGAGCTGATCGCGACCATGGTCGAGCTCGGCGCGCAGGCGCGGGGCGCGATCACCAAGGTCGCCGTGGTGATGGACGTGCGTTCGCGCGCGTTCACCGACGACCTGGCGTCGGTCATCAAGGACCTCGACGCCCGCGGGTACAAGCCGCGAGTCCTGTTCCTGGAGGCCACGGACGCGGTGCTGGTGCGCCGGTTCGAGGCCGTCCGCCGCGGTCA
Organism: Amycolatopsis sp. NPDC043889; assembly: GCF_056435645.1. Taxonomy (NCBI): domain Bacteria; kingdom Bacillati; phylum Actinomycetota; class Actinomycetes; order Pseudonocardiales; family Pseudonocardiaceae; genus Amycolatopsis; species Amycolatopsis sp. NPDC043889. The sequence continues at coordinate 43,749 of NZ_JBWKEC010000013.1, forward strand.
CCCGATGCAGGGCGACGGGAGGCTCGCCGACGGCATCACCGCCGAGCGCACGCTCCTGGAGCCGCTGCGGGAAGAGGCCGACCTTGTGCTCGACACTTCGTCGCTTTCGGTGCACGACCTGCGCGCCAAGATCGAGGACGCCTTCGGCTCCGAGGCGAGCACGCAGACCAGGGTCACCGTGCTGTCGTTCGGCTACAAGTACGGCCTGCCGATGGACGCCGACCTGGTGATGGACGTCCGATTCCTGCCGAACCCGTTCTGGATCCCGGAACTGCGCGACCACACCGGTCTCGAAGGCGAGGTCCGCAACTACGTGCTCAGCCAGGAAGGCGCGGACGAGTTCCTCGACCGCTACCACCAGCTGCTGCGCCTGATCGGCGCGGGCTACAAGCGCGAAGGCAAGCGGTACCTGACGCTGGCCGTCGGCTGCACGGGCGGGAAGCACCGCAGCGTCGCCATTTCCGAGGAACTCGCCCAGCGTCTGTCCAATGAGGACGGTATGGCCGTGAAGGTGGTGCACCGCGACCTTGGCCGCGAGTGATCCGCGCGCGGTCGCACTGGGGGGCGGGCACGGCCTGCACGCCACCCTCACCGCGTTGCGCCGGGTGACCTCGCAGGTCACCGCCGTGGTCACCGTCGCGGACGACGGGGGCTCGTCCGGCAGGCTGCGCCGGGAGCTCGGGCTGCTGCCGCCGGGCGACCTGCGGCAGGCCTTCGCCGCGTTCGCCGCCGAAGACGGCGGAACCCTGTGGGCGGAGGTGTTCCAGCACCGCTTCGGCGGCGACGGCGCGCTCGCCGGGCACGCGGTCGGGAACCTGTTGCTGGCCGGGCTGTTCGAGGTGCTCGGTGATCCGGTCGCCGCGCTCGACGAGGCGAGCAGGCTCATGGGCATCTCCGGCCGCGTCCTGCCGATGTCACCCGAACCGCTGGAGATCCAGGGTGAGGTTTCGGGGCTGGACGCCGAGAATCCCGAGGCGGTCCGGCGGATCCGCGGTCAGGTGGCGGTGGCGACGACCCCGGGGCAGGTGCACCGGATCAGCCTGCACCCGTCCGGCCAGGCCGACCGGCCGCCGCGCGGCTGCGCCGAGGCGATCGAGGCGGTGCTCGGCGCGGACGTCGTGTTCCTCGGCCCGGGGTCGTGGTTCACGAGTGTGCTGCCCCATCTGCTGGTGCCGGATCTGCACGACGCGTTGCTCCGAACGGACGCCACGAAGGTCGTGATCCTCAACCTGATCCCCCAACCGGGGGAGACCGCGGGGTTCTCGCCGGAGAAGCATTTGGACGTACTGTTCGAACACGCCCCGGAATTGCGGGTGGACGCGGTTATCGCGGATCGTGACTCGGTGCCCTCACCAGCCCGGTTGCGGGACGCCGCCGGGAGACTGGGCGCGCGGGCGTTGCTGGGGGCGGTGGCTGACCCGGTCGTGACGGGGCGGCATGATCCTGATGCGCTCGCGGGCTGTATGCGGGACGCTCTCGGTCTCACCGGGGGAGGAGCTGAAGGTATGGAGGGGCAGCGATGGCGATGACCGCCGCCGTGAAGGACGAGCTGAGCCGGCTGGAGATCACCAAGATCGGCCCGCGCCGCGCGGAGGTCGCGTCGATGCTGCGATTCGCGGGCGGGCTGCATATCGTGGCCGGCCGCGTCGTGGTGGAGGCCGAACTCGACACCGGTTCGGTGGCGAGGCGGCTGCGCAAGGAGATCCACGAACTGTACGGACACCAGTCCGACGTCCACGTCATCTCCTCCAGTGGATTGCGCAAGGGCACGCGGTACGTCGTCCGGGTGGTCAAGGACGGCGAGGGGCTCGCCCGGCAGACCGGCCTGATCGACCAGCGCGGCCGCCCGGTGCGCGGGCTGCCCGCCGCCGTCGTGTCCGGTGGTGTCGCCGACGCGGAAGCCGCCTGGCGCGGCGCGTTCCTGGCGCACGGTTCGCTCACCGAACCCGGGCGCTCGTCGTCGCTCGAAGTGACCTGCCCCGGCCCCGAGGCCGCGCTGGCGCTCGTCGGCGCCGCCCGGCGGATGGGCATCCAGGCCAAGTCGCGCGAGGTCCGCGGCGCGGACCGGGTCGTCGTGCGTGACGGTGACGCCATCGGCGCGCTGCTGACCCGGCTCGGCGCGCACACGAGTGTGCTCGCCTGGGAAGAGCGGCGCATGCGCCGCGAGGTGCGCGCCACCGCGAACCGGCTCGCGAACTTCGACGACGCGAACCTGCGTCGTTCGGCCCGCGCGGCCGTCGCCGCGGCGGCCAGGGTGGAGCGCGCGCTGGACATCCTCGGCGAATCCGCCCCGGAGCACCTGCTCGCCGCGGGCAAGCTGCGCCTGTCGAACCGGCAGGCCTCGCTCGAAGAGCTCGGTCAGCTGTCCGATCCGCAGATGACCAAGGACGCCGTCGCCGGCCGGATCCGCCGCCTGCTGGCGATGGCCGACAAAAAGGCGAAGGAACAAGGCATTCCGGACACCGAATCCGCGGTCACGCCGGACATGCTCGAAGAAGACGAGGCCTGATCAGCTCGCGTTCAGTCCTCTGGATGCGGTAATTGCGTGTGCAAGGACCGCATCCAGAGGATTAAATGCGGTGTTCGCCGAAGTTCCATGGCGGCCGCCCGGCTGCTGCACGGCCCTGATGGCGATCGTCGATAGTCCACAGTGGAGCGTGTCCGCGGTGCGCTCACCGCTCACTCCCGCGTACCCCAGTAGTCGAGCTGCTCGCGGATCTTCCGGGTTTCGCCGTGCCGTTCGCCGCGGACCTCGACGGAATCGCTGAGCAGCGAGGTCCAGGTCGAGAGCGCCTCGGTGACCTGGCCCGCCTTGGCTAGGGCGAGCGCGAGGCCGAACCGGAGATCGAGGACGTCGGGATGCCGGTCACTCTGCCGTCTCCTCGCTTCGTCGAGGAGCCGTCGGTAGTCCGAAACGACGGGTGGGGGGTGCTCGATTTCGGCGCTCCAGAAAGCGATGTTGTGCCGGACGTGGCTGACGATCTCGTCTTCGTCCAGCGCCTGTTTCGCCTGTGGCAGCAATTCCCTGGAGAGGCGGAGGGCTTCCTCCCCGTTCCCGGTCTTGCCGGTCGCCACCGCGAGGAAATGCCGTGCGTGCAGGGTCTCGCGATGATCAGCTCCGAGAGCGTGGCTGGCGTCGCGGACGAGGGCTTCGAACTCGATCCGGGATTCTTCGAAGCGGCCGAGCTCGGCGAGCAGATGCCCGATGTTGTTGCGGATGCTCAAGACGTCTTCGTCGCCGTCCGACAGGGTGATCGTGGCGATCGGCAGCAGTTCTTCGAATCGGGCGAGCGCCGCGGCCGCGTCACCCGCCTTGCCGGTCCACGTCGCGTGCCGTGCCTTGCAGCGCAGCGTGATCCGGTCGGTCTCGCCGAGTTCCCGTTCGGCGCGGTTCGCCCAGGCCGCCCAGCGTTCCCGGTTCTCGACGGGGATGTGGGACGCCCTGCGCTCCAGCGCGGCGAGGGCGTCTTCGCGGAGTCCGGCGAGCCAGAAGTGCTCGGCCTCGTTGGCCGCCGCGTAGCCTTGTTCCAGCGTCGGCTCGTCGTCTACGGTCACGAGTGCCACCTCCGAGGTCGCCGCCGCCAGCCGGGCGTGCAGGCGTGTCGCCGCGTCGGGGGAGAGAACGGGCGGTTCTTCGGTCCACAGGACGGTTTCGTCGGCGAGACCCGCCCGCGTCCGGCTGACCGAGTCTCCGAGCTTGGCCAGGAAATCACGGACGTGCACCCGCCGCTCCGGGCCACCCGCCGCCGCGCTCGCCGCGGTGAGGATCGAGATCGGGATGGGCCCGCGGGTCGCGGCCAGCCCCAGCAGTTCCAGCAGGAGCGCGTGACCCGGCCGCGGCGAGGCCACCGCACCGGTGCCCTGCTCGACGTCGGACACGTCTTCCTCGGCCGCCTCATCCACCTGCGCGACGCTGATGAAGGTGACCGTCGAATCACCGAGCCGGAGAACGTCGCCGTGCGCCAGCTCGGCGTCCGGCACTCGCTGCCCGTTGACGAAGGTGCCGTTGGCGGAGTCGAGGTCGGTCAGCCACGCGGTCGTTCCGTCCCAGCGGATCTTGCAGTGGAGCCGGGACACCCGCGAGTCCCCGAGGCGGACCGCGGCGTTCCTGCTGCGGCCGAGCGTCGTGAGCCCGAAGGACAGTTCGTGGTGCGCGGGCGGCTGACCGGGGACGTCGATGATCAGGGTGGCCGGGGTGATCCTCGGTGAGGTGGCCGAAACGGCGTGATGGCGACCCCACTCTTCGGCGTCCTCGGGTTCCCGCCTCACCGGCCGCGGATCCACGGTCGGCCACCACCCGCCGGGTGGCTCGAAACCGCCGGCCAGTACCAGTGAAACCTCCGCCGCGGGCGGAAGGCGCCCCGGATCCCGCGTCGCCACGACCGTCGTCACCAGCTCCAAGCCCGGGTCCGTCGAAAGGCTCCGGACGAGGCCGTACAGGCGTTCCCGGACGTCGGGGTCGAGGTCGTCGAGCCCGTCGATCGCGATCCGCACCGGTGCTTCGGTCCACTGTGGAGCGAGCGTCCGCAGGGGACCGAGCAGCGCCAGATCGAAAGCGCTGGCACCGCTGCGGGCGGCGTCGTCGAGCCCGGCATGGTGAGCCTGCTCGGCTTCGGCGAAACCGGGCACGGTGCGCAGCAACTGGCGGGCGAGTTCCCCCGCGAGCCGCTCCGCCGTGTCGCCGCGGCTCGCGAACAGGACGCCGTGCAGGAAGTCGGGCGGCACATAGGAGCCGGCCACCGACGGCCGGGCGAGCGCGGCGAGCATGGTCGACTTCCCCGCGCCGGCCTCACCCGTGATCGCGACCAGCCGGGCGCCGGTGAGCAGGCGCCCGACGGTCTCGCCGAGTTTCGGATCCTGCTGGTAGTCCGCGGTCAGCCGTTCGATCCGGGGCGCGGCCGGGTTGCCCGCCAGCGGGGAACGCCGCCAAGAGGGGGAGGAGTTCAGCGCGAGCCACAGCCCTTGATCGGCCTCGGCCACCTCACGGGTGCCGTCGAAACCGAGGTGGATGGCGGTCTGCATCGGGCACAGGCCGGTGATCACCCGTTTGAGATCCGCGCACCGGACCCGTTCGCCGAACTCCGCGTGCCCCGACCGCAGCACCGAGACCAGTGACCGGCTGAAACACCCGTTGGCCGCGACGCGGTCGTCCGAGGCGGTGAGCAGGTCGAAACGTTTGCCCGCTTCGCCGACGATCCTCAGCCAGCGCTGGCCCGCCTGCCTCGCCCCGATACCGGCGTGGCAGGTGTCGAGCAGGATCACCAGACCGTCCAGCATCGAGTAGCGGCCGAGCAGCTCCTTGATGCGCTGGGCGAACAGGAACGACCTGCGGCTGTCCACCGGCAGGCCGGTGTCCTTGGTGAGGAAGTAGAAGTCGTCGTCGGCGTATTCGCCGTGGCCGACGAGCGAGAGGAAGAGCGTCGCCTCGTCTTCCGACGCGCGCTCGAAGGCCTTCACGAGCGCGTCGTCCAGTTCGACCATCGTCGGGTCGACGAGCAGGCCGCGGCCGTCTTCGAGCGCGGGCACGCAGCCGCCGATCTCGGGGTCGAGCAGGGCCGTCGAGACCTGATGCCCCGCGTCGGGGAGGAACGAGAGAAGGTTCAGTGAGTCGCATTGCGACGCGACCACCAACGACCTGCGCTCTCCCACGGAGATCACTTTGTCTCATCGGGCGGTCACCCGGCAAGGGGCCGCGATACTGTGCGCCATGGCTCGGATCGTTCTGGTGCACGGCATCGCCCAGGAACAGAAGTCCGCGGACACCCTCGAGGCCGAATGGCTGCCGAGTCTGGCGGGCGGTGTCCGGCTCGCCGGTGACACCGCGCTGGCCGACGCCGTGTGGCGCGACGCCCGGCCCGGCGACGCGCGAATGGCCTTCTACGGCGACCTTTTCCGCAAGGACGGCCAGCAAGGCGGCGCGGACGAACTGACCGCGGACGAGTGGGCGCTCGCCGAGACCCTGGCGGCGGAATGGCTCCGCAACGCTGCTTCGTCGGCGTCCCGCGAGACGGACCGGGACCGGGCGAGGGCCGAATTGGCCCAGCTCGACGGCCCGGCCGGGGAGACCCAAGGGGTGCGCGCGGCCGCCCGCCCGGTGCTGAACGCGCTGGTGCGGCTGAAGCCGTTCGCGAGACTCGGGGTCGCGTTCGCCGAACGCGTGGTGGTCAAGGCGCTCAAACAGGTGACGCTGTACCTCACCGACGAGACGATCCGGGAACGCGTGCAGGAGCGCGTCGCCGAGCACATCGGGCCGGAGACCGAGGCGATCGTCGGGCATTCGCTCGGTTCCGTCGTCGCCTACGAAGCCGCCCATCGGCATGGCCGTCCGCTGCCGCTGCTGCTCACCCTCGGCTCGCCGCTGGGTCTGCGCACGGTGGTCTACGAACGGACCCGTCCGCAGCCGCCGTGTGTCCCGCCCGGCGTCGCGCGCTGGGTGAACCTGGCCGACCGGGACGATCTCGTCGCCGCCCGGCCGGATCTCAGCGGCATGTTCCCCGGCGCCGACGGTGTCCTGGACAGCGGCTACACCGTCGACAACGGCGCGAAACCGCACGAGGCGGCGTTCTACCTCGCCAAGCGACGGACCGGGGAGGTCCTCTCCCAGGCGTTAACCTGTCGCGGGCAGGCGTAACGCGGCGGTTTCCGCGGTGACGACCGATGGAAACAGCCTCACTCGAAGATCGCCGGAGAGGTGATCTTCGAGGAAGGGACAGCCATGCGGGTATCGGCGGAGGTCGGCAGGTGGCTCGCGCGGCGCAGCAGCCGGGCGGGTGACTGGTGGGCGGCGGAGCTGGTCGCCGCCAAACGCGGGACCCGGGTTTCGGTGGTGATCCCCGCCCGCGACGAGGAGGAGACGGTGGGTGCGATCGTCGGCACCATCCGGCGCGAACTCGTCGAACGCTTCCCCCTGGTGGACGAGATCCTGGTGGTGGACAGTCATTCCACCGACGCCACCGCCGAGGTCGCCCGTGCGGCCGGAGCGTGCGTCGTCGCGCAGGACGCGGTGTTCCCGGAGCTGGAAAGCCTGGCAGGCAAGGGAGAAGCGCTCTGGAAGGGCGTCGCCGAAACCACCGGCGATCTCGTCGCCTTCGTCGACGGCGATCTCCGCGATTTCACCGCCGGCTACGTGACCGGTCTGCTGGGGCCGCTGCTGACCGACCCGGGGATCGCCTACGTCAAAGGCTTCTACCACCGTCCGCTCGCCGGGGCGGCAGGCGTCGAACCCGACGGCGGCGGCCGCGTCACCGAACTCGTCGCCCGGCCGCTGCTCAACATGTACTGGCCGGAACTGGCCGGTTTCGTCCAGCCGCTCGCCGGCGAGTACGCGGGACGCCGTGAAGTGCTCGAAGGCATCCCGTTCGTCACGCACTACGGCGTCGAGGTCGGCCACCTCATCGACCTGCTCGAAGCGCACGGCCTCGACGCGCTCGCGCAGGTCGACCTCGGTCACCGGACCCACCGCCACCAGAGCACGCAGGCCCTCGGCCGGATGTCCGCGCAGATCATGCTGACCCTGATGGACCGGCTGGAACGCGGGGGCCGGGTGATCTCCGCGGCGCCCCCGTCGACGTCGCTCGCCCAGTTCCGGCGCGGTGCGGGGGAGTCCGTCGAGCGGGAACTCGTGCTCACCGACGTGGCCCTCACGCAGCGGCCGCCGCTGGAGAGCCTCCCGCCGGAGATCCGCCCGGAGAACTCACCCGCCTTGCGCAGGAGCGCTTAACGCCTCCCTGGGTTGCCATCCCGGCGGGCCGAACACGTAGCCGAGCCTGTCCCGCCACGACTCCGCCGCGCGGACGTCGCGCAGGATCGAGCCGTACTCGTGGAAGCCGACCTTGAGCAGGTTGTAGGACTCGACGTTCTTGGTCAGCCCGTAGGTCGGGCGCTTGCCCTCCGGCACGAAACTGCCGAACATCCGGTCCCAGATGATCAGGATGCCGCCGTAGTTCGCGTCCAGGTACTCCTGGTCGCTGCCGTGATGCACACGATGGTGTGAAGGCGTGTTGAACACGTACTCGAACCAGCGCGGCAGCTTCCGGATCTTCTCGGTGTGCACGAAGAACTGGTACACGAGGTCGATCGACAGGCCGGTGAGGATCATCCACGGCGGGATGCCCGCGAGCGCGAGGACCGACCAGAACGGCAGCTGGAAGTACGGTGTCCACTTCTGCCGTAACGCGGTCGAGAAGTTGTAGTGCTCGCTCGAGTGGTGCACTTGGTGGCCCGCCCACATGATCCGGACGCGGTGGCTCGCCCGGTGGTAGGCGTAGAAGACGATCTCCTGGCCCAGCAGCATCAGGACCCAGGTCCACCAGTCGTGCGGGCTGAACTTCACCGGCGCCAGTTCGTAGAGCGCGGCGAACACGAACAGCATGGCGATGCGGAAGACACCGTTGATCACCACCGCCACCGCGCCCATGGACATGCTCGTGCGGGTGTCCTTGACGCTGTAACCGATGACGTTGTCGTCGTGGCCCAGCACGTGCAGCGCGAGGATCTCGATCGCGACGAACAGCAGGAACACCGGTGTCGCCAGCAGCACCGGGTCACTCAGATGGGCAAGAAAATCCGCCACCGCACCTCTCCCTCGTCCGCCCCCGTAATCTGACCATCAGGTAACTTACCCGAGGGTCACTTACCTCAGGGTAAGATAATCGCCGTGACAGAAGCAAGGGCCGTCGGCACGAAGGGGGTGCCCCGCGAAGAGCGGGAGACCCAGATCGTGCGCGCCGGAACGGAGGAGTTCGGCAAGAACGGGTACGCCGGGGCGTCGATGGTGGAGATCGCCCGCCGGGTCGGTGTCACGAAACCCTTGCTGTACCAGTACTTCGGCTCGAAGGACGGGCTGTACCTCGCCTGCCTGCACCGCGCGGGGGACAGGCTGACCGAAGGCGTCGCCGAGACGATGGCGGCGGAGGCCGAGCCGCCGGAACGGATGCCGCTCGCGGTGCTCTCGGCCATTTTCGAGACGTTCGACAACGACCGGTACGCCTGGAAGCTGCTCCGCGACCCGACGGTGCCCTCGACGGGTGAGATCGCCGGCGTCGCGATCGACTACCGCTACCGGCTCGACGGGTTCGCCCTGGTCGGCGCCGCCCAGTTGATGCGCTCGCGGGGCCTGGACGACGATCGCGACATCGAGGCGATCGCGCAGGTGTGGACCGGCGTGGTCGATTCGCTGATCAGCTGGTGGATCGACCAGCCGGACCAGGACGCCGCGGCGATGACCGAGCGGTGCGGGCGGATCATGCGGAACCTGTTCGGCTGGTGAGCACGTAAAACGCCACCCCGCCGGGAGGTCCCGGACGGGGTGGCGTTCCTCCAGCTCACACTGGATACGGTCGGGGTGCCCGGCGCCGCTCCGGACACCCCGGCCGTGCTCAGGACGCGGCGCTGGATTTGCCGCGTAGTTTGACGTTGGCCGTCGAGGCGTTCTTGATCGCCGTTTCGATCTGAGCCATCGTCGAGGACGAGGACAAGCCCGGAACCGTTGCCGACTTCAGCGCGTAGAGCGTGAAGGTGTAGGGATGGCTGGAGCCGCCGGGGCAGGGGCCGAAGTACTTCTGCGAGTTCGCTCCGCTGCCCATGGCCTTCTGCTTGGCGCCGTTCTGGTTCGGGACGGTGTAGCCCGCTCCGAGGCCTTCGGGCAGTGACACTGTGGACCCCGAGGACGCCGGGATGTCCCAGATCGCCCAGTGCGGTTTGTTGCCGTTGTTGGCCACGTCGGCGAAGACGATCGCGTAGCCCTTGGCGCCGGTGGTCCCGGCGCCCCACGCCAGCGGCGGGGAGGTGTCCTGGCCCGCGGTGCCGTCGCCGGCGCAGGTGAACTTGTCCGGGATCGACGCGTTGTCGGCGAACGCGGAACTGGTCAGCTTGAACGCTCCCGGCTGCGAGGCACCGGGGAACTTCAGCCGGACCACGACGTTGTCGATCCCGCTCGGGGTGCCGCCGTTCTTGTCCGCGTTGGTCGAGGTGACCCACAGGCCGCCGTCCGATGTCTTGGTGACCGAGCGGAGCCTGCCCCAGCGGCCGGAGAACAGCGACTGCACCGAGCCGACGCCGTTGCCCGCCGCGTTGATCTGGGTGGCGAAGAGCTGCTGGCTGGTGACGGCCGCGACGTAGATCCAGTCGTTGACGATCTCGATCCCGCTCGGCCCGCCGGAACTGGTCGGCCAGGTCTTCTTCGGCGCGATCGTGCCGGCGCAGCTGCCGGTGGTCCCTTCGCACTGGGACCAGCCGAAGTTGCCGCCCTTCTGGATCAGGTTGAGCTCGTCCTGGGTGCCGTCCCCGAATTCCGAGGACCACAGCTGGCCGCGGGAGTCCCACGCGAGGCCCTGCGGGTTGCGGTGCCCGTAGCTCCAGACGTACCGGGCGTTGCCGCCGGTGGAGAAGAACGGGTTGTCGTTCGGCGCCGAGCCGTCGGGGTTGAGCCGCAGGATCTTCCCGTTGAGCGAACTCTTGTCCTGCGCCGTCGCCTTGTTCTGCCCGTCGCCGACGGTGGCGTAGAGCTTGCCGTCCGGACCGAACCGCACCCTTCCCCCGTTGTGGTAACGGTTCTTGGCGATCCCGGTGAGCACCGGCGTCGACGTTGAGGACAGCTTTCCGTTCTCGTAGGTCATCTTCACGATCCGGTTGTCCCCGGAAGCCGTGTGGTAGAGGTAGATCGCGTGATCGGTGGCGTAGTTCGGCGAGATCGCGATGCCGAGCAGGCCGCCCTCGCCACTGGTGCCGACCGCGCCGGGAACCTTGCCGAGCGTGGTCTTCTCGCCCGACGGCGTGATCCGCAGGATCTCGAACCGGTCCCGTTCGGTCGCCAGCCCGGTTCCGTCCGGCAGGAAGTCGACGGACCAGGCGAGGTCCACCTTCGTGATGTCCTTGTCGTATTCGGGAATCCCGCCGCCCGCGGCGCCGCTCGTCTTCGCGGTCAGTGCGTTGCTCGCGGCCGATGCGTTGCCGTCGAGGTCACGCGCCTTCACCGTGAAGGTGTACGACGTGTTCGCTGTCAGGCCGGTCACCGTGGCTTCGAGCGAAGGCGTCGTCGCGACCTTCGTGGTGCCCTGGTACACGTCGTAGCCGGCGATCGTGCCGCTGTTGTCCGTGGAAGCGTTCCACGCCAAGGAGACGCTGTTCGCGGTCACCGACGTCGAGCGGAGGTTCCCCGGCACCGTCGGTGGTGTGGTGTCCCCGCTGGGCGGTGTCGTGAACTGGACGACATTGCTTTGCTGCGAAGGGTTTCCGGCCGCGTCGAAGGCGCCGACCGAGATGTCGTAGGCCGTGTTCGGCTGCAGGTTGTCGACGGTCGTGGTGAGCGTGTTCCCGTCGACGGTCTTGAGAACGTTGCCGCCGCGCATGACGTCGTAGCGGACCACGCCGACGTTGTCGGTCGCGGCCTCCCAGGTGAAGGTGGCGCTGCGGGCCTTGATGTCCTTGGCGGCCAGGTTCTTCGGCGGGGTCGGCGCTTCGGCGTCGAGCACCCCGCTCGCGGTGAGCTTGTCGGCGTTGGGACCGCCGTTCGCGGTCGTCGCGGTGGTGCGGATCTTGTTGGCCCCGGCGGCCAGCGCGACGTCCTTCGTGACGGTTTTCCAGGTGGTCCACGCCCCCGTACCGGGGAAGGACAGTGTCCCGGCGGCCGTGCCGTTGACGCTGAGGGAGACGGGCCGGTCGATCGTGGTTCCGTTGGCGTAGCGGAAAGTCAGCGTCTGGGTTCCGGCCTGCGCGGCGTTCACCGTGTACTCGACATAGCTGCCGATGACGTTGTCGAAGTTCACGAACCCGGTGCCGGAATAGCCGGCGTGGTTCTTTTCGACGGCGCCTTGGGAGATCGTCGCGGCTTCGGATTCGTGATCGGTCGGTGCCGCGCCGGCGGGCAGAGCCGGCAGGACGGCGAAGGTCATCGCCGTCGCGGCGGCACACGTGAGCAGCGCGCGCCACGGTGGTCGGGGTGCCACTGGAGCCTCCATGCGTGAAGTTCGGGGTCGGGAGGTGCAACGGCGGACCGGGCGAGCCCGGCGGGGGACGTGGAGTTTTAGTTAGGAAACTTTCCTATCTATGGTTCAGATCACACACCAGCGGGTGCTTCGTGTCAATACTTGACCAACATCAACACGGAGGGTCACCTCCCGAAACGCGTTTAGTCCTCTGGATGCGGTCCTTGCACACGCAAGGACCGCATCCAGAGGACTAAACGCGATGGGAGGGAAGGGGGCCTTCACGCGGAGACAAAGGCGTCAGCCGGCGATGTCCGCCCGCGCGATCACCTTCGTGATCCGCGCCCGCACCAACGACTCCTCGGGCACGGCGTTCCGCTTGCCGTAGGCCTCGGCCTTGTCCTCGCCCATGTACCGCCCACCGAGCCTGGTCGCCCATTCGAGCATCTCGTCGAGGTCGTCGTGCAACACGGCTTCGGCGGTGAACTGCACGTACGAGTACGGCGGCCGCTGGTCGTCGACGGCCAGCGAAAGCCGCGGATCGCGCCGCAGCGCCTTCCCCTTGAGGGTGTCCGTGCCGGTGGTGAAGATCAGCTCGTCACCGTCCGGCCCCTCGTTCAGCAGGAACCACACCGGCGTCACGATCGGCGCCCCGTTGGCGCGGACCAGGCCGAGCATGCCCGTCCGCGTGCCCTCGCTCGCGAACTTCCACCATTCGTCCCGGCTCATTTCACGCATGAACCAGACGCTACCGCCGCCCGGAGCGCCGGGCACCCCGGTCACCCGTGCGGGGCGCGAGGGGCGGCGACTAGCCTGGCCTGCTGTGCGAGACGACGAGCTGACCGGGATGGGGCTGGCCGACGAGGGGCTGACCCGCCGCCTCAAGGCGCTGGCCTGCACCGCGCCCTTGCACGACCTCGACGCGCGCAAGGCGAAGCTGGACTGGGCGGACGCCACGATCTACCAGATGGCCGAGATCGCCCTGCACACGATCGACCAGGTCACCGTCTCGATGGACTTCGACACGGGCGCCGATCACGAACAGGTGATCGCGCGGCTGCTGCCGTTCGTGGCGCTCCAGGCGCCCGGCCGGACGCCCGACGAGCACGCCAAGGTCGCCCGGTGGGTCCTCGACAACCTGATCAACGTCGGCACCACGGATCGCGGGTTCCGCCGCGTCTACGGCTCCATCGGCCCCGGCGGCGGCTACCAGCGCCGCCAGTTCGACTTCAAGCTGCTCGTCGAGCTGGCCGCACCCGACGGCGAGGTCTACCTGCGCGCCACCGACGAGGCGATCAACGTGCTCGTCGGCGCGCTGGACACCGACGTCGAGTCGGCCCAGATCGCGGCCGAGGTCAAACTGGAGAACCTGATCAACCGCGGCCGCCTTGCCGACGCGAAGCTCGCGGCGGAACAGGCCCGCTACCGGACGGTCCAGTACGGCGAGACCCTGCGCGCCAAGCTCGACGCCACCCGGCGCGACGTGCGCGCGGTCGACTGGGAGCGCGAGGTCCCGGACCTGCTGGATCAGGCGCTGTCCCATATCGAGTCCCGCTTCCGCGCCGAGAACGCGATCCTCAAGAACATCACCGCGTCGAGGGACGAGACGGAGGACCTCGACCGCAAACGCCGCGCGGCCGAGCTCGTCGACATCGTCGGTGACTGCATCCGCCGCCACACCCGGCTCCAGTCACGGCTGGCCGACGCGGGCGCGGTGTTCCGCGCCGAGCAGGACCGTCAGCAGTTCTCCGGGCCGCCGCAGCGCGCGACGATCGACCTGTTCGGCCAGCTCCTGATGCCGACGCTGGGCCTGCCGATCGCCGAAGCCGTCGCGCCCGCCGAATCGTTCTTCCACGCCGGCGCCGGGATCTCCCCACCGACCGTGCCGTCGTTGTCGTCGCTGGTGTCGCTGCTGCTGCGGCCTGCCCCCGAACGCGACCAGCTCGTCGGCGAAATCCCCGAACCCGAACTCATGCCCGCCGAGGTCACCGACCGGTTCGGCGACGAGCAGTGGCGCCTCGCCGACGACCTGCTCGACCTGCCGGAGGTGCCGCGGAGGCTGTCCGGGCTGCTCGAAGAAGCTCGCCGGATCGATCCCGGGCTGCCGGCCCTGGTCGCCCTGCGGGCGGTGCACGCCTACAGTCCCGAGGTCGGCGCGGCGCTGCGGCAGGGGGAGCGCCAGGTGCTGCTGGCCGTCGACGACGGCACGCTGCTCGAAGATCCCGAGTTCGGCGGAGCGGATCTGCTGCTTTCGTCGGCCACGGTCGATCGCCACGAAGATGAGGAGGAGGTCGCGTGACGACCACAGGGGACGTCGAATCCGCGGCCCGGCTCGTCTCCTTCGGGATGCGCCCGAAGCAGTTGCCGTCGCGGGACGTCGTGTACGGCGACCTCGTCCGGCGCTACGGCGAAGACAGGGCGTTCAAGCAGCTCACGCACGCGGTCGCGGCAGGGCTCGGGCTGATGGTGCTGGAGGTCAACCTCCAGGCCGGTGCCGTGCTGGCGGCGACCGACGAGTCCGTCTTCGAGATCAAGATGGACAGCTACGCGCGGCAGAGCAAGATCCGCGAACGCCGGGAGACCGAGAAGGTCCTGCACGGGCTCGTCCACCTCGCGACCGCCGCGCTCGGCTACCCGCGCCCGGACGATCTCGCCAACGACACCTACATCGGCCGCGTCAGTGTCGAGCAGGTGGACGCGATGGTGCGGGAGGCCTGCCGGATCCTCGACGAGCGCGCTGCGGAGGCTGAGGCGAACAACGACCCGCTGGCCGACGCGCCCGAACTCGAACAGGCCTGGCGCGCCTACGCCCGGCGTCCGGCGGCCGCGGCGACCAAGGACGGCAGGCTGGCGTCGGACACCACTCGCGGCATGGTCGCGCGCGCTCTGCGCTTCCTCGCCGATCAAGGGTTTCTCGTCCAGGTCAGCGGAGAACAGGGCGGGACCTACCGGACGACACCGCGTTATCAGGTGCAGGTGCGTGAACTCGCCGCCGACGCGGCCTTCGACGACCTGCTCGAACTGAACGTCGTCTCGGTCGCCAACGGCGGCGGGACCTTGCGCGCGGCCGCGTCGGACACGCTCTAACAAGGGGAATCGATGTACGAGCTTTCGCGGGTTCGCCTGCACTCGGTGGGCCCGGCGGGCGCGCGGTACCAGGATGTCGTGCTGGACTTCAGCGGCGTCGGCGCGGCCATCACCGCGCCCAAACAAGACGCGCTGTTCAGCGCCGGGATCCACCTGGCGGGGGAGGGGCCGCCGCGGCGCCCGTCGCCGGCGAGCGTGCTGTTCCTGGAGAACGGCGGCGGTAAATCCGTCCTGATCAAGCTGATCTTCTCGGTCATGCTGCCCGGCCGCCGCCAGGTCGTCGGCACGACGAACACCAAGGTGCTGGAGAAGTTCGTCGCCGCCAAGGACGTCTCGCACGTCGTGCTGGAGTGGCTGCAGGTCGAGACCGGCCACCGGGTGATCACCGGCAAGGTGTCGGAATGGCGCGGGCACGTGGTGTCGGCGGACTCGGAGAACCTCGTCGATTCCTGGTACTGCTTCCGGCCGACGCCCTCGCTCGATCTGGACTCGCTCCCGCTGACGTCGGACGGCAGGCTGCTGACGATGTCCGGCTTCCACGACCAGCTCGACAAGGTGCACGGCGGCGAGCCCGAACTGGAGCTGTTCTGGACGCGGCGTCACCACGAATGGACGTCCCGGCTCGACGGGCTCGGCCTCGACACCGAACTCTTCCGGTACCAGCGCGCGATGAACGCCGGTGAGGGCGAGGCGGCGGACGCCTTCGCGTTCAGCACCGACGAGGCGTTCGTCGAGTTCCTGTTGCGCGCGGTGCTTTCGGAGGAGGAGCCGAAGGATCTCGCCGAGGTTGTCGCGACGTACGCGCACAACCTCGCACGGCGCGGGGATCTGCTGTCGGAGCGCGATTTCGTCGCGGGCGCGCTCGACCTGCTCACGCCGCTGGCGGACGAGGAAAGCGTCGCCGCCGCTTCACGGAAGCTCGCCGACGCGGCCCGCGCCGAGATGCGGACGCTGGCCGGGCAGGTCGCCGCGCGCGACAAGCTGGAGAACGAGCGGCTGAGCGGGCTCGAACAGCACGTCGACGAGGTGAAGTCCGCGGAGAAACTGGCCGAGGGCGACCACCGCCGTCTCACCGCCGGGGTCACCGAACTCCGCCGCCTGGTCGGGAAACTGCGGCTCGAGGAGGCGCAGGAGAGCAAGAAGCGGATCGACGGCGAACTGGCCGAGGCCAAGACCGCAGCCGAGGCCTGGCGTGAATGCGCCACCGTGCTGAACCACCTCAACGCGTCGCGCAAGGCGCGAGATTTCCGGGAACTGGTGGGGAATCGCGAGCAGAAGGCGCAGCCCGCGCTGCAGGCGCGCAACGCCGCCGCGGCCGCGCTCGCGCGGGGCCTGCTGGCCCTGGCCAAGAACGCCACCGAGCAGGCGGCGAAGGCCGAAGCCCATGTCGGCGCGCTGCGTGCCGAGGCGGAGAAGGCTCAGGCGGAACGCGACGAGTCGGCGAACCTCGCGGCCTCGCGCCGGGCGGAGGCCCGAGGGCTGGGAGCGAGGATCGCCGAAATCCGTGAGGAGATCGCGGAAACCGTCCGGTCCGGCGCGCTCAAGGCCGGTGCCGACGTCGCCGAAGCGGCGCGTGCGGCCAGGGCGGAGACCGAGGAGACCGCCGCCGAACTCGTCCGGCGCGAACAGGAACTCGAACGCGTCGCGGAGGATCTGCGATCCGCGCAGGCCACCGTCAACGACGCGCACCGGCTCGCGGGGTCTGCAAAGGACCGTCTGGAGCGCGCGGCAGACGAACTCGACCGGGCCAACCGGCGCACCGACGCGCTAGCCGTCGAACCCCGGCTGAGCGAGCTCCTCGGCGCGGACGACGTCACGCTGGAGACGGACCTTCCGGTATTGCTGGAGCGTCTACGCGAGGCGGGTTCGGCCGCGGAGAAGGAGCAGACCGCGCTGCGGATGGAGGAATCGGTCGACGAGCGCGCGCTGAACGCGCTCGGTTCGGGCGGCCTCCTGCCCGCCACCGAAGAGGTCCAGGCCGCGTTGGACGCGCTGGAAGCCGCCGGGATGAACGCGTGGTCCGGCTGGCGCTATCTGTCTACTTTGGACAAGAAGCGGCGGGCGGCCGTGCTGGCCCGCGCGCCCCAGCTGGTCTCGGGGATCCTGCTCAACGAACCGGATCAGGTCCGGCGCGCCGAGAAGGTCCTGTCGGAGCGGCGTCTGCTGCCCACGACGATCATCCCGGTCGCCACGACCGAGGCCACCACGACCGACCGTCTGCCGGACGAGGCCGGGATCGAATTCCTGGTGCCGCCCAACCCGGCGATGTACGACGAGGAAGCCGCAGACGCCGAGCGCGAGGCCATCGCGCTCCGGCACGCGGAGCGTCAGCGTCGGCTGGAAGCCCTGGCGACGTCGCTCGCCGACGACAGCGCCCTGTCGTGGAAGCTCAAGACCTGGCGCGAGGACTACCCGCCCGGCAGCATCGCGACACTGGCCGAGCAGCTCCAGAACGCGCGCACCGCGCACGAAACCGCGCAGGCCGCGCTGGAGCAGGCGGAAAAGGAATTCCAGCGCCTCGGTGAGAAGGCGGCAGGGCTGCGGGAACGGGTCCCCGAACTGCGTGCGGCTTCGGCCGAGGCGGGGGAGCGGGCCCGCGGGCTCGAAACGCTCGCCGCGCGTGCCGCGAAGATTCCCGAGTGGACGGACGACGTCGAACGCGCGACCGAGACCGCCGAGCGGGCGGAGGCGACGGCTTCCGAAGCAGCCGTGAAGGCGTCCCGGCTGCGCGAACAGGCGAGCGAGGAGCAACGCACCGCCGACGGGCACCGCCGCACGGCGACGACCGCGAAAGCGGAACTGGCCGAGGTACCGGGATCGAGTGACGTCACCGAAAACGACCCCGTGCCCACCGAACCGGTGGACGCGTTGCGGCGTACGTTCGCGTCGGCTTCCGAGGCGTACGCGAAGGTGGAGGTCGGCAGTGACCTCCGTGCCGAACTCGACCAGGCCGAGAGTGTCGAGGCGTCCTCGCGGGCGGCCGTGGAGGCCCTGGACGACGCCGTCCGCGAGCGGGCATCGGCGTTGCTGGAAACGCCGGACGGCTCCGACGCTTCGGCACGGGCGGCCGCGCAAGCGCGGGCGAACCGCGCGGTCGCGGTGCTGGAGGAAGAGCGCACCGAGATCGTCGGGCTCGTCGCGACCCGCAAGGCGGAACTGAACCAGCTTCCGGAGCTAGCGAGCGCCCAGCTCGCCGCGATCTCGTCCGACGCGCGGCCGAAGGACATCGAACACGGCCTGGCGCTCATCGACGACGCCGGCCTGGAAGTGTCCGCCGCCGCGCGGAAATGGGAGGAGCTGCAGGAGCGCCGCGCCGCGGCCGAAGCGACGCTGGAGTCCGCGAAGGCCTCCGCGTCCGGATTCGGCCTGCTGGCCGAATCCATGGCGCACCTTTTGTCCAAAGAGGACGAAGTGGCGGCGTTCGAGGGCGATGTCGAATCCGCGCGCGCCAAGCACTCGCGGCTCAACACCTCGCTCACCGAGGCGCAGGACGCCGCCGACGCGGGTGACCGCCGGGTGCGGGCCGCGGCCGACCAGCTGGCGCAGTACGCCACGGACAAGCGGTTCGAGAAGCTCAGCACGCCGGTGCGGCAGCAGGTGATCTCGGTCCGCCGCGATCAGCTGCCCGCCCACGCCGCGGAATGGGCGGAGGCGCTGCGGCCCCGGTTGCGCACGCTCACCGACGATCTCGCGCAGATCGACCGGCACCGCGGCGGCATCATCACCCGCCTGCAGGGCATGGTCGACGGCGCACTGCGCACTCTCCGTGCGGCACAACGGGTTTCGCGGCTGCCGGACGGTCTCGGCGACTGGTCGGGCCAGGAGTTCCTGCGGATCCGCTTCACCGAACTCGAGGAGAACGTGCTCGCCGAGAAACTGGGCGAGGTCGTCGACGAGGCCGCGGTGGGGAAGACCTCCGACGGCCGGGATGTCAAGCGGGACGGGCTTTCGCTCGTCCTGCGCGGCGTGCAGGCCGCCGCTCCCAAGGGTTTCCGGGTCGACATGCTGAAGCCGGACTCCGTGCTGCGGACCGAGCGGCAGCGTGTCTCCGAGATCAGGGACGTGTTCTCCGGCGGGCAGCAGCTGACCGCGGCGATCATCCTGTACTGCACCCTGGCGGCGCTGCGGGCGAACAACCGCGGCAAGGCCCGCAACCGGCATTCCGGCGTGCTGTTCCTCGACAATCCGATCGGCCGTGCGTCGGCGGGCTATCTGCTGGAACTGCAGCGCGCGGTCGCGGAGGCGCTGGGCGTCCAGCTGATCTACACCACTGGCCTGTTCGACGCCGGCGCGCTGAGCGAGTTCCCGCTGATCGTGCGGCTGCGCAACGACGCGGATCTGCGGGCGGGGCGCAAGTACCTGTCCGTCGACGCGACGATCCGGAACGCGACCGACGAACTCGGCGAACCGGACGGCGTCGCGCGGCTTTCGGCGACTCGGCTGTTCACGCGGCCGGCGGACGAGCCGGAGCCGGAGGAGGAGACGGCCTGACGGTCGAGGGGTGAGTTCCGGCCAAGCCGGTCCGGTGCCCCCGTCGCGAAAGTGGCTTTCGCGACCTTCAACGTCGAGCGATCCGTCACCCGACCGGCTTGAGGCCTTCCCGCGTCGAGGCCCGGTATTGCCCAGGAGCCTGACGGCGAGCGCGACGGAAGGCGCGGCTGAACGCGTACACCGACGTGTAGCCGACCGAGCGGGCGATGGTGTCCACCGTGTCGTCGGTGTCGCGCAGCCGGACGGCGGCCAGGTCCATCCGCCACTGGGTCAGGTACTCGCCGGGCGTCCGGCCGGTGGTTTCGCGGAAGCGCCGGGTCAACGTGCTGCGCGAGGTCGCCAGTTCCGCCGCGAGCAGATCGGTGGTCCACGGTTTCGCCGGGCCCTCGTGGAGCTTCGCCAGTGCCACGCTGATCAGCGGATCACCGAGGACACCGAGCCAGGTTCCTCGCGCCTCGGCCGGTTTTTCGGTCCGCCACGCGCGGAGCAATTGGACCAGGAGGATGTCGACGAGGCGGTTGAGGACGAACTCGGTGGCGATCTGCGGGGAGGCCAGCTCCCGCGACAACAGCCGGACGGTGTCGTCCAGCCCGCCGCCGACACGGTTCGCGCGGATGTGCACCAGTTCCGGCAGGGTGGCCAGCACCTGGGTGGACACCGCCGGGTCGTAGTCGTAGGACGCGCCGAGGACATGGGTGTCCACCTCGCCGGACCCGAGGCGCAACACGCCGCCGCAGGCTCGCGCCTTCTCCGCCGCAGTGCACAGGTTGGGAATGATCGCGACGTCCGGAGCGCTGCGCAGAGTGTGCTCCGGGCCGTTCGGCAACAGGACGACGTCGCCGGGCATGAGCTGCCGCGGCGGGTGCCCGGCCAGTTCCAGCCAGGCGGTGCCGCAGGTGACGGCGTAGAAGGCGGCGCGGGTGGTGCCGTGCCAGAGGATGCCCCACGGTCCGGACGCCTCGATCCGCGCCCCGGCGGTGCCACGGACGCCGCCCACGGCGAGCGCTTCGGCCAACAGGTCCATGGCATCGAGGATAGTGCGACAAACGGATATGTTCGTGGCGTCTTCAGGCATCGATACGGTCACTGAGTGCGTCATACGATCGAGGTCATGACTGACACGTTCGACTTCGACCAGATCAACCGCACCGTGATCGCCGAGTTCCGCGAGACCGGCGGCAAGGCGGGTGGCATGTTCGAGGGCTACCCGCTCGTCCTCGTCCACCACACCGGCGCGAAATCCGGCACCCAGCGGATCGCGCCGCTCGTCCCGCTTCTCGAAGGCGACCGGATCTTCATCTTCGCGAGCAAGGGCGGCTCCGACGACAACCCGGCGTGGTTCCACAACCTGGTGGCCAACCCGGACACGAAGGTCGAACTCGGCACCGAGACCTTCCCCGTCCGCGCGCGGTTGCTCACCGGCGCCGAGCGCGACGAGGTCTACGCCAGGCAGTCCGCCGTCATGCCGCAGTTCGCCGAGTACCAGAGCAAGACCAGCCGCGTCATCCCGGTCTTCGAGCTGGAGCGGGTCTAGCCCCCTCGTGAGTGGTAAAGACGGTTCTAACCGTCCTTGCCACTCACGACGACGGGGGAACGGCCATACCGCGCAAGTTGAACTGGATGCCGAACCGTTCCGCCAGGCCGGGCACGGTGATTTCGGTGATCAGGTTCCCGGTGACGCGATCGAACCGCTTGATCCTGACGGGGGTCTTGCCGTCGAACGTCTCCTGGATCAGATTTATCGACCGGTCCGTGAAGACGGCCTGGCTGGACGAATCGCTGTCCGAGGTGAACCCGGTGTCGAACCGCGGCGTGGTGATCCCGGAGGCGATTTCGGTACTCATGATCCGGCCGTCCGCGGCGAGCCATTCGAGGCGGCCTTCCCGCACGGCCTTGGCGTCGTACGTCTTCTGGGAGAACGTCTCGGGGTCGACCAGTTTCTCGGTGATGGGGCGTCCCTCGGCGTCGACGAGTGGCTGTTCGTTGTACTTACCGTCGCCGGTGTTCCACAAAACGATGGCCAGATGGGGCTTGCCGTCGGCGTCGGTGTAATCGGAAAGGAACGTGATGACACCGTCCTGGCAGGGAACGTGACGGTTGTGGTCTCCCGCGTCGAAGACTCCTCGCCAGGCGAGGACCTTTTCCTTTCCTTCGGTTGCCGGGTACAGCTGCGAAAGCAGCTCCGGCTGCGCACCGGGATCGGCCTTCGAGCGCATGCCGGGAATCTTGGCCGAATCCGCGAAATGAGCTCCCGCGTCGGTGGCGATTCCGTTGAGGACGCCGCCGCACAGCGCGTTCATGAAGTAGTTTCCTTCGACCCGGTAGAGCTGGGAACCGGTCGAAGTGGTGACGGCCACCTGATTGGTGTAACCGGATTCTGAGAAGCCTTCGTTGTAGACCGCGACGAAACCCTTGTCGCCGGGTAGCGCGAAAGCCGACTGCTGATGCCCTGCCTTCTTGTTCTCGAAGCTGGCCAGACCGTCCTTGCCGAGGATGTGGTCGCGGGTGTCGTCGCTGAAGAACAGCCCGGCCTCCGACCACGCGATATGCGACTCGGTCATGCCGCCGGTCTCGATCAGCTGTGTGCCACCGTCCGCCCGCACCAGGACCAGATAGGCAGGCTGCCGCTTTTCCGCCGGCTTGTCGGCGGAGGTGTCCGGGCTGAGGTAGAACGCGACGACGGTTTCGCCGAGCTTCACCACATCGGGATCGGCGATGTTCATCTCCGCTCCGCCGTCCGGCGAAGTGCAGGCCGTCACGGCCAGAAGCGCACAGGCGGCGAGCGCGACGAGTCGGGGGAGGCGCACCGGGCCGAATCCTCTCAGGCGGTGGGTGGTGCGGCCCGCACCCGGCAGGCCGCACCCGTCCATCGAATGTCGTTACTTGATGGTCGCGTAGACCACGGTGCTGCCGTCATCCTTGATGTTGTCGGGGTAGACGCCCAGTCCGCCGTTGTTGTCCAAGTCGATGTCGACGGAATCCTTGTAGGCCTTCCACACCAGCTCGGAGCAGTTCAGCTTCCCGTTGTTGTTGTACTTGTTGTTCGCGAAGTCCATGTCGTAGTCCAGACCGCGGAACTTGTTGTAGGCGTGGTTGGCCGCCTTGTCGCGGCTGGACTGCTTGGCGTTGACGGACATCTTGTAGATGGGGCCGCACTTTTTCAGCGTGGACGCCGTGACGGACCTGCTCTTGCTGCCCTTGCCGGGTGCCTCGACGATCGTCTTCGTCGTGTAGTAGATGCCGACGTGGTTGTGCTTGAACACGGAGGTCTTGGCGTAGGAGTGGAAGACATCTCCCTTGTTCCGCGCGTTTCCGACCGTCTTCTTCGTCTTGCAGGCGCCGTCGTCGGAGGACGCGATGCCGATTTCGCTCGACGCGGCCGTTTCCGCGGCCTGGGCCGGCGCGGCGAGCAGGCCGAACATCGCCGTTCCCGCCATTACCGCGGTCGCGGCGGACGAGGTGATGATTCTCCCGATTTTGGACATGGATTTCCCCACTCTTTCAACCAGAGGACAGCGGTAGCCAGCCGAATTGTGCCTGCGCACGAAATGGTGGGCCGCGGTCTGTTGACAGAGAGAAAAGTATCGGGTTCGAAGAGCCGTGGGAGTCCGGTGAACGCCTGACAGCCCGGCCGTCGCTCAGTTCGAGGTGACGAGGTAACCGATCACCGCGGCCTCCAGGACGATGAACAGCACCACGATCACCACCAGTCCCAGGTTGAGTTCCCGGCGTGAACGATCGGGCTCGGTCACCGTGGGTCACTCCTTCTGTGCTCTCAGTGTTCAGTGATGGCTGGCGTCGGTACTTTTTCACCAGAAGTATCGGTATCTTGCACGGACCCTGGCAAGGCCCCGGTAGCCTGCCGCGCATGGCGGGTTCGGGAGACTCTCATCGGTTGATCGAATGGACCGGCGAGCGGTGTGTGCCGTGGGCCGGGGACATTCAGATGATCTACGAGCACTACCACCGGTATGCGCTCGCTTCCCGATTCGTCGCGGGCAAGCGCGTACTCGACCTCGCCAGTGGTGAAGGTTATGGCGCGGCGCTGATGGCCACGACCGCCGCCGAGGTCGTCGGGGTCGACATCGACGAGTCGGCCGTCGAACACGCGCGAAACACCTACGCAGGGCGGAAGAATCTCAGTTTCGCCCAGGGGTCGATCATCGACCAGGGACTGCTTTCCGACGCCGGCCGCTTCGATGTGATCACCTGTTTCGAAGCCATCGAGCACGTCGTCGAACACGACGATCTGATGAGCCTGGTTCGCGTCCGGCTCGCCCCCGGCGGGATCTTCCTCGGCAGCACCCCGGACCTCCGGGTCTACAGCCACGAACACGGCAACGACAATCCCTTCCACGTCAAGGAGTTGACCGAGGAGGAGTTCCGCGCGCTCCTCGGCGGCCATTTCGGGAACGTGGCCGTGCTGCGGCAGAACATCGCGGTGGGTTCGCTGCTGGCCGCCGATCCCGGTGAGCCGCACGCGACGGGACCGGCGCTGAACCAGAGCCTGACCCGGATCGGCGAGGACGGCTGGACGGTCACCGACGGGAGCCCGCATACCTACCTCATCGGGATCGCCTCCGACGGCCCGCTGGACGCCGTCCCGGCCGTCGGCACCCTGCTCGACCCTCAGCTTTCGCTGCTGGGAGCGATGAGGGAACAAGGAGCATCCAGGCACGCCGAGGCGGAGGAGGAGCCGGCCCGGCTGAGGGAGGAACGCGATCGGCTCACGGCCGAGGTCGCCGAACTCCGCCGGGAGGCGGAACTGGACGCGGCACGGCTGGCGTGGCGGACCGAGACCGCCGAGCGGTACAGCGCCGAGGCGGCCCGGCTCGCCGCGGAGAACGCGGTGCTGAGCGACGGGCATTCGGCCATGGTGAACCGGCTGGTCAAGAAGTACCGGGGCGCCATCGAGAAGTACGCGCCGAGGGGCAGCGCGGTCCGGAGCGCCTATGAGCGCGCGCTCGGGCGCACCGACGAGGTCCCGCAGGAGGAGCACGGCCTGGAACCGGTGGCCGTGAGCACCAGTGCCGAACCGCTGGTCAGCATCGTCATCCCGGTTCACGGCAAATGGGACTACACGCGGCAGTGCCTGGCTTCGATCGAGGAAGGACGGCCGCGGGTGCCGTTCGAGGTGATCGTCGTCGACGACGATTCGCCCGACGCGTCCGCGCGGGTGCTCGCCGAATGTCCCGGCGTGCGGCTGGTCCGCACCGGCACCAACGTCGGTTTCCTGAAGGCTACCAACCTCGGCGCCGCCCAAGCCCGCGGCGAACTGCTGGTCCTGCTGAACAACGACACCGAGCCGAAGCCGGGCTGGCTGGACTCGCTCGCCGAGGCGGTCTATCGCGACGACCGGATCGGCCTGGCCGGCGCGAAACTGGTCTACCCGGACGGCACTTTGCAGGAATGCGGCGGGATCGTGTGGGCGGACGCCGGCGCGGCGAACTACGGCCACGGTGACGACCCGGACGACGCCCGCTACGCCTCGGTCCGCGACGTCGACTACTGCTCCGGCGCGGCGATCATGATCCGCCGCGAACTCTTCGAGCAGCTCGGCGGGTTCGACGAGCGCTACGCACCCGCGTACTACGAGGACACCGATCTGGCGTTCGCGGTGCGCGCCGCCGGATTCCGGACCGTGGTCGAACCGGCCGCGGTCGTGGTGCACCACGAGGGCGTCTCGCACGGCACGGACCCGAACTCGGGGCACAAACGCTTCCAGGAGACCAACCGGCCGGTGTTCGCCGAGAAGTGGGCGGAGACCCTGACCAGGCAGATCGCCGGGCCGAGCCCGGCGGGACTGTGGCTCGGGCGGCAGCGGATGCCCGGGAAAGCACCCCGTGACACCGGCATCGTGCTGATCGCCGATCTGCGGGTGCCCGCACCGGACAAGGATTCCGGCTCGGTCCGGATGCGCAGGCTCGTGGACGAGCTGCTCGCGCTCGGGCAGCGGGTGGTGTTCTGCCCGATGGACGGCGTCCAGCCGCCGGAATACACCGAAGACCTCAGACGCGCCGGGGTCACCGTTCTGCTCGAACCGGCCGACCGCGAGAAGTTCCTCGAAGAGGCGGGCAGCGCCTTGAGCCTGGTGCTGCTGTCCCGGCCGACGGTCGCCTGGCATATGGCCGAGCGGATCCAGATCTGCGCGCCACAGGCGGTTCTGGCCTATGACACCGTCGATCTGCACTTCGTCCGGCTCGGCAGGGAAGCCGATCTCGTCGAGCGGATCGGCGATCCGGCGATCGCGGTGATGCTGCGGCGGCGTGCCGAGCTGTACCGCGAACTGGAGCTGGCGCTGGTCCGGTCCGCCGACCGCACGCTGGTGGTGTCCGAGGCCGAACGGGACCTGCTCGCCGAACTGGTGCCATCGGCCAAGGTCGACGTGCTGTCCAATGTGCATCCCTTCAGCAGCGAACCCACCAGCCCCGAGGGACGGGCGGGCGCGATGTTCGTCGGCAGCTTCGAACACGGCCCGAACCGGGACGCCGCGTTCTGGCTGGCCGGTGAGATCTGGCCCGCCGTGCGGCGGAAATGCCCGTCGGCCGAGCTCGAGCTCGTCGGCGCCGACCCCACCGGCGACATCCACGCGCTGGCCGGTGACGGCGTCGTCGTCCGCGGCTGGGTCGCCGAACTCGAGCCGCGTTACGCCGCCACGCGGATGGCCTTAGCGCCGTTGCGGTTCGGCTCGGGCGTCAAAGGAAAAGTGGGCGAGAGCCTCGCCTTCGGGGTGCCGGTGGTCGGTACCCCGCTGGCCTTCGAAGGTATGCGGCTGCGCGATGGCGAGGAGGTACTGACCGGTGAGACGGCTGAAGAGATCGCAGAGAAGATCGTCACCCTGCTCATCGACGACGCTTTGTGGCAACGGCTTTCGGAGTCGGGCCGGGTCGCCGTCGCGGACCAGTTCGGGCCAGGGGTGGCCCGCGAGACCCTGAGCGGACTGCTCGCCCCGGTGGTCCATGAGTAGCCCGGGCGCGAAGACCTACGCGAAACCGG
Source organism: Amycolatopsis sp. NPDC043889 (assembly GCF_056435645.1). NCBI lineage: Bacteria > Bacillati > Actinomycetota > Actinomycetes > Pseudonocardiales > Pseudonocardiaceae > Amycolatopsis > Amycolatopsis sp. NPDC043889. The sequence goes on from NZ_JBWKEC010000013.1 coordinate 70,247, forward strand.
ACACCGGGTTCGCGTGGCTGCGGATGTTCGGGGCGATCCTGGTCGTCTTCGAGCACTGTTTCCCGATCATCGAACCGAGCCGGATCACCAGCCTGCCGTCGAGCTGGAACATCTCGCTGGGGTATTTCGCGCTCATGGGCTTCTTCGCCATGAGCGGCTACCAGATCGCGGACAGCTGGCAGCGTGACTCCTCGTGGTGGCGTTACCTGCTCAAGCGGGTGCTGCGGATCTGGCCGCCGCTGCTGTTCGTGGTCATGGTGACGGCGTTCGTGATCGGGCCACTGGTGACGGTGCTCAGCCCGCGCGAGTACTGGGGGAATCCCGACACCTGGGGTTACGTGGTGCACAACGCGATGCTGTACCCGTTGCAGCACCTGCTGCCGGGGGTGTTCACCGAGAACCCGTACCCGTACTCCGCGAACGGTTCGATCTGGACACTCCCGATGGAGACCACCGGGTATCTGATCGTGCTCGTCATCGGCCTGGTGGGCGGCCTCGCGCGCGGACGGATAGTCCTGTTCCCGCTGCTGCTGGCGTTCATGGTGGCGGACGGGATCATCGGGGCCTCGGTGGGCTTCCAGGGCGACGCGGGCACGTTGTTCAGCGTGCCGCTGGGATCGATGGTGGCGTTCCTGGTGGCGTTCGTCATCGGCATGCTGCTGCACAGCTACCGGGACCTCATCCCGTTGCGCCCGGCGGTCGCGTACGCGCTGGTGGCGCTCTACCTCGTCGCGAACTTCACCCCGCCCATCGAACCCGCGACGCGCTTCATCCTGCCCATCGCCGCGGGCTACGGCGCGATCACCTGGGCGTACCACTGGCCGCGCCGGCTGGACGGCTACGACCAGTGGGTCTACCCCAGCTACGGGATGTACGTGTGGGGAATGCCGGTGCAGCAGCTGTACACCCTCGCCGGGGTCCGCAATTCGTACCTGCTGATCGTGCTCGCGGTGCCCACCGCGTACGCCTGCGGGGTGGTGTCCTGGCGGCTGATCGAACGGCCGACGCAGAAGCTGCGAATCTACCTCCGTGCGCCGGGCGAACCCCGGTCCGGCAAGGGAAAACCCGCGCCGCACCCAGACACCGAGATCACCCAGGTGATTCCGGCCGTCCCTCCCGCGCCGCCGCCTCACCCGCAGGCACGGCGTCCGCGGTAGCGGTGAGCGCGGTCCGTGAAGGCCTCCTTCCCTACTCTCAGGGTAGGGAAGGAGGCCTTCACGGACCGAAGCCGTACGGTGCCCCGGTCCGATCCGGAGTTTTGTCGGGGGCCGGTGGTAGGAACGATCCGTGACCCCCAAGATCGATATCCGGCAGCGCCGTGCCCGCCTCGCGACGCGCCATCGCCTCGTCACGCCCGCCGAGTCGGTGCACGCCGCCGCGGACGCGGTCGTCGCGTTGCACGCCACGGACCCGGCGTCGGTGCACCTGTCGGCGTGGGCGCGTGTGAAGGGCGACGGCGTCGCCGAGCTGGAAAGCGCGCTGTACGAGGAGCGCACGCTGATCCGGATGCTCGGCATGCGCCGTACGGTGTTCGTCCTCGGTCACGAGAACGCGGCGCTCGTGCAGGCCGCGTGCTCCGCCGACATCGCCAGGAAGCAGCGCCGCCTGCTCGAACAGCACCTCGGCACGCAGGGACACCCGGAGAACGTGCCGGAGCCGGAGCGCTGGCTCGCCGAGGTCGAGGACGCGATCGAGCGTGCGCTGAAGGCCCGCGGTTCCGCCACGGCACAGCAGCTGTCCGAGGACGAGCCACGCCTCAAACAGCAGCTGCTGATGGCCAAGGGCAAGCCGTACGAGGCGATCGCCAACGTCACCAGCCGTGTCCTGTTCCAGCTCGCGGTCGACGGCCGCATCGTGCGCGGCCGCCCGCGCGGCAGCTGGATCAGCAGCCAGTACTACTGGGCGCCGATGACGGACTGGCTACCCCAGGGCCTGGTCGAATGGGACGCCGACGCCGCCAGGGCCGAGCTCGCCCGGAGGTGGCTCTACGCCTACGGTCCGGCCTCGATCGCGGACCTCCGCTGGTGGACGGGCTGGACGGCTGGCCAGACCAAGAAGGCGCTCGCGGCGATCCAGCCGGTCGAGGTCGATCTCGACGGCGTTCCCGGCGTGGTTCTCGCCGACGATCTTGAGCCCGTCGAGGAGCCCGGACCGTGGGTCGCGCTGCTCCCGTCCCTCGATCCGACGTCGATGGGCTGGATCGAGCGCGACTGGTATCTCGGCCCGCACAAGGCACCGCTGTTCGACGGCACCGGCAACATCGGGCCCACCGTCTGGGCCGGCGGCCGCATCGTCGGCGGCTGGGCGCAGCGCCCGGACGGCGAGGTCGTCCACCACTTCCTGGAGGACGTCGGAGCGGACGTCGAACGGGCCGTCGAGGCGGAGGCGAACCACCTGGCCGAGTGGTTCGGAGAGGTGCGAGTCACGCCACGGATGCGGACACCGTTGGAGCGACGGCTAGCACAAGGAAGCTGAGAGTTTTGACAAGACGGCCTGGTAGCGATGGTCTTAATCGATTCTTGACCTGACCCACCGAGTGGTGGAAGTCTCGTCAGGGCAAAGAGGGTCGCCCGAGCACGCACGCTAGGGTTGCGCCCGAGTAAAGGACGTCTTACCGGGGCGATCCCGGACGAGTCTCAAGGGAGTGGCAGCAGTGACGGTTCGCGTAGGTGTCAACGGCTTCGGCCGCATCGGCCGCAACTTCTTCCGGGCCGTGCAGGCCGCCGGTCACGACATCGAGGTGGTCGCGTTCAACGACCTCGGCGACGTCGCCACCATGGCCCACCTGCTCAAGTACGACTCCATCCTCGGCCGTTTCCCTGGCGAGGTCAGCGTCAGTGACGAGGGCATCGTCGTCGACGGCAAGACGATCAAGGCCCTCGCCGAGCGCGACCCGGCCAACCTGCCCTGGGGCGACCTCGGCGTGGACGTCGTCGTCGAGTCGACCGGTTTCTTCACCAACGGTGACGCCGCCAAGGCGCACATCGCCGGTGGCGCCAAGAAGGTCATCATCTCCGCGCCCGCCAAGGGCGAGGACCTGACCGTGGTGCTGGGCGTCAACGACGACAAGTACGACGGTTCGCAGACGATCATCTCGAACGCGTCCTGCACCACCAACTGCCTCGGCCCGCTGGCCAAGGTCCTCAACGACGCGTTCGGCATCGAGCAGGGCCTGATGACCACGATCCACGCGTACACGCAGGACCAGAACCTGCAGGACGCGCCGCACAAGGATCTGCGCCGCGCCCGCGCCGCCGCGCTGAGCATGGTCCCGACCTCGACCGGTGCCGCCAAGGCCATCGGCCTGGTCCTGCCGGAACTCAACGGCAAGCTCGACGGCTACGCGGTCCGCGTCCCGGTCCCGACCGGTTCGGCCACCGACCTCACCGTCACGCTGACCAAGAGCGCGACCCTCGAGGAGATCAACGCCGCGTACAAGGCCGCCGCCGAGGGCCCCCTGGCCGGCATCCTGCGCTACAGCGACGACCCGATCGTCTCGGCCGACATCGTCACCGACCCGGCGTCCTGCATCTACGACGCGCCGCTGACCAAGGTCATCGGCAACCAGGTCAAGGTCGTCGGCTGGTACGACAACGAGTGGGGCTACTCCAACCGCCTCGCCGACCTCGTCAAGCTCGTCGGCACCAAGCTCTCCTGAGCCATGGCGCTGAAGAACCTCGAAGACCTGCTGAGCGGGGACGTTTCGGGCCGGTACGTACTCGTGCGTTCCGACCTGAACGTCCCGCTCGACGGGGACAAGATCACCGACGACGGCCGCGTCCGCGCGGCCCTGCCGACCCTGAAGCGCCTCGCCGAGGCGGGCGCGAAGGTGGTCGTCACGGCGCACCTCGGCCGTCCGAAGGGCGAGCCGGACCCGAAGTTCTCGCTCGCGCCCGTCGCCGCGAAGCTCACCGAGCTGCTCGGCGTCGACGTCCCGCTGGCCGGTGACCTGGTCGGCGAGTCCGCCAAGGCCACCGTCGCCGGTCTGGCCGACGGCCAGGTGGCCCTGCTGGAAAACGTGCGTTTCGACGTGCGCGAGACCAGCAAGGTCGAGGCCGAGCGGCAGGAGCTGGCCGCCGAGCTGGCCGCGCTCGTCCCGGGCGGCGCGTTCGTCTCCGACGGTTTCGGTGTCGTGCACCGCAAGCAGGCCTCGGTCTACGAGATCGCGCGGGCGCTTCCGGCGTACGCGGGCGGGCTCGTGCTGGCCGAGGTCGATGTCCTCAAGAAGCTCACAGAGGACCTCGCGCGGCCGTACGTCGTCGTCCTCGGCGGCGCGAAGGTGTCGGACAAGCTGGGCGTCATCGCCAACCTGCTGACCAAGGTCGACAAGCTGCTCATCGGCGGCGGCATGGCGTACACCTTCCTCAAGGCCCAGGGCCACGAGGTCGGGAACTCGCTGCTGCAGGAGGACCAGCTGGACCAGGTCCGCGGCTTCCTCGCCGAGGCGGAGAAGCGCGGCGTCGAGCTGATCCTGCCGGTGGACGTCCTCGCCGCGACGGGTTTCGCGGCCGACGCGGAGTTCGACGTCGTCGACGCGAAGGCCATCCCGGCCGGCCGCATGGGTCTCGACATCGGCCCGAAGTCGCGGGAACTGTTCGCGGGCAAGCTGGCCGACGCGGCGACCGTGTTCTGGAACGGCCCGATGGGCGTGTTCGAGTTCGAGTCCTTCGCCGGCGGCACCCGTGCCGTGGCCGAAGCGCTGGTCAAGAGCGACGCCTTCACCGTGGTCGGCGGGGGAGACTCCGCCGCGGCCGTGCGGCAGCTCGGCCTGCCGGAGGACGGCTTCTCGCACATCTCGACCGGCGGCGGTGCGTCGCTGGAGTACCTGGAGGGCAAGGAACTGCCCGGAGTCGCTGTGCTGGGAGAGAACGACTAGTGGCGCGCAAACCGCTCATCGCCGGCAACTGGAAGATGAACCTGAACCACCTCGAAGCCATCGCGCTGGTTCAGAAGATCGCCTTCGCCCTGCCGGAGAAGTACTACGCGAAGGTCGACGTCGCGGTCCTGCCGCCGTTCACCGACATCCGCAGCGTCCAGACGCTGACCGACGGCGACAAGCTGTCGCTCACCTACGGCGCCCAGGACCTGTCGCCGCACGACTCCGGTGCCTACACCGGCGATGTGTCGGGTCCGATGCTGGCGAAGCTGGGGTGCAGCTTCGTCACCGTCGGGCACTCGGAGCGGCGTGAGTACCACGGCGAGACCGACGAACTGGTGAACAAGAAGGTCAAGGCCGCGCTCAAGCACGGCATCAAGCCGATCCTGTGCGTGGGGGAGAAGCTCGAGGTCCGCGAGGCCGGCGAGCACATCGCCCACACCACGACCCAGCTGGTCGAGGGCCTCAAGGGGCTCAAGGCCGAGCAGGTCAAGGACGTCGTCGTCGCCTACGAGCCCGTCTGGGCCATCGGGACCGGCAAGGTCGCGACCCCGTCGGACGCCGAGGAGGTGTGCGGAGCCATCCGTGCCACCCTCGCCGAGAAGTACGGTGCCGAGGTCGCGTCCTCGGTCCGCGTACTCTACGGCGGCTCTGCCAAGGCCAACAACATCAGTGACCTCGTCGCCTGCGAGAACATCGATGGTGCGCTCGTCGGTGGTGCCAGCCTGGATGGTGACGAGTTCACCAAACTCTGCGCACTCGCCGCGGGCGGGCCCCTGCCCTGATCGGGGCACCTACCGGGTAACCTGGGTATCCGGTCCGTCACACAGCAGTGGACGAGTCCAGGAGTACGGTGTGTTCTGGCGGTCGACAGCCGCCGGTGGCACACCGTTTTCCTGCATTCTCCAAGAGCGCAGAGGATGACATGAAGCTGTTCCTGCAAATCCTGTTGATCGCCTCCAGCGTGCTGCTGGTGGTCGCCGTGTTGCTGCACCGCGGCCGTGGTGGCGGTCTGTCTTCGCTGTTCGGTGGCGGTATGCAGTCGAGCCTCTCCGGCTCGAGCGTGGCCGAGAAGAACCTCGACCGGATCACGCTGCTGCTGGGCGCGGTGTGGCTGATCAGCATCATCGGCCTCGGGCTCCTGCTCAAGGTCTGATCGATCCAGGTGTTTCGGCGTGCCTATGGGGGGCGCGCCGCCGATCCCTATAGGTGTGAGGATTCATGGTTGGCGGTAACGCGATTCGGGGCACCCGTGTGGGTGCCGGTCCTTCGGGCGAATCGGAACGGGGTGAGTCGGCGCCGCGGCGCCGCATTTCCTACTGGTGCGCCAACGGGCACGAGGCACAGCCCTCGTTCTCGATGGACGCCGAGATTCCCGACGAGTGGGACTGCCCGCGCTGCGGGCTCCCCGGTGGGCAGGACGAGAAGAACCCTCCTGCCGCGCCGCGGACCGAGCCTTACAAGACTCACCTCGCGTACGTGAAGGAACGGCGTTCCGACGCCGACGGCGAGGCCATTCTCGCCGAGGCGCTGGAGCGGTTGCGCCAGCGCCGGGAGATCTGAGACTCCCCGAGGCCTACCGGTCGAGCGGGTACCGGGCACGCACCCGGAACCCGCCGTCCTCGGTGTCGGCGGTTTCGAAACTCCCACCCAGCAGTCGAGCGCGTTCGGCCAGCCCGGTCAGCCCGTGCCCTCCCGAGGGCAGGGCCGCACCGGGGGTCCGAGCGCGCTCGTTGCGTATTTCGACCTTGAGCGAACCGTGCTCGCCCTGGATCCGGATGGTCGCGGTGGCGCCGGGCGCGTGCTTGTGCACGTTGGTCAGGCATTCCTGCACGGTCCGATAGGCCGCCGCCGAAACCTGGCTGGGCAGGAGGTCGGGGATCCGCTCGACGGTCAGATGCACCGGGACGTCCGAGCCGCGGATCAGCCGGTCGAGTTCGTTGATCCCCGGCCGGGGCCCGTCGTCTTCGGAGCTCGAGCGGAGCACGCTCACGAGTGAACGCAGCTCTTCGAGCGTCTTGGTGCTCAGCTTCCGGATGACCTGCGCGGTTTCGAGCGAGCGGGCGTCGGTGGTCTGCGCCTGCAGCGCGCCGGCCTGCATCGCGATCAGCGTGATCTGGTGCGAGACGACGTCGTGCATCTCCCGCGCGAGGCGGGCACGCTCTTCCGCGCGGACGGCGTCGGCGTGGAAGCGGCGCTCGCGGTCGCGGCTGGCGGCGAGTTCGGTGAGCTTCTGCGAAATCTCGGTCCGCGCTCCGATGAGCAGGCCGATCGCCACCGGCATCCCGGCGACGATGACGCCGTAGATGCCGTCCAGGACGTGCTCACGCCAGCTGAGCTCGACGAAGTCGGCCAGCGGCCACTGGACGAACCGGCAGGTGAAGACGAGCGCGAACCCGGTCCAGGTCTGCCAGTGCATCTGTTTGCGGGTGGCGAGGAAGCCGAGTGCGATCATCGCGGCCAGCTGTGACCAGCCCGCCAGGAACCCGGGGACGGTGACGATCACCGCGAGGAACGGCAGCTTGCGCCGGAAGGCGAGGCCGAGGCACGCGGCGCCGGACAGGTAGATCGAGTACGGCTGAGCCTTCTCGGGGATCACCAGCCACACGTCGAGCGCGGCCAGGAAGATCGCGAGTGTGTCGATGCCCAGCGCGACCAGCGCCGGGCGTTTGATCTTGGCGAACGACATGACCCCGGCGGCACGGCGCATCCGGTCGGCGGCGTCCGCTCCGGAGCCGCCCACCGAGATACCTGGCATCGAGAGACCCTCTGTGCTCATCGCTGGCGACCTCACTCGTCTTGTGGACTTGAATGGTGAGACGTGTTCTTCGCCCGATCGGGACGCGCAGGAACGAACAAATGTGCGGATGCTAACGGGTGGATGTACAAGGGCGGTAAGTTTCCCCCAGTCGGGCTAGCGACTGTCCGGTCGCTGTCCGCTCTGCGGACAAGTGCATGAACGTTCGGTCGGTCAAGGCGCGGACCGGACCACCCGGGCTCGGTGGTCCGTTGATCGTTCCGACGCGCGAACGGACCGTCTCTGATGTGAAAGCCGGCAGGAGTTGATCTTTGTCACTTTCCGCCCCCAGACGGTTACAAAAGGCGTGATGCCGTGAAGGCCTCCTTCACTACCTTCAGGGTAGGGAAGGAGGCCTTCACGGACTTCCGCCATGGGGGTGTCTCCATCGACCTCGCCGGGCAAGTCGTGCTCAACACGTGACTCGCGTGCTCAGACACGGATCTCGCGTGCTCAGACACGGATCTCGCGTGTGCGGCCTCCAAGCACGCGAGGCACGTCTCTGAGCACGCGAGGCACGCCTTGGGGCACGTTGCCGGATGCGCGTGAAGGCCCCCTTCCCTCGGCTCAGCCGAGGGAAGGGGGCCTTCACGCGCGAAAGCGTCAGCCCGTAGGTGGCTGGTAGACCCTCGTCAGCTTCGAGGCGGAACCCCGGTCCAGCAGCCAGAGCGTGCGACGGCTGCCGCGTGCCCCCGCCACCGGGATCTCGACCTCGCCCGCACCGGCCAGCGCCTGCGCGACGGCGTCCGCCTTGGCGTCGCCGCCGGTGACCAGCCAGATGTCCTGCGCGCGACGGATCGCGGGCAGGGTCAGCGAGATCCGGGTCGGCGGCGGCTTCGGGCAATCCCGTACCGCGACGACCGAGCGCTCCTTCTCGTGCACCGCCGGGCTGTCGGGGAAGATCGAGGCGGTGTGCCCCTCCCCGCCGAGGCCCAGCAGCATGATGTCGAACGCCGCGTCGTTGGCCGCCAGGACCTCCGCGTAGGCCGCGGCCGCCGCGTCGACGTCGTCGCCGAACTCGCCGTCCGAGGGTGCCATGGCGTGCACCCGCTTCGGGTCGAGCGGGACGTGGTCGAGCAGCGCCTCGCGGGCCTGCTTCTCGTTGCGGTCGTCCGAGTCCGCCGGGACGAAGCGCTCATCGCCCCAGTAGAGGTCCAGTCGCGACCAGTCGATGGCGTCACGGGCACTGGAGTCGCGCAGTTCGCGCAGGATCGCGATCCCGGTGCCACCGCCGGTGAGCACCACCGAAGCGGAGCCCTTGGCGGCCTGGACGTCGACGATCCGGGTGACCAGCCTGGCCGCCGCGGCGGCGGCCAGGAGGTCCGGGTTCTCGTAGACGACGACCTCGGTCTTGCTCATGAGGCGCTCTTCGCGGTCTTGGCGGGTGCCTTCTTGGCCGGAGCCGCCTTCTTCGCCGGAGCGGCCTTGGCCGCGGTGCCCGACGAGATCTTGCTCAGCCCGTTCAGCGAAGCCTCGTAGACCTCGTCCGGGTCGAGCCGTCGCAGCTCTTCGATCAGGCAGTCCTTGTTGTCCCGCCGCTGCAGGGAGATCCGGCGCGTCGGCTGGCCGGGCTGGGTCAGCATGCCGACCCGTCCATCCGGCCGGTGCAGTTCCACCGGTCCCGACCGCCGGTCCAGCGTCACCGAGATGATGCCCGCGGCACCGCTGCTCTTGACCCGCTTCACCGGCACCTTGAGGTACTCGGCCAGCCAGCCGGCGAGCAGTTCGGTCGACGGCGAGTCGGCCTCGCCGGTCACGGTCGCACCGGTGACCTTCTCGTACGGCGGAAGGTCCAGAGCGGACACCAGCTGCGCGCGCCACCGGGTCAGCCGGGTCCACGCCAAGTCGGTGTCACCCTCCACATAGGACTTCGACCGCGTGGTGAGTGCCCTTATGGGCGCCTTTTCCGCCGCCGAGTCGGTGATCCGGCGCTGTGCCAGCTCACCGAGCGGGTCCTTGGCCGGAGCCTTCGGACCGGTGCCCGGCCACCAGGTGACGATCGGCGCGTCCGGCAGCAGCAGCGGCACGACCGCGCTCTGCCCCTGCGAGGCCAGCGGGCCGTAGAGCCGCAGGACGATGACCTCGCTCGCGCCGGCGTCGCCGCCGACCCGGATCTGGCCGTCGATCCGCGGCGCCGCGGTCCGCGCGCCCTTGGCCACCACGATCACCCGCGAGGGGTGTTCCCGGCTGGCCTCGTTGGCGGCCTCGATCGCCTCTTCGAGTTTGTCGTCGTCGTCGGCCACTATGACCAGCGTCAGCACCCGGCCGAGCGCCACCTGCCCGCCCTGTTCGCGGATCTCGACGAGTTTCTTGTTCAGCTGCGACGTCGTGGTCGACGGCAGGTCGATGATCACGGACGCCTCCAGTTCCGGCCGGTACGCTCCAGCATTTCGTCCGCGGACGGCGGTCCCCACGATCCGGGCGGGTACGCCTCGGGCGCGCCCTTCTTGGCCCAGTGGTCGAGGATCGGGTCCAGGATCTCCCAGGACAGTTCGACCTCTTCGTTCACCGGGAACAGCGACGGTTCGCCGAGCAGCACGTCCAGGATCAGCCGTTCGTAGGCCTCCGGGGACGACTCGGTGAACGCGTGCCCGTAGCCGAAGTCCATGGTGACGTCGCGGACCTCCATCGTGGTCCCCGGCACCTTCGACCCGAACCGCAGCGTGATGCCCTCGTCGGGCTGCACCCGGATCACCAGCGCGTTCTGGCCCAGTTCCTCGGTCGAGGTCGAGTCGAACGGCAGATGCGGCGCCCGCTTGAACACCACGGCGATCTCGGTGACCCGGCGGCCCAGCCGCTTGCCGGTGCGCAGGTAGAACGGCACGCCCGCCCAGCGGCGGTTCTGCACCTCCAGCGTCACCGCGGCGTAGGTCTCGGTGGTCGAGTCCTTCTCGAAACCGCCTTCCTGCAGCAGGCCCGGCACCTTCATGCCGCCCTGCCAGCCGCCCGCGTACTGCCCGCGCGCGGTGGTCTCGTCGAACGGCGCCAGCGGCTTGGTCGCCGAAAGCACCTTGACCTTCTCCGCACGGAGCGCGCGCGGAGCGAACGAGACCGGCTCCTCCATCGCCGTCAGCGCGAGGAGCTGCAGCAGGTGGTTCTGGATGACGTCGCGTGCGGCGCCGATGCCGTCGTAGTACCCCGCGCGGCCGCCGAGACCGATGTCCTCGGCCATGGTGATCTGCACGTGGTCGACGTAGTTGGCGTTCCAGATCGGCTCGAACAGCTGGTTCGCGAAGCGCAGCGCCAGCAGGTTCTGCACCGTCTCCTTGCCGAGGTAGTGGTCGATGCGGAACACCGACTCCTCGGGGAAGACGTCGTTCACGATCTCGTTGAGCTCCTTGGCGCTCTTGAGATCGCGGCCGAAGGGCTTCTCGATGACGACACGGCGCCAGGTGTCCTCGCTCGCCTCGGCGAGGCCGGAGCGGGCGAGCTGCTTGGTCACCACCGGGAACGCGCTCGGCGGGATCGACAGGTAGAACGCGGTGTTACCACCGGTGCCACGCTCGGCGTCGAGGTCCTTGACCGTCTGCGCGAGCCGGTCGAAGGCGTCATCGTCGTCGAAGGTGCCCTGGACGAAGCGGATCCCTTCGGCGAGCCGGTTCCACACCGACTCCTTGAACGGCGTCCGCGCGTGCTCCTTGACCGAATCGTGCACGAGCTCGCCGAAGTCCTGGTGCTCCCAGTCCCGCCGGGCGAACCCGACGAGCGAGAACCCGGCGGGCAGCAGGCCACGGTGGGCGAGGTCGTAGATCGCCGGCATCAGCTTCTTGCGGGCGAGGTCACCGGTGACGCCGAAGATCACCAGGCTGGACGGCCCGGCGATCCGCGGCAGCCGCTTGTCGCGCGGATCGCGCAGCGGGTTGTTCCAGGCTCGTGTCACTCGCCGGCCTCCTGTACCGCGCGGACCAGTCCGGCCAGGCCGGCGGCCCGGTCGGTGAGGTGCAGGCGCAGCACCGGGCGGCCGTGCTCCGCGAGCACCTGGCCGTCGCCGAGTGCCTGCGCGTGCTGGAGCACGCCGAGCGTGTACGGCCGGTCCGGAACGTCGAGATCGTCTTCGACGGCGCCGGTGATCTGCAGGAAGACACCGTTCTGGTGCCCGCCCTTGTGGTATTGCCCGGTCGAGTGCAGGAACCGCGGCCCCCACCCGAAGGTGGTCTGGCGGCCGGTCCGCTTGGCGATCTCGCCGCGCAGGACCGCGGTCGACGCGTCGTCGAGACGGTCGAGGTACGCCTGCACCGCGATGTAGCCGGTTTCCGGGGCGGAATCGAAGAAAGCCCGCAGGATGTCCGCGAGCTTTCCGTCGGTGGCCACGCCTGCCGAGCCGGACACCTCGACCGCGCCGTCCACAGTGGACGGCTTCTCGCCGCCCTTGAGCTTGTCCGGGTTGTCGAGCAGCGAACGCGCGGCCTTCTTGGCGGCCTCGACGTCGGGCTGGTCGAACGGGTTGATCCCGAGCAACCGTCCGGCGAGCGCGGTGGCGAACTCCCACAGCAGGAACTGCGCGCCGAGCGAGCCGGTCACGGAGATCTTCGCCGCGCCTTCCGCCGGTCCGACCGCCACCGGGGTGGCGTCGGCCTTGGCGTCGGCGAAGCCGGGAGCGCTCGGGCCCTCGACGGCTACCGGCAGGAGACCGGTGCCCTGCTTGCCGGTGGACTCGGCGATCAGCTGCTCCGCCCAGTCGGCGAAACCCTTGATACCGGAACCGGTGTCGCCGATGACGACCTTCTCGGCGCCCTTTTCGTGCGCCGCGACCCACGCCGCCGCGAGCTTGACCGCGGGGTTGTCCACGGAGTCGGTGGCCAGCTCGTCGGCCACCGAAGCGGCCTGGTCGAGCAGGCGGGCGACGTCCGCGCCGGCGAGCCCGGCCGGGACGAGCCCGAACGCGGTCAGCGCCGAGTAGCGGCCGCCGACGTTCGGGTCGGCGAGGAAGACCTTGCGGTAACCCTCCTTTTCGGACAGTTCCGCGAACGGCGAGCCGGGGTCGGTGACGACCACGATCCGCCGGGCCGCGTCGATACCCGCGTCGGCGAAGGCCTTCGCGAAGATCCGCCGGTGGCTGTCGGTCTCGACGGTGCCGCCGGACTTCGACGACACGACGATGACCGTGCGCTCCAGGTCACCGGCGAGCGCGTCGGCGACCTGGCCCGGGTCGGTGGTGTCGAGGACCGTCAGCGCGACGCCGTCGGTCGCCGTGATGACCTCGGGGGCCAGCGACGAACCGCCCATGCCCGCGAGGACGACGCGGTCGACGCCCTCGGAACGCAGGTCGGTCCGCAGTGCCTCGATCTCGCCGATCAACGGCCGCGAGGACTTGTGCAGCGTCGTCCACGAGAGACGGATCGACGCTTCGGACTCGGCTTCGGGACCCCACAGTGTGGCGTCCTGGGACGCCAGTTTCGATGCGACCTGGTCGGCGACGAGCCGCTCCGCGAACGGAGCGGCTTCGCCGGCCAGGGCGGCGTCGACGATTTCGACGCCGGTCGTTTCCCCTGCCATGGTCCAGATCAGTCCTTTGCCTTTTCCAGCTGCCCGGTGACGGTCTCGAGAAGCTCGGTCCACGACTTCTCGAACTTCTCGACGCCCTCGTCCTCGAGGACCTTGAACACGTCGTCGATGTCGATGCCGACCACACGCAGCTTGTCGAAGACGACCTGCGCGTCGGGGCCCTTGCCGGTCACCGTGTCACCGGTGATCTCGGCGTGGTCGCCCGCGGCTTCGAGGGTCTTCTCCGGCATCGTGTTGACCGTGTCCTTGACGACGAGCTGGTCCACGTAGCGGGTGTCGGAGTACTGCGGGTCCTTCACGCCGGTGGAGGCCCACAGCGGACGCTGCGCGTTCGCGCCCGCCTCGGCGAGTGCCTTCCAGCGGTCCGAAGCGAACAGCTCCTCGAACGCCGCGTACGCGAGCCGCGCGTTGGCGATGGCGGCCTCACCGCGCAGGGCGGTGGCCGCGTCGGTGCCGATCGCGTCGAGGCGCTTGTCGATCTCGGTGTCCACACGGGACACGAAGAACGACGCGACCGAGTGGATGCCCTTGAGGTCGTGGCCGTTGGCCTTGGCCTGCTCCAGCCCGGCGAAGTAGGCCTCGATGACCGCCCGGTACCGCTCGACGGAGAAGATCAGCGTGACGTTGACGCTGATGCCCTCGGCCAGGGTCTTGGTGATCGCCGGGAGACCCTCTTCGGTGGCCGGGATCTTGATCAGCACGTTCGGCCGGTCCACGGTCTTCCACAGGTCCTGCGCCTCGGCCACCGTCTTGTCGGAGTCCTTGGCCAGTCGCGGGTCCACCTCGATGGACACCCGGCCGTCGACCCCGTTAGTGGCGGTGTAGACGTCGCGGAACAGATCCGCGGCGTTGCGCACGTCGGTGGTGGTCAGCTCGCGGATGGTGGCCTCGACGTCGGCGCCGCGGGCGGCGAGCTCGCGGGTCTGCTCGTCGTACGCCTCGCCCTTCGACATCGCGTTGGCGAAGATCGTCGGGTTGGTCGTCACGCCCACGACGTGCTTGTCGCGGATCAGGCCGGCGAGATTGCCGGTGTTCAGGCGCTCACGGGACAGGTCGTCGAGCCAGATCGACACCCCGGCCTCGGACAGCTGCGCGAGCTTGTCGTTGCTCATCTGCTGTGTCATCCCCTTCAGTTCTTGGTGTTGGCGATCGAGCGACGGGCGGCCTCGACGACTGCCTCCGCGGTGAAACCGAACTCACGGAACAGTGTGGCGGCGTCGGCCGACGCACCGAAATGCTCGATCGAAACGTTCACCCCGGCGTCACCGGTGAAGCGGTGCCACGACTGGGCGACACCGGCCTCCACGGAGACGCGTGCCTTGATCGACGGCGGGATGACCGAGTCCTTGTAGGACTGGTCCTGCGCGTCGAACCACTCGACACACGGCATCGAGACGACGCTCGCCGGGATGCCGTCGGCCTCGAGGGTCTTGCGGGCCTCGACGGCCAGCTGGACCTCGGAGCCGGTCGCGATCAGCACGACCTCGGGGCTGCCGTTGGACGCCTCGGCGAGGACGTAACCGCCCCGCTTGACGCCTTCGGCGCTGGTGCCCTCCAGCACCGGCACGTTCTGCCGGGTCAGCGCCAGGCCCGACGGGTGGTGGACGTCCTCCAGGACGGCCTTCCACGCGTACGCGGTCTCGTTGGCGTCCGCCGGGCGGACGACGTTGAGGCCGGGGATCGCGCGCAGCGAGGAGAGCTGCTCGATCGGCTGGTGGGTGGGGCCGTCCTCGCCAAGGCCGATCGAGTCGTGCGTCCACACGTAGGTGACCGGCGCCTTCATCAGCGCGGCCAGCCGCACGGGCGGGCGCATGTAGTCGGAGAAGATCAGGAACGTCGCGCCGTAGGGACGGGTGCCGCCGTGCAGCGCGATGCCGTTGAGGATCGAGCCCATCGCGTGCTCGCGGATGCCGAAGTGCAGCGTCCGGCCGTACGGGCTGGTCTTCCACATGTCGGTGGAAGCCTTCTCCGGGCCGAACGAGTCGGCCCCCTTCATGGTGGTGTTGTTGCTCTCCGCGAGGTCCGCGGAACCGCCCCACAGCTCGGGAAGCGGCTCGGCGAGGGCGTTGAGCACCTCACCGGAGGCCTTGCGGGTCGCGATGCCCTTGGCGTCCGGCTCCCACTTCGGCAGGTTGTCCGCGAAGCCCTCGGGCAGCGAGCGGGTGGCCATCCGGTCCGCGATCTTCTTGCGCTCCGGGTTCGCGGCGCCCCACGCCTCGAACTTCTCCTGCCATTCTGCGCGGGCGGTCTTGCCGCGGTCGACGGCCTGGCGGGTGTGCGTGATGACCTCGTCGTCGACCTGGAAGCTCTGCTCCGGGTCGAAGCCGAGGATCTCCTTGACCGCGGCGACCTCTTCGGCGCCGAGCGCGGCGCCGTGAGCCTTGCCGGTGCCCATCTTTTTCGGCGCCGGGTACCCGATGACGGTCTTCAGCGCGATGAACGACGGACGCTCGGTCTCGGCCTTCGCGGCCTTGATGGCCTCTTCGATCGCGACGACGTCTTCGCCACCTTCGACGACCTGGGTGTGCCACCCGTAGGCCTCGTAGCGCTTCACGACGTCCTCGGACAGCGCGATCTTGGTGTCGTCCTCGATCGAGATCTCGTTGTCGTCCCAGAAGACGATCAGGTTGCCCAGCTCCTGGCGGCCGGCGATCGAGGAGGCCTCGGCGGTGACGCCCTCTTCGATGTCACCGTCGGAGGCGACGACGTAGACGTAGTGGTCGAAGATGCTCTCGCCCTGCGGGGCGTCCGGGTCCAGCAGGCCGCGCTCGCGACGGGCCGCCATCGCCATGCCGACCGCGTTGGCCAGGCCCTGTCCGAGCGGGCCGGTGGTGGTCTCGACGCCCTTGGTGTGCCGGTACTCCGGGTGACCCGGGGTCTTCGAGTCCCACTTGCGCAGCTGCTTCAGGTCTTCCAGCTCCAGGCCGAACCCGGCGAGGTACAGCTGGATGTAGAGGGTGAGGCTCGAGTGACCGGCGGAGAGGACGAAGCGGTCACGAGCGGGCCACTCGGGGTCCGCCGGGTCATGACGCAGCGTCCGCTGGAAGAGCGTGTACGCGAGCGGCGCCAGGCTCATCGCGGTGCCGGGGTGACCGCTGCCGCAGTTCTCGACCGCGTCCGCGGCGAGCACCCGCACGGTGTCGACGGCCCGCGTGTCGAGGTCGGTCCAGTCGGCGGGCACGTTGCGCCGGAGGAGTGGGTTCTTCTCGCTGGTAGAGGCGGTTTCGGACACTGAACTCGAACTCCCCGTCATCAGGTTGTGGCTTCTCTTCCCTCGTGGGTAACCCACGTGTACCGCTACTAATCTCAATCGATCCGGAAGGGACGATATTCCTGGTCCGGGCCGTTCGCAGAGGTACGCCGCGAGCTACCGCGGCCAGCCTAATGGTTCGGCCGGTCGAGGACCCGCGATCACCCTCTGGAAACAGCACGTCTAACATCGGGGAAGGGTCCAGAACACTCCGGATCCGGGGCCGCCACATCACCCGGAAGCCTGGTGGACCCCGCCCCGAAAACTGACGCAGGGAGTGAAATGTCGTTGGTGAACGCTGCGCACGGACGCAGTGACAGCACCAGCGCCGTACATCCGACCGGTGAACGACCGCACGGTGGCCGGCGAACAATCCGCCAGGTCGTCGGCGCGTACGCCGCCCTCGCGAAGCCCAGGGTGATCGAGCTCCTCCTGGTCACCACGATCCCCGCGATGTTCCTGGCAGGCCGGGAAATCCCGTCGCCGTGGCTGGTGCTCGCGACGCTCGTGGGCGGCACCATGGCCGCCGGCAGCGCCAACGCCTTGAACTGCGTCATCGACGCGGACATCGACAAGGTGATGAACCGCACCAAGCGTCGCCCGCTGGTGAAGGAATCGGTGCCCCGGCGCGGCGCCCTGATCTTCGGTCTCGTGCTCGGCGTCCTGTCGTTCGTCGTGCTCTATTTCACGGTGAACCTGCTCTCGGCGATCCTCGCGATCGTGACGATCCTCTTCTACATCTTCGTCTACACGCTGGTGCTGAAGCGGCGTACGTCACAGAACGTGGTCTGGGGCGGCGCGGCGGGCTGCATGCCGGTCGTCATCGGCTGGGCCGCCGTCACCGGCACCGTCGAGTGGCCCGCGTTCGTGATGTTCGGCGTCATCTTCTTCTGGACCCCGCCGCATACCTGGGCGCTGGGCATGAAGTACCGCGAGGACTACGAGCGCGCCGGCGTGCCGATGCTGCCGGTGGTCGCCACCCCGCAGCACGTGGCGCGGCAGATCGTCATCTACTCGTGGGTGATGGTCGCGTGGACGCTGCTGCTGGTCCCGGTGACGAGCTGGATCTACACGGCGTTCGCCCTGCTCGCCGGTGGCTGGTTCCTCTTCTACGCGCACAGCCTTAACGCGGCGGTGCGGCGGGGCGAGGAGACCAAGCCGATGTCGCTGTTCCACCGGTCGAACACGTACCTGATGATCGTGTTCGTCGCGCTGGCCGTCGACTCGGCGATCGGGCTGCCGGCCATCGGGCTGCCTTTCTGATCTTGTAGCGCGTGAAGGCCCCCTTCCCTCGGCTCAGCCGAGGGAAGGGGGCCTTCACGCGTGTCGGGGGTGGGACGGCGGAGGTGAGGTTCGGTCCAGGTGGTCGTGAGTGGCGATTCGGGTTAGAACACGAATCGCCACTCACGACCCACGCGACCAGGAGATCCGCCGCGGCCCGGCTTCCCGCCTGGTGGCGCGCGTTGCCCAGCCCGGTTACCCGTCAGTACCCGCCGGCGCGGCGGCGCCGGTGGTGCTGTGGGGCCGGGCGGCCGACCGTCTCGGGCGCCGGGCCGCGATGCTGGCTCCGTTCCCTGCAAGAGATCGGTGCCGGAGGCGCGGCCATCATCGCCCGTATCGTCGTGCGGGACCTCGGCGACGGCGACGCGCTCGCCCAACGGCTTTCGGTGCTGTCCATCGCGTTCGTCACGGCGCTCGGCGGCGGGCAGTTCGCCGGCGGGCTGATCGGCGGGTGGCAGGGCGGTTTCGCGGTGCTGACGGCGGCGGGCGTGCTCTGTGTCCTGGGCACGCTGACGATTCCGCTCCACAAGAGCCGCGGCGAAAAGACGGGCATGATCCGGATCCACCTCCGGATCCTCACGGTTCCGGCGTTCCTGCGGCCGACGATCGCGGCAGGACTCGGCTTCGCGACGATCGTGCTCCTGCAGGTGGTCTCGCCGTTCGTCTTCCAGCAGCACTTCGGGCTGAGCGTGGACCAGTACGGCGGCCTCGGCCTCCTCTTCGGGCTGGCCTACTTCGCCGGCGCGCTGCTGGTGAACCGGCTGGCCGGGCGCAAAGGCTCGCCGTGGCTGATGCGCGCGGGCGCGCTGGTCATGACCGGCGCCGGCCTGCTGACGATCGTCTTGTGGCCCGTGCCCGCGATCCCGCTCACGGCAGCCTTCGTGACATTCGTCGCGCTCTACTGCGGCACCACGTTCGGCCAGGCCGCGCTCTTCCCCAGCGGCATGGCCGTCGCGGTGAGCGAGGTGCCCGGGTACGGCGCGTACGCCGTCGCGCTGTGCGGGTTCGTCGCGCAGTCCATCGCGGGTGTCGCCGCCACCTTCGCCGCGCTGCTCCACGAGAACGTCGTGTGGGCGAGTGTGGCCACCGTCCTGTCCCTCGCCGCCTTCCTCCTGGCCCGGGTGAGAGCGCGGGAATGAGATGATGGCGGGCGCCGTTGTAGTTCATTCGGCCCCTGTCCCACCTCTCGAAAGCAGGCTGCTTTTGTCCGTGTCCCCGGACCGGGAACCCGACGCGCTCGAGCAGGACGTCGCGCTCGAGCAGCAGTACGTCACCACCCTCTACCGCAAGCTCGACGCCGAACGCGTCGACGCGCAGCGCAGGCTCGACGAGACGCTGCGCCAGACCGGCGGCACCCCGCAGGCGCGCACCGAACGCGACGTCGCCACGACGCTGTACACCGACAGGCTGGCCCAGCTGAGCTCCGTCGAGCAGGGCCTGTGCTTCGGCCGCCTCGACTTCCTTCCGGAGCACGACGAGGAGACCACCTATATCGGGCGGCTCGGGCTGTTCGACGAGGACGACGACTACCGTCCGCTGCTCGTCGACTGGCGCGCGCCGGTCGCGCGGCCCTTCTACCTCGCCACCGCCGCTTCACCCGAAGGTGTGCGGCGCCGCCGCCACATCCGGTCGCTGAGCCGGAAGGTCGTCGGCGTCGACGACGAGATCCTCGACCTCTCCGCCGCCGACCAGGGCCAAGACCTCGGCCTAGCGGGCGAGGCGGCGCTGCTGGCCGCGCTCGAACGTCGTCGCACCGGCGAGATGAGCGACATCGTCGCCACCATCCAGGCCGAACAGGACCGCATCATCCGCGCGTCGCCGAACGGAGTGCTCGTGGTCCAGGGCGGCCCGGGAACCGGCAAGACCGCCGTCGCGCTGCACCGCGCGGCGTACCTGCTCTACACGCATCGCCAGCAGCTGACCACCCGTGGCGTGCTGGTGGTCGGGCCGAACAGCACGTTCCTCCGCTACATCGGGCAGGTCCTGCCGTCGCTGGGGGAGACCGGGGTGCTGCTGGCCACGATCGGACAGCTGTACCCGGGGCTGGACGCCGACGGCCCCGTCACCCGCGAGGCCGCCGAGATCAAGGGCCGTCCGGTGATGGCCGACGTGCTCGCCAACGCGGTCCGAGACCGGCAGCGGGTGCCGGAACCGGTCCTGGAGATCGAGTTCGAGCGCGAGATCCTCATGCTCGACCGCAAGACCTGCACCGAGGCGCGGACACGGGCCCGCCGGTCGCGCCGTCCGCACAACCTCGCCCGGCGGATCTTCGTCTCGGACCTCCTCGACGCGCTGACCCGGCAGGCCGCCCGCAAACTGGGGGAGGACCTGCTCGACGCGCGGGACGTCCAGGACATCCGGGCCGAGGTCGCCGCGGACAGGAACGTGGCCGCCGCGATCGACGGGCTGTGGCCGAAACTCACCCCCGAGATCGTGCTCGACGAGCTGTTCGCCGACCGCGAACGGTTGCGCAGCGCGGCCGGAAAGGCCTTGTCGGACACCGATCGTGAGCACCTCTACAGCCCGACCGACGCGAAGTGGAGCCCGTCGGACGTCCCGCTGCTCGACGAACTCGCCGAGTTGCTCGGCGAGGACGACACCGAAGCCCGTGCCGAGGCCGCTCGCCGCGAGCGGGAAGACCGCGCCTACGCGGAGGGCGTGCTCGACATCCTCGAACAGGACGAGGAGATCGTCGACGAGGAGCTGCTGCGGGTGGGCGACGTCCTCGACGCGGAGCTGTTCGCCGAACGTCAGCAGCGCCGCAGCGAGATGACCGCGGCGCAGCGGGCCGCCCAGGACCGGACGTGGACCTTCGGGCACGTGATCGTCGACGAGGCGCAGGAACTGACCGCGATGGACTGGCGGCTGCTGATGCGCCGGTCGCCGAACCGGTCGATGACGCTGGTCGGCGACGTCGCCCAGACCGGGGCGGCCGGTGGGGCGCGGACGTGGGGCGAGGCGCTTTCGCCGTACGTCGCCGATCGCTGGCGGCTCGAAGAACTGACCGTCAACTACCGGACCCCGGCGGAGATCATGGCCGTCGCGTCCCGGGTGCTCGCTGAGGTCAACCCGGAACTCGAAGCGCCGGTTTCGGTGCGGGAGACGGGTTTCGAGCCGTGGCTGCGTTCCGTGGACCCGGCGGATCTCACCGCGGAACTGCCCGGCCTCGTCGACGCCGAACTGTCCGCTGTGGACGGTGGGACGGTCGCCGTGCTGTGTCCGTCGCCCCTGGTCGCTTCGCTCTCGGAGACACTCGGCGAGGCGGGGGATCGGGTGTCGGTGATGCCGGTCGAGCGGGCGAAGGGCCTGGAGTTCGATTCGGTGCTGCTGGTGTCCCCGGACGAGGTCGTCGCCGAGTCGCCGCGCGGGCTCAACGATCTTTATGTGGCTCTGACCAGGGCGACCCGTCGGATGGGCGTAGTGCAGACCGGTGACCTTGTTCCCGCGCTGGAGGGTCTTGGCTAAGGTCGGCCGCATGCGCACATTCGGCAAGATCGTGGTCATCGGCGCGGGCGTCCTCGCCCTGGCGGCCTGTGGCGAGAAACAGAACACCGCAGGTTCGGCCCAGACCTCCGGCGCGGCCCCCGCGTCGGCGTCTTCGTCGGCTCCGGCCGCCCCGAAGGGCAAGGAATGCACGGCCGAGGACGTGAAGACCACCGGGAAGTTCGGCGAAGCGCCGACCATCACCATCCCGGACGACTGCGACCCGCCGAAGAAGCTCATCACCAAGGACCTCGAGCCCGGTACCGGCGAGGGCGCCAAGGCGGGCGCGAACCTGAAGATGAACTATTCGCTGGTCACCTGGTCCAACAAGCAGAAGCTGGACAGCTCGTTCGACCGCGGCGAACCGTTCGAGCTGACGCTCGGCGCCGGCATGGTCATCCAGGGCTGGGACAAGGGTCTCGAAGGGATCAAGCAGGGCGCGCGGCGGCTGCTGATCATCCCGCCTGACCTCGGCTACGGCCAGGGCGGGAACGGCATCGCGCCGAACGAGACCCTGGTGTTCGTGACCGACGCGGTGAGCGTCCCGACCGACAAGGGCTGATGGGACCTTCCGACGGCCGCGTCCACCGAGGCCGGGTTCGTTCCTGGCTGGTGGACGATGGCTGGGGAGTGGTCGAGTCGGCCGACTTCGCCGACCCGATCTGGGTCCACTATTCGATGCTGAAGGGTTTCGGGCCCGGAGAATTCCGGAAGCTCGACGTGGGCGACGAGGTCGAGCTGACCGTCGAGCACGCGGAACAGGACGAGTTCCGGCTCCGAGCGCTCTGGGCCCGCGCGATGGGCTGAAGTCCGTGAAGGCCTCCTTCCCTACCTTCAGAGTAGGGAAGGAGGCCTTCACGGCGTCCCGCTCAGCCGGCGTACTCCCAGGTGAGCAGAGTGATCTCCAGTCCCTTCTCGACCTTGGGCTCGGGCGCCGCGTCGGTCAGGGCGTAGCCGACGCGGCGAGCGACGGCTTCGCTGGCGGCGTTCTCGGCGTCGATCTTCAGCTGGAGCGGTCCGCGCCCGAGGTCCAGCGCGTGGGCGGTGAGGACCCGCAGTGACCGCGCCGCCAGGTCCCGCCCGCGGTGCGCGGGACCGACGGCGTACCCGAGTTCGGCCGCATCCTCCTTCAGGAACAGCACCACCTCGCCGAGCGGATCGCCGCCGTCGGCCGTGATGGCCAGGCGCAGCCCGTTGCCCTCGGCGCGACGGGCGACGGCCTTCGCGTAGTGCGCCTTCGCCGCCACCTCGTCGAACGGGGAAGGCAATGGCGTGAACCGCGCGACAGCGGGATTGTCGAACAGCCTCGGCATGAACGCGATGTCGTCTTCGACCCACTCCCGCAGGACGAGCCCTTCGCCGGTGAGCCGGACTTCCTCCGGCCAGAGCGTCGTCACGGGATCAGCAGGAGCTTGCCGGTGGTGCGGCGGCCCTGGAGGTCTTCGTGCGCCTGACGGGCGTCGGCCAGCGGGTAGCGGCCGCCGATCCGGATGTTCAGTGAGCCGTCCTGGACGGCGGCGAACAGTTCGTTCACGCGCCACTCCAGTTCCTCGCGGGTGAGCACGTAGTGCGCGGAGGTCGGGCGGGTGAGGTACACCGAGCCGCTGCGGTTGAGCAGCTGCGGGTCGATCGGCGGGACCGGGCCGCTGGCCGCGCCGTAGAGGGCGAGCAGACCGCGGATCTTCAGGCTCGCGAGGCTGCCGTCCACAGTGGACTTGCCGACGCCGTCGTAGACGACCTCGACGCCCTTGCCGCCGGTGAGGTCGCGGGTGGCCTTGGCGAAGTCGACCTGGTCGTAGCGGATGACGTCGTCCGCGCCCGCCTGCTTGGCGAGTTCGGCCTTCTCGTCGGTGGAGACGGTGCCGATCACCCGGGCGCCGCGCGCCTTGGCCAGCTGGACCAGCAGCAGGCCCATTCCACCCGCCGCGGCGTGGATCAGCACGTCGTCACCGGCCTTGACCTCGTAGGTCGAGGCGATCAGCGCGTGCGCGGTGATCCCCTGGAGCATCGTGGCGGCGGCGGTCTCCTCGGACACGCCGTCCGGGATCTTCACCGCGATCGTGGCGGGAACCAGACGGCGCCGGGCGTAGCTGCCCAGCGAACCCTGCCAGGCGACCCGGTCGCCGACGGCGAAACCGGTCACGTCCGCGCCGACCGCGGCCACCGTCCCGGCACCCTCCATGCCCAGGATGAACGGGGTGTCGACCGGATAGATGCCCTCGCGGTGGTAGGTGTCGATGTAGTTGACGCCCGCCGCCGCGACGTCCACGAGCAGTTCGCCGGATCCGGGTTCGCCTACCTCGACTTCGGACAGTTCAAGGACTTCGGGACCACCGGTTCGCCGGATCTGCACTGCCGCGGGCATACATCCTCCTCGTTCAAGGTCGTTCCGACCGGGACAACTATGGCCGACGCCACGGTTATTCCGCGTCCCGGGCCTTTCGCGGTTAAGCTCGGCGCGTGGCTGAGACCGAAGAGAAGACCGAGACCGCCGCCCCCACGTCGCGCCAGGTCGCGGCCGCTCGCGACTTCGTGAAGCGGCACGGGAAGCCGTCGCGCGCGGTGGTGGAGAACATCGGCCGGATCGGCGCGCGGGTCGTGCTCGTGGGTGCCGACGGCGCGCTCGGCGATGTCGTCGTCGCCTCCGTGGCGGCGGGCGAGGCGCTGGTCGAGGCCGTCGAAGACCTCGAGCCCGCCGAGTGGGACAGCGAGACCGTGAAGGCCACCAAGATCGGCGCCGAGCACCGCCGCCGGATGGCGGGGAAGTGAGCGGCTCCGCGATCTTCGCCGCCTGCTCCGCGCTGCCGGAAGGTGACGGCGACGAGCACGCCGTACCCGAGGCGCTGGCCGACCTGGGCTTCAAGACCCGATGGGCCGCCTGGGATGACACGACCGTCGACTTCGCCGCCGCGGACATCGTCGTGCTGCGCGCCACCTGGGACTACGCCGAGCGCCGCGACGAGTTCCTGTCCTGGACCGAGACCGTGCCGACGCTGTCCAATTCGGCCGAGGTCGCGCGGTGGAACACCGACAAGTCCTATCTGGCCGAACTCGGCGACGCCGGGGTCGCGATCGTGCCGACGACCCTGATCGCGCCGGACGAGAAGGCCCCACGCTGGCCCAAGGGCGAGTTCGTGCTGAAGCCCGCCATCGGCGCCGGCTCGCGGGGAGCGGGCCGGTTCACGGCGGGCGACGCGGCCGCCGCGCATCTCTCCGGGTTGCAGGCCGACGGGAACACCGTGCTGCTCCAGCCGTATCAGTCCAGTGTGGACAGTGCGGGGGAGATCGCGCTGGTGTACTTCGGCGGTGTGTACTCGCATGCGTTCTCGAAGGCCGCGATGCTGGGCCGGGAACTCGACGAATCCGGGCTGTACGTCACGGAAAAGCTCGCACCCGTGCAGCCCGCCGCGGGATTCCGGGCACTGGCCGAAGACGCTTTGGACGCGACGGCGGCGCTACTCGGCATCCTGCGCGCGGAACTGCTCTACGCCCGCGTCGACCTCGTCGCCGGTCCGGACGGCAGGCCGCTGCTGCTGGAACTGGAGCTCGTCGAACCTTCGCTCGGGTTCCGGCAGACCGATGCCGCCGCGGCCTGGCGCTTCGCCTCCGCCGTACGGCAGCAACTCGCCTGACGCCCCGCATTTAGTCCTCTGAATGCGATCCTTGCGTGTGCAACTACCGCATTCAGAGGACTAAGTGCGACGGGGGTCAGGCGGGTTTGGCGAGTTTCGCGGCCAAGCGCTCCGGCTTCGGCCACCGCACGTCCCGTGCCCAGCCGAACTTCTCGAACAGCCAGATCACCCGTGCCGACACGTCGACCTGTCCGCGCAGGACACCGTGCCGCGCGCAGGTGGGGTCGGCGTGGTGGGAGTTGTGCCACGACTCGCCCATGGACAGGATCGCCAGCGGCCAGAAGTTCGCCGCCTTGTCACGGCTGGCGAACGGGCGCTCGCCGACCAGGTGACAGATCGAGTTCACCGACCAGGTGACGTGGTGCAGGAACGCGATCCGGACCAGCCCGGCCCAGAAGAACCCGGTCACCACACCCCACCACGACCAGCTGATCAGCCCGCCGAGCACCGCGGGCAGCGCGAGGCTCAGCGTGATCCACAGCCAGAAGTAGCGGTTCACCACGCGAAGATCCTTGTCGGCCACCAGGTCCGGCGCGAAACGGTCGTAGTTGGTCACCTCGCGGCTGAACATCCAGCCCATGTGCGCGTGCCAGAAGCCGCGTAGCAGCGCCGAGGGCGACGTCCCGAACAGCCAGGGGGAGTGCGGGTCGCCTTCGCGGTCGGCGAAGGCGTGGTGGCGACGGTGGCTGGCCACCCAGAAGATGACCGAACCCTGCACGGCGAAACTGCCGGCGATGGCGAGCGCCACGCGCAGCGGCCGCCCGGCCTTGAAGGCGCCGTGGGTGAAGTAGCGGTGGTATCCGACGGTCACCCCGAGCGTCCCGACGGTGTAGAACACGGCCGCCAGCGCCAGGTCGACCCAGGTCATGCCCCAGCCCCACACGATCGGCACGGCGGCGAGCAGCGCGACGAACGGGACCAGCAGGAAGGTCTTGAGTATCAGCATCTCCCCGGAGCCTCGGCGGTGGGAGATCAGGGGTTTGGACGGACTGGCCGGTGCGTCCGGCTCGGTGCTGGCGGTCATGCGACACCTCGTGCCTCGACTGGGTGGTGACCCCCGTGTGGGGCACCGAGCGCAGCGTAAGGGCACCGTCTGGCGAGCACGCCGCCTGGGGGTTACGTCCGGTTCAGTTCGAGGTGGCGAGTTCGCGTTCCGGAGCCGTGGCCGAGGACACGGGACCACGGTCGCGCGAGCCGCACCACAGCGCCGCCGTCGAGATGATCACGAGCGCGGAGCCGAGGACGTGGAACGAGACCAGCGCCTCCGGGACACCGAGGGCGTACTGCACCGAGCCCACGACGCCCTGGAGGACCGCGACGACCCACACGATGGTGTACCGCTTCCACAACTGCTTCGGCGTCACGCCACGCATCAGCTGGAGCCCGAAGACGGCCAGCACGATCAGGTAGACCACCAGCAGACCACCGTGGACCTGGGTGAGCGTCTCGATGGGGGCTTGGAGCCGGTGGGTGCCGGGGTCGCCGCCGTGCGGGCCCGCCCCGGTCACGGTGGTTCCCGCCACGAGGACGGCCCACATGGACACGGCGAGCGCGATCAGCGTCTTGCGTCCCGCGTCCGGGATCAGCCAGCGGGCGGGCTCGTCACCCTCCTTGAACGCGCGCAGCAGCAGGACCGCGAGCCAGACCAGAGGAGTGGAGGCCAGGAAGTGGAGCGCGACGGTCCACCATTCGAGTTTCGCGAGCACGGTGATCCCGCCGACGACGGCCTGCAGGATCACGCCGGCGGGCATCGTCCAGGCCAGCTTCACCAGACGGCGGCGGCTCGGGTGTTCGATCTGCACGCGCCACGCGGTGATCACGCACAGCGCGGCGACCAGGATGACCACCCCGGTCAGCATCCGGTTGCTGAACTCGATCCACTGGGTGAGCGTGTCGAACTCGGGGTGCGCGACCGGCACGATGCTGCCTTCGACGCACTGCGGCCACGTCGGGCAGCCGAGGCCCGAACCCGTGACGCGGACGACCGAGCCGGTGACGCCGATTCCGGCCTGCGCGATCACCGCCGCTATCGCGACCGCTCGCTGGACCGCGAACGAGGGATACGGCAGACGCGCTACAAGGCTCTGGAACGGCACCGTCCGATGCTAGAACGCCCTTCCTGAGAGCGTTCCACCGGCCGCACCCGGTGTGTCGGCCGCCTCAGGTCAAGCGAGTGGTCTTGCTCGCCAGCGCGCCCGCGACGACGCCCCAGCCGACGAGCACCGCGAACGGGCCCCAGCCGAACGAACCGTCCAGCAGGACCGACCGCAGGCCTTCGGCGAGCGCGCCCGAGGGAAGCAGTTCGACGATCCACGCGACGCCGGACGGCATGGTCGACGGCGCCAGCAGGATGCCGCCCGCGAGCAGCAGCACGAACCAGACGATGTTCGCCAGCGCCAGCACGGCCTCCGCGCGCAGCGCCCCGCCGAGCAGCAGGCCCAGCGCGCCGAACGCGAGCGTGCCGACGATCAGGAACGGGATCGCGCCGAGGATCCCGCCGAGCGACGGCGACCAGCCCAGCAGCGCGGCGACGGCACCGAGGATCACCGCCTGCAGCGCGACCACCACCAGCGCGGCGGCCACCCGGCCGGCGACGAGCAGCCAGCGGGGCAGTGCGGTGGCGGAAAGGCGTTTGAGGACGCCGTAGCGGCGGTCGAACCCCAGCGCGATGGCCTGTCCGGTGAACGCCGAAGACATCACCGCCAGCGCCAGGATCCTCGGCGTGATCCAGTCTGCTTTGGACGAATCGCCGAGTTGCGACGACGGCAGGATGTCCAGCAGTGACAGGCCGATCAGCAGCGCGAGCGGGATCAGCAGGGTCAGCAGGATCTGCTCGCCGTGGCGCAGCGTCAGGCTCGCTTCGACCTTCGCGTGCGTGCGCAGCATCTTGCCGAGCGAACCGCGGCCGGGAGCCGGGGTGAACGTGCCCGGGGCGAACCGGGGAGTGGGCGTCGTGGTCATGCGCGCAGTTCCCGTCCGGTCAGCTCCAGGAAGACCTCTTCCAGCGTGCGCCTGCCGACCTGCAGCTCCTCGGGCATGACACCCTGCTGCGCGCACCACGCCGTCACCGTCGACACCACCTGCGGGTCGATCGCGCCTTCGACGAGATACGTGCCCGGCGCCGACTCGTGGACGAGGTGCCCCTCGGGCAGCGCCGCGGTCAGCAGTGCGGTGTCGAGCCGCGTCCTGGCCTTGAACCGCAGCTGTGCGCTCTCACCGGCTTCGACGGTCAGCGACTGCGGGGAACCTTCGACGACGACCTTGCCGTGGTCCACGATCACCACGGTGTCGGCCAGCGTTTCGGCCTCCTCCATCAAATGCGTGGTGAGCAGGACGCTGACCCCGTCGGCGCGCAGCGCTTCGAGCAGGTCCCAGACCAGGCGGCGGGCCTGCGGGTCCATGCCCGCCGTCGGTTCGTCGAGGAAGAGCAGTTCCGGCCGTCCGACGAGCGCGCAGGCGAGCGAGAGCCGCTGCTGCTGCCCGCCGGAAAGCCGTTTGAACGGAGTCTTCCTCGCTCCCGCGAGCCCGAGGACGTCCAGCAGCCAGGCGGGTTCGAGCGGGTTCGCCGCGCACGCGGCGACCAGCCCGAGCATCTCGTCGGCGCGGACGCCGGGATACGCGCCGCCGCCCTGGGGCATCACGCCGATCCGGGGCCGCAGCGCGGCGCCGTCGCGCGCCGGGTCCAGGCCCAGCACACGGACTTCGCCGTCGTCAGGCCGCAGGAAGCCTTCGCAGATCTCGACGGTGGTGGTCTTGCCGGCTCCGTTCGGGCCGAGCAGAGCGAGCAGTGCGCCACGGTCCATCCGCAGATCGAGTCCATCGACGGCGGTGGTGGATCCGTAGCGTTTCACCAGCCCGGTGATCTCGACGGCGGGGGCGTTCACGACAGGTCACGATACGGCCTCACGCCGGGACCGAATGCTCCGGGGACGGTCTGGACAGCAGCAGTGGTGAGAGGCGGTGGACGATGAACAGCCCCAGTAGCGTGACGACCCCGGCGGCGGCCCACGCGAACGGCAGGACGAAACCGCGGCCCTCGAAGGTGCTTCCCGTCGTCGGCAGCAGGAACGGCAGAACGGCGGTGACGATCGTCGCGGCGATGCGGAACCGCGAGGTCCCCGCCGCCGCGGCGAGCGGGATGATCGCCCACAGCAGGTACCAGGGCTGCAGCGCGACGTGCAGCACCATCACCGCGCCGAGGGAGACACCGAGGCCGATGATCGGCCGGTAGCGCCATTTGAAGCTGTCCCAGAGGAACTTGACCGTCACCGCGCCCGCGACGAGATAGCCGAGCGAGCCGAGGATCGGCACCATCGCGTTGGTGTGGTTGCCGAGACCGAGCGCGATGCCGAGGACACCGCCGAGCGCGGCGAGTTCCGACGTCGGCGAAATCCAGGAGCGGACCAGTCCCGGCGTGCCGAGCGCGCCGACCCAGCCGAAACCGAGGCCCGTGCCGTAACAGACCGCCACCAGGGTCACGCCGAACAGCAACGCCATCGGCACCGCCGCGGTGACCAGGTCCTTGATCCGGCCGTGCCATCGTCTGGCCACCATCACCGTGAAGAACGGCAGCGCCAGGATCGCGTTGATCTTCACCGCGACGCCGAGGGTGATGAGCACCACCCCGAGCCCGATGTAGAGGAGTTCGCCCTTGGCCGGCGGGGGCGGCTCGTCGTTCTTGAACCGCACCGGCATCCGCTGGAGACCGACCTCCAGCCCGGCCACCATGAGCCCGATCGCGAGCGCGTCGTTGTGGGCGCCCGCGACGAAGTGGAAGATCAGCAGCGGGTTCGCCGCGCCGAGCCACAGCGCGGTGGCGGGCTGCACGCCGAACCGCCGGGCCAGCCGGGGCAGCGCCCAGATGATCAGGATGACGCCGATCAGCGCGAGCCCGCGCTGCAGCAGGACCCCGGTGACGATGTTGCCACTGCTCAGCGGGGCGAGCCAGCCGCCGAGGCGGAGCAGCAGCGGGCCGTACGGTGCCGGGGTCTCGCGCCACATGTTGGAGACGCCCGAGGTCAGCGGATCGGAGACGCCGAGCGCTTCGGCCGGGCCGAGGGAGTACGGGTCCATCCCGCGGGCGACGATCTCGCTCTGCGCCAGATAGCTGTAGACGTCGCGGGAGAACAGCGGCGGGATGAACAGCAGCGGCGCGCACCAGAGCGCGATGGTGCGGGCGAGCTGGCCCTGGGTGGCGAGGCGGCGGCGCGCGGGCTGCGCGAACCGGCCGAGCAGCAGCCAGCTGAGCACGATGATCGCCATGCCCGCCAGGCCCATCGCGAGCGAGACCATGGGGATCCGGGTGAACAGCCGCAGGACCGGGATCTCCTGGACCGGGTTGATCACCGGGGCGGCGCCCGCGCCGAGCGAGCCGAGGGCGAGGAACAGGGAACCGACCGCGCCGAACCGGCGGACCACGTTCAGCCCGCGCAGTTCCTTGTCGTCCAGGGGTTCCGGATCGTGCGGGCGCCCGGGGACGAGCGTCGCCACCGACCCCGCCGACTCCACGGCCCGGTCTTCCGGCTCTGCCCCGTCCATGTCCCGCTGTGCCGGGTGATCGCCCACTGCCACGCACGAAGGGTAGCGATGCCGGGAACAGACCGGGCGGGTACGTGGTTACCCCTGTGCTCAGCCGGGCCGACGTGACCCACGCCACTCCGTGAGGCACCCCTCTTTGCCGTCTCCCCGGAAATACGTCACACTTGTGTTGTGAAAAAGACGGGGACGCAGGACGAGGCCGGTGGCGACATGCCCCGCGCCGAGGTCCAGCCTGTCCCCGCGCAGGTCGGCCCCGAGGGCCGGACCAGGCACGAAGTGGCCCGCCTGCTGCTGGAACAGGGGCCGATGACCGCCGTCGTGGTGGCCGAGCAGCTGGGGATCAGCGCCGCCGCCGTCCGCCGTCATCTCGACGCGCTGCTCGCCGACGGCGAGGCCGAAACCCGGGACGCGCCCCGCCGCGGCCCCCGCGGACGAGGCCGTCCGGCCAAGAACTTCCTGCTCACCGAAGCCGGCCGCGCCCGGTTCGGGCACGCCTACGACGACCTCGCGTCCTCGGCCATCCGCTTCCTCGCCGAGCACGCCGGCGAAGACGCCGTGAAGGCCTTCGCGGAGGCTCGGGTCGCTTCGCTGGTCGGCCCGCATCAGGACGCGATCACCAAGCACACGGACCCCGCCTCGCGCGCCGAGGCCCTCGCTGCGGCGCTGACCAGGGAGGGTTACGCTGCGTCGACCCGTCAGGTCGGTGTCGGCGAACAGCTCTGCCAGCACCATTGCCCGGTCGCCCACGTCGCCGCCGAGTTCCCTCAGTTGTGCGAAGCCGAGACAGAGGCTTTCGCGGAACTTCTGGGTACTCACGTCCAGCGGCTCGCGACCATCGCACGCGGTGACAACGCGTGCACCACACACGTACCCGTCGTCTCGGCGGGTCACCCGGCCACACCCGGGCCGGGAAGCACGGCGCCCTCCCCAGGGCGCACAGCACGGATCCCGAATGGAGGGAAACCCGCATGACTGCCGCTGCCGAGCAGCGCACTCCCACCACCGCGCCCATGAGCCAGGAAGAGACCATCGAGTCCCTTGGCAAGTACGCGTTCGGCTGGGCGGACTCCGACGAGGCGGGCTCAACGGCCCGTCGCGGACTGAATGAGGACGTCGTCACCGACATCTCCTCGAAGAAGTCCGAGCCGGAGTGGATGCGCGAAGCGCGACTCAAGGCGCTCAAGCTCTTCGACTTGAAGCCGATGCCCAACTGGGGTGCGGACCTCTCCGGGATCGACTTCGACAACATCAAGTACTTCGTGCGGTCCACGGAGAAGCAGGCCACTTCCTGGGAAGACCTGCCCGAGGACATCAAGAACACGTACGACAAGCTGGGCATCCCCGAGGCGGAGAAGCAGCGCCTCGTCGCCGGTGTCGCGGCGCAGTACGAGTCCGAGGTCGTCTACCACCAGATCCGCGAGGACCTGGAGGCGCAGGGCGTCCTGTTCCTGGACACCGACACCGCGCTCAAGGAGCACCCGGAGATCTTCAAGGAGTACTTCGGCTCCGTGATCCCGGCAGGGGACAACAAGTTCTCCGCGCTGAACACCGCGGTGTGGTCCGGCGGCTCGTTCATCTACGTCCCCAAGGGCGTCAAGGTGGACATCCCGCTGCAGGCGTACTTCCGCATCAACACCGAGAACATGGGTCAGTTCGAGCGGACCCTGATCATCGTCGACGAAGACGCCTACGTGCACTACGTCGAGGGTTGCACCGCGCCGATCTACCAGTCCGACTCGCTGCACTCGGCGGTCGTGGAGATCATCGTGAAGAAGGGCGCCCGCTGCCGTTACACGACCATCCAGAACTGGTCGAACAACGTCTACAACCTGGTCACCAAGCGCGCCAAGTGCGAAGAGGGCGCGACCATGGAGTGGATCGACGGCAACATCGGTTCCAAGGTCACGATGAAGTACCCGTCCGTGTTCCTCATGGGCGAGCACGCCAAGGGCGAGGTCCTCTCGGTCGCGTTCGCGGGCGAGGGCCAGCACCAGGACGCCGGCGCGAAGATGGAGCACCTGGCGCCGCACACCTCCTCGACCATCGTGTCGAAGTCGGTGGCGCGCGGCGGTGGCCGCACCTCGTACCGCGGCCTGATCAAGGTCGCGAAGCGGGCGCACCACTCGCGGTCCAGCGTGGTCTGTGACGCGCTGCTGGTCGACACGATCTCGCGGTCGGACACGTACCCGTACGTCGACATCCGCAACGACGAGGTCTCCATGGGCCACGAGGCGACCGTCTCGAAGGTCAGCGAAGACCAGATGTTCTACCTCATGTCGCGCGGTCTCGACGAGGCCGAGGCCATGGCGATGATCGTGCGCGGGTTCGTCGAGCCCATCGCGCGTGAGCTGCCGATGGAGTACGCGCTCGAGCTGAACCGCCTGATCGAGCTTCAGATGGAAGGGTCCGTCGGCTAGTCATGTCGGTTACCGAGAACAACGTTTCCGAAGCGATGCGCGAGGGCGTTGGCGAGCCCGCCGGCTCTGGAGGCACAGTTGTGCCGGCCACGTCCCGCGCGGAGCGCTTCACCTCCTACGACGTCGAGGCCTTCGAGGTCCCTGGCGGTCGTGAGGAGAACTGGCGTTTCACTCCGATGAAGCGGCTGCGTGGCCTGCACGACGGGTCCGCCGCCGCTTCGGGTTCGGCCGCAGTGGACGCCGACGCCGCGCCCGAACTGAAGATCGAGACGGTCGGCCGGGACGACGAGCGCCTCGGCGCCGCGGGTGTCCCGAGCGACCGGATCGCCGCGCAGGCGTACTCCTCGTTCACCGAGGCCACCGTCATCACGGTGCCCAAGGAGACGAAGACGTCGAAGCCGTCGACGGTGAAGATCACCGGCCCCGGCGAGGGCAAGGTCGCCTACGGGCACGTGCAGGTCCGCGCCGAGCAGTTCTCCGAAGCGGTCATCGTCCTCGACCACGTCGGTTCCGGCACCTACGCCGACAACGTCGAGTTCGTCATCGGCGATTCGGCGAACGTGACCGTGGTCAGCGTCCAGGACTGGGCCGACGACGCGGTGCACGTCTCCGAGCAGCACCTCAAGCTCGGCCGCGACGCCACGCTCAAGCACATCGTCATCACCCTGGGCGGTGACCTCGTCCGCGTCTCGCCGACGGCGACGTTCGCCGACAAGGGCGGCGACGTCGAGATGCTCGGCCTGTACTTCGCCGACTCGGGCCAGCACCAGGAGCACCGGCTCTTCGTCGACCACGCGGTGCCGAACTGCAAGTCGCGGGTGATGTACAAGGGCGCGCTGCAGGGCGACGACGCGCACACCGTGTGGGTCGGCGACGTGCTGATCCGGGCGGCCGCCGAGGCCACCGACACCTACGAGCTCAACCGCAACCTGGTGCTGACGCCGGGCGCGCGGGCGGACTCGATCCCGAACCTGGAGATCGAGACCGGCGAGATCGAAGGCGCGGGCCACGCGAGCGCGACGGGAAGGTTCGACGACGAGCAGTTGTTCTACCTCCAGTCGCGCGGAATCGGCGAAGACGCCGCGCGTCGCCTGGTCGTACGCGGGTTCTTCCACGAGATCCTGGTCAAGATCGGCGTTCCCGAGGTGCGCGAGCGTCTCGAGGCCGCGATCGAAGCCGAGCTCGAAGCCGTGGGCGTCTAAGCCCTCGTCCGTCCACATCAGACTTTAGGAAAGAAATGCCTACGCTGGAAATCAAGGATCTGCACGCCTCGGTCACGACCGAGGAGGGCCCCAAGGAGATCCTCAAGGGCGTCAACCTGACCATCAAGTCGGGCGAGACCCACGCGATCATGGGCCCCAACGGTTCGGGCAAGTCCACGCTGTCCTACGCCATCGCCGGTCACCCCAAGTACGAAGTCACCTCCGGGCAGGTCCTGCTCGACGGTGAGGACGTGCTGGAGATGAGCGTCGACGAGCGCGCCCGCGCGGGCCTGTTCCTCGCCATGCAGTACCCGGTCGAGGTTCCGGGCGTGTCCATGTCCAACTTCCTCCGCACCGCGGCCACCGCGGTCCGTGGCGAGGCCCCCAAGCTGCGCCACTGGGTCAAGGAGGTCAAGGAGGAGATGGGCAAGCTGGAGATCTCGTCCGAGTTCGCCGAGCGTTCGGTGAACGAGGGCTTCTCCGGCGGCGAGAAGAAGCGCCACGAGATCCTGCAGCTGGCGCTGCTCAAGCCGAAGATCGCCATCCTCGACGAGACCGACTCCGGCCTCGACGTCGACGCGCTGCGCGTCGTGTCCGAGGGCGTCAACGAGTTCAAGGCCAACAACGACGCCGGCGTCATGCTGATCACGCACTACACGCGGATCCTGCGGCACATCACGCCCGACTTCGTGCACGTCTTCGCCGGCGGCAAGATCGTCGAGTCCGGCGGCCGTGAACTCGCGGACGAGCTGGAGGAGAACGGGTACGTCAAGTACACCGGCTCCGCCGAGACCGCCGCCGTCTGATCACTGAACTTCACGACTACACCGAGAGGAGTTGGCCCGATGACCACCACCACGGCTAACTCTGTACCGCTGGACGTAGCGGCCATCAGGGCCGACTTCCCGATCCTGACCCGCACGGTGCGGGACGGGAAACCCTTGGTGTATCTGGATTCCGGTGCGACGTCCCAGAAACCGGCGCAGGTGCTCGAAGCCGAGCGCCGGTTCCTGGAGACCTCGAACGCCGCGGTGCACCGCGGCGCGCACCAGCTCGCCGAGGAGGCGACCGACGCCTACGAATCCGCCCGCGTGCGGATCGCGGAGTTCGTCGGCGCCTCCCCGCACGAGCTGGTGTTCACCAAGAACGCCACCGAGGGCATCAACCTCGTCGCCTACGCGATGAGCAACGCCGCCACGGCCGGTCCCGGGGCCGAGCGGTTCAAGATCGGTCCCGGCGACGAGATCGTCATCACCGAGATGGAGCACCACGCGAACCTGGTTCCGTGGCAGCAGCTCAGCCAGCGCACCGGCGCGACGCTGAAGTGGTTCTCCGTCACGGCAGACGGCAGGCTCGATCTGTCCAATGTGGACGAACTGATCACCGAGCGGACCAAGGTGCTCGCGTTCACGCACCAGTCCAACGTGCTCGGCACGATCAACCCGGTCGACTTCCTGGTGAAGAAGGCCCGCAAGGTCGGCGCGCTGGTCGTGCTGGACGCCTGCCAGTCGGTGCCGCACTTCCCGGTGGACCTGCACGCGCTGGACGTCGACTTCGCCGCTTTCGCCGGGCACAAGATGGTCGGCCCCTACGGCATCGGTGTCCTCTATGGACGCCGTGAGCTGCTCGAAGCGATGCCGCCGTTCCTGACCGGCGGCTCGATGATCGAGCTGGTCCGCATGGAGCAGACCACCTTCGCCGCGCCGCCGCAGCGGTTCGAGGCGGGCACCCCGATGACGTCGCAGGCCGTCGGCCTCGGCGCGGCCGCCGACTACCTGTCTGCGATCGGCATGGACCGGGTCGCCGCGCACGAACACCTCCTCACCGAGGCGGCGCTCGCCGGGCTCGGCGAGATTCCTGGCGTGCGGATCATCGGCCCCACCGACATGACCGACCGCGGCGGACTGGTGTCGTTCGTCATCGACGGCGTCCACCCGCACGACTCCGGTCAGGTGCTGGACAGTCTCGGTGTCGCCGTCCGCGTCGGGCACCACTGCGCGTGGCCGCTGCACCGGGCCTGCTCGGTGCCCGCGACCGTGCGCGCTTCGTTCTACGTCTACAACACACTGTCCGAAGTGGACGCTTTGGTGAACGGTGTGCGTGAGGCGCGGAAGTTCTTCGGGGTGGCGTGATGAACCTCGAAAGCATGTACCAGGAGATCATCCTGGATCACTACAAGAACCCGCACGGCCGTGGCCTGCGCGAGCCGTTCGACGCCGAGTCGTTCCAGGTCAACCCGACCTGCGGCGACGAGGTGACGCTGCGGGTGAAGGTCGACGACGGGAAAGTCGCCGACGTCTCCTACGAGGGACAGGGCTGTTCGATCAGCCAGGCTTCCACGTCGGTCTTGACGGATCTCGTCGTCGGGCACACCGTGGAGGAGGCGTTCACCACCATGGACGCCTTCGTCGAGCTGATGCAGGGCAAAGGGCAGATCGAACCCGACGAGGACGTGCTGGAGGACGGCATCGCCTTCGCCGGCGTGGCCAAGTACCCGGCCCGCGTGAAATGCGCCCTGCTCGGGTGGATGGCGTTCAAGGACGCCGTCGCCCGCACGACCAACGGAGTTGAGACGGCATGACCGAACAGCAGACCGAAACCCGCGAGGGGCGCACGGCCGCCGACCTCGACGCCGAGACCGCCGCCGCCCCGGATGCCGCCGACGTGGCGAAGGTCGAGGACGTCGAAGAGGCGATGCGCGACGTCGTCGACCCCGAACTCGGCATCAACGTCGTTGACCTCGGGCTGGTCTACGACATCCGGGTCGAGGCGGACAACACCGCCACCATCGACATGACCCTGACGTCCGCGGCCTGCCCGCTGACCGACGTCATCGAGGACCAGACCGGTGCCGCGCTCGTCGGCGGGGGAACCGGGCTGGTCAAGGACTTCCGGATCAACTGGGTCTGGATGCCGCCGTGGGGCCCGGAGAAGATCACCGACGACGGCCGCGAACAGCTGCGGGCGCTCGGCTTCACCGTCTGACCTCTTTGCGCGTGAAGGCCCCCTTCCCTCGGGTCACCCGAGGGAAGGGGGCCTTCACGCGCTTCTCTGCCAAGGTCAACGCCATATAGTCACCCTTTCGTATAACGACCTATACGGCTCGGCGACGGCGCGCGCGTCGCAATAAGCTCCCGGCATGATCGTCCGGTCCATCGCGCTGTTCGCGCTCGCCGCGCTGCTGGAGATCGGCGGAGCCTGGCTGATCTGGCAGGGCGTCCGGGAGCACCGCGGCTATCTCTGGATCGGCGCGGGCGTCGTGGCACTCGGTCTCTACGGCTTCGTCGCGACGCTCCAGCCCGACGCGAACTTCGGCCGCATCCTCGCCGCGTACGGAGGAGTGTTCGTCGCGGGTTCGCTGGCGTGGGGGATGGTCGCCGACGGCTACCGGCCGGACCGCTACGACGTCATCGGTGCCTTGATCTGCCTCGCCGGGGTCGGGGTCATCATGTACGCGCCCCGGGGTTGAGCCGGGACCATCGGCGCTATTCTGCGCTGTGACCGAAACGGACTTCCCCGCTCCGCCCCCCGAAAGACCCGGGCCGAAGCGAAGATTCTCCCCGCTCCTGTTGGTGATGATCCTGGTGGCGATCGTCGGCGTGGGCACCGGCGGATATGGGTTCTGGACCCTGCTGAGCTACCGCATGGTGAGCGTCCCCAGCACCGGGATGGCGCCCACGATCCCGCCGGGGTCGGTCGTGCTGTACCGCTGGACCGCTCTCCCCGAAATCCCTCGCGGCTCGGTCGTCCTCATGGATCTCGCCGCGTTTCCGGACGCGGCACCCGGCGATGGCCGGATCGTCAAGCGGGTGATCGGTGTCGGTGGTGATCAGGTCGTCTGTTGTACGAACGACAACCTGATCACCGTCAACGGGAAGCCGGTCAAAGAGCCCTACACCGAGGACGACAACGGGTACGGCCGCAAGGAGCACATGCCGTTCAGCGTCCAGGTTCCGCCGGGCGCGGTGTTCGTCGCGGGGGATCAGCGGAACAACTCCCGGGACTCGCGGCTCTACGTCGGCATGCCGGGCGACGGTGCCGTCCCCCTCTCCAAGGTTTACGGAGTCGTCGTCGGCATGGGGAGCACCCTGGGCGCCGAGCCTTTTCCGCAGACCACGGCTTTCGTCGAAGCGGGACTTTCCGGGGATCCCGTGTCCGACACCGGATTCCGTAGCTCGCGGAACCTCGCGTTCGCCGGCACCGGACTCGTCGTCCTCGGTGTCATCGGGGCGATCGTGATCGTTGTCCGCTCCGCCGGAAAACGACGAAGAGCAGCCGCAATCCCACCAGCGCACTGACCACCAGCAGGTTGTAGCCGAACATCTGGTGCAGCGTGACCCCGTCCAGGACCTCCGGACCGGTCGCGCTGCCCAGCAGCAGCACGGCCATCAGCCCGGTGGCCACGCCGACGAACGCCAGCAGGATCTCGTGCACCAGTCCGGTGACCACGTCGCGGTCGCGTTCGTCGGAGAACAGCCGGACGTTGACCGAAAGCCTGCCCTGTTCCAGCGCGTTGCCGATCCGGTCGACGCGGCGCGGCAGCCGCCGCAGCACCGGCAGCAGCGCCATCAGTTCGTTGGTGGCCGTGGACCGCAGCGATTCCGGTCGCAATCCGGCACCGACCTGCTCGGCGGCGTAGGCGCGGGATTCGACGACGATGTTGAACCCCGGTGCCAGCGCGGCCAGCGTTCCCTCCAGGGTGGCCAGCGCGCGGAACACCGCGGCGATCGGCGGGGGCACGCTGAGCCGGAAGTCGGCGATCACCCGGAACAGGTCGGTGAACATGTCCAGATCCGGCGCCTGTCCGTGGTTGAAATGCTTGGCCACCAAGGAACCCAGTGCCCGCTCCAGGCGTCGTTCCTCGATCTCGTCCGGCCGGTCGACGATCTCCAGCAGACCGTCGCGCAGCGCGGCCGGGTCGCCGCGGTCGAGCGCGAGGATGAGGTTCTGCAGCCCGCCGCGCAGGCCCGAGTCGAGCCGTCCGACGGAGCCGAAGTCGAGCAGGCCGAGCCTGCCGTCGGTGAGCAGCAGGACGTTGCCGGGATGCGGGTCGGCGTGGAAGACACCGCTGCCCATCACCTGGCCGAGCACGCACCGCAGCATCGACCGCGCGAGGTCGGCCCGTTCCGCGGCCGGGACCTGCTCCCGCGCGGCGGCGAGCGGCTTGCCTTCGAGGCGCCGCATCACCAGGACCCGTTCGGTGGACAGTTCTTTGTGGACGGTCGGCAGCGCGACCTCGGTGCCGGGGTACGCCGCGGCGACCGCTTCGATGTTCCTGGCTTCGGTGCGGAAATCGAGCTCTTCGACCAGCGCGTCGGCGAATCCCTCGGCGAGGTCGACGACGCCGAGCGAACGGGCCCAGCCCGCGCGCAGGTCCAGCGCGGCCGCCACCCGGCGGACGATGTCGAGGTCCCGGTCGACCAGCGCCTGCACACCGGGCCGCTGCACCTTGACGACCACTTCCTGTCCGTCGCGCAGCTTCGCCCGGTAGACCTGCGCGATCGACGCGGCCGCGATCGGTTCCGGGTCGAACTCGGCGAAGATCTCGTCCGGGTTTCCGCCCAGTTCCTCCCGCAGCACTGTCGCGACCTCGTCGGCGTCGGCGAAGGCGACCTGATCCTGGAGTTTGCTGAGCTCGTCGACGAACACCGGCGGCAGCAGATCGGACCGCGTCGAGAGCAGTTGGCCGAGTTTCACGAACGTCACGCCGCCCTCCTCCAGCGCACGCCGCAGCGATCGCGCCAGTTTGGCGTGCCGGACCTGGGCGAGGCCGGGTTCGCGACGGCCGGTGAGGTACCGGCCGAGGCCGTGCTTGATCGCGATCCGGGTGATCTGCGAGTAGCGCCGCGTCCGCGCCGCGCGGCGGCGAAGTGACCGGATCCTGCCGATGAGCCCCAGCCCGGAGCCCGACGGCAGCGCGAGTTCCGCGACGAACAGGAAGATCAGCGTCGCGAGGAACGCGCCGCCCAGCACCGGGATGACCAGCCCGGCGAAGGCCCCGCCCATGTACATCGGCGAGGGGAACGCGCTGAGGATGCCGCCCGCGACCAGCCAGCCGAAACCGGCGGCGCAGAACGCGCGGATCACGCCGATCCGCACACCCAGCACGCGGCGGGCGGCGACCACGAGCGGCCACAGCATCAGCGCGTAGACGGGCAGGGTGAGCAGGCCGAGCAGCAGGTTCATGCCGAAGAGCACATCACGCGCAGTCCGCGGGGGATTCCCGCTCCGGCGGGACGGTACTCACCCTTGAGAGGGAGCGGGCCCCGAAGTTGTACGTCGTGGTCGCCTCCCGGGGCGCGAACAGGACACCGAGAACGGCGATCGCCGCCGCCACGAGAAAGCCCGTACGGAGGTCGAGGAGATCGCCGAGGAGACCGATGAGTGGTGCCCCGGCGGCCTGGCCGAGCGCCAATGCCAGGAAGGCCACACCGACACCGAACGCGGGTGCCGTCGGGTAAGCCCTGGTGCCCCAGAGGATCAGTACACCGGTCAGTCCGATGTAGACGGCCCCGAAGAGCGCGGCCGCGATGACGAGCGCGGGGAGCGACCGAGTGGCGAGGGCGAAGAGCGCCGTGGCGGAGGCGAACAGGATCATCCCCGCCGACCAGGCCCGCCGCAGTCCCGCCCGGGAGGTCAGTTCGGCGGTGAACGCGCCCGCCAGGCCGACCGCGCCGAGGACGATCCACACCACCGTCGACGCGGTCTCGTCGAGCCCGCCGGCGCTCACGGCGATGTCCCGGCCGAACGTCCAGATCGCGGCGCTGGCCAGGCCGAGCGTCGCTGCGGCGGGCAGCAGCCGCCCGGTGGCGGGTGGGAAGAGCGGCACCGGCAGGCCCCGCGCGCGGTCTTCCTTGACCGGCGGCACGACCCGGGCGATCCACAAGGTCACCAGCGCCGAGGCCGCGGCGAAGGCCCACCAGGCCATTCGCCAGTCACCGATGGCGAGCAGGGAGACCGGGCCGGAGATCAGCACGCCGAGCCCGGTCCCGGCGTTCACCACGGACTGGGCACGGTCACGGCGGGTTGCCCGGACGACGCGTGAGACCGCGTCGGCGAGCGAAGGGGAGGCCAGGCCTGTGCTGGCGCCGGCGAGGACGACACCGAGCGCGAGCACGGCGGCGTTCGGCGCGGCCGCGATCAAGGCGGTTCCCGCGGTGGCCGTCGTCCCGGCGGCGAGCGCACCCGCCCGCGCTCCCCAGCGGGTCGTGATGGCGGTCGAGGCGACTACGGCGAGGCAGTACGCGACGTAGCTTCCCGCCGCGATGGCACCGAGAGCGCTGCCGTCGAGGTCGAATTCCGTCCGGAGAGTCGGCGCGAAGAGGCCGTACGCGTACCGCGCGAGTCCGTAGGAGACCGCGATCAGCGACAACCCGGCCGCGGTGAGGGTCAGTTCGCGTTTGTATGAAGACACCAGCTGCTCTCCTTCCTGTGTATACCGATCGGTATACTTCGGGAGTGTTCCCGCATTTCGCGTACACGTCAACCGATCGGTATAGTCGGAACCATGCTGACCCCAGCCGGCGAGCGTGTCCTGAGCTCTGCGAGTGAGCTCTTCTACCGCGAGGGCCTCAACGCGGTGGGCGTCGCGGCCGTGGCCGAAGCCGCCGGCGTCACGAAGAAGACCCTATACGCGTGCTTCGGGTCGAAGACGGAGCTCACCGTCGCGTACTTGCGACGTCGTCACGACGTCTGGTGGGCGTACCTCGAAGAGCGGCTGGCCGAAGCCGATCGTCCTCGGGCGCTCGTGGTCTTCGACGCGTACATCGATCACCCCCGGCTCGGGAGCGACCGGGGTTGCGCGTTCCTGAACGCGGCCGCCGAACTGCCCGCTGGGCATCCCGGACTCGACGTGATCCGGCGGCATAAGGCGGCGGTACGGGCGAAGTTCGCCGAGCTCCTCCGCGAGGACGCCCCCGGCGCGGCCGATCCGGAGCGGCTCGCGGAACAGCTCTTCCTCCTGCTCGAGGGCGCTGTCGCGCACACCGGCATCGACGGGGACGCGCACCGCGTCACGCTCGCGAGGGAGATCGCGGAGATACTCGTGAGGGATACGCGCGAAGCCGGCGCACGCTAGAAAGAGCGCATGCGACTTTTCGGCCCGCTCGTCGATCGGGCGACCTACCGCCGGTGGGTGTACTTCATCCTCGGTGGCGCGCTGAGCGTGCCGTACATCCTCTTCGCGGCCATCGTGGTGCCGTCGTTGCTTCCCCTCGTCGTGACGGTGGAACGCGGCATCTTCGTCGCGATGATCACCGTCGTCCTGGTGATGGTCGCGTCGTCGTTCATCCCCGCCGTCCGGGTGCTGGAGGGCGCGGCCGTGCGGGAACTCCTGGACGATCCCGTCCCCGGCGTGACGTTCGGACCCGCGTCGAGCTGGCCCGTCCGGCTGCGGTCGACCGCGATGTTCCTGCTGCACGTGAGCACCGGCTGCGTCGTCAGCCTGGTGAGCCTGGTCGTCCCGGTCGCGTTCGGGTTCACGATCGCGGCCCCGTTCACCGGCCGGATCGCACTGTCCGCCGAGGACCCGATCGAGGTGCCGAAGGGCTGGGCGAGCGCGTGGATCCCGCTGGCGTTCCTGTTCGGCGTCGTCGCGCTGGCCTACGTCGTGTGGGGAGCGGGCGCGGTGCTGACCCGCTGCGCCAAGGGCCTGCTGGGGATCTCGGCCGCGGAGCGGATCGCCCAGCTGGAGAAGCGCACCGAACAACTCGCCGAACGCAACCGGCTCGCGCGCGAACTGCACGACTCGGTCGGGCACGCGCTGAGCGTCGTGACCATCCAGGCCGGTGCCGCACGCCGCACACTGAGGTCGGATCCCGATTTCACCGAGCAGGCGCTGACCGCCATCGAGGACTCCGCCCGCGCCGCGCTGGACGACCTCGACCACGTGCTCGGGCTGCTACGTGACGA
The DNA here is from genome assembly GCF_056435645.1 of Amycolatopsis sp. NPDC043889. Lineage (NCBI taxonomy): Bacteria > Bacillati > Actinomycetota > Actinomycetes > Pseudonocardiales > Pseudonocardiaceae > Amycolatopsis > Amycolatopsis sp. NPDC043889. Next base: position 113,138 of record NZ_JBWKEC010000013.1, read on the forward strand.
GGCGTCGTCGAGGACCCCGCAATCGGGGCTGGCGGAGCTGCCCGCGCTGGTCGAAGCGACACGGCTGGCGGGCGCCGAGGTGGCGGCGGAGGTGCGGGGTGAACCGTCCTCGGTGCCGCCGGTCGTCTCCCGTGAAGCGTACCGGATCCTGCAGGAATGCCTGACGAACGCGCTGCGGCACGCCGGTAAGGTTCCGGTGACGGTCCTCGTCGACGCCGGAACGGAGCTGTTGCGCTTGCGGGTGTCCAACCCGCTCGGCGCCGCGGCGCCTTCTCGCGACGGGGGCGGCCGGGGGCTGAGGGGAATGACGGAACGGGTGGAAGTGCTCGGAGGCACGATCACCGCGGGCCGTGCGGACGGATTCTGGAAGGTCGAGGTGGCGGTGCCATGGGGGAAACGGCGATGAGCATCGGGGTACTGCTGGTCGACGACGAACAGCTCATCCGGGCGGGGCTGCGGGCGATCGTCGCCTCCGAGCCCGACCTCGAGGTCGTGGGTGAAGCGTCCGACGGCGCCGAAGTGCCGGGGCTGGTCTCGCGGTTCCGGCCCGACGTCGTGCTGATGGACGTCCGGATGCCTTCGGTCGACGGGATCCGCGCGACCACCCATTTGATGTCCACTATGGACAATCCGCCGAAGGTGATCGTGGTGACCACCTTCGAGAACGACGACTACGTCTACGACGCCCTGCTCGCCGGTGCGAGCGGCTTCCTGCTGAAGCGGGCCCGGCCCGAGGAGATCGTCGCGGCGATCCGGACGGTGGCGGCGGGGGAGTCGCTGCTGTTCCCGGCCGCGATCCGGCGGCTGGCCGCGCGACAGGCGAACCGGGGCCCGCAGGACGGTCTCGCCGGCGCCGGGCTCACCGAACGCGAAAGCGAGGTGCTGCGGCTGATGGCGGGCGGACTGTCCAATGTGGAGATCGCGGGCGAGCTGTACCTTGGCGTACAGACGGTCAAGACGCATGTGGGGAACGTGCTCGCGAAACTCGGCGCGAGAGACCGGACGCAAGCGGTGATCAAGGCCTACGACACCGGATTCGTCACACCGGCGGGCTGAACGGGGCAGGGGTCCGGAGTGGACAGGCAACGTCGATCGCCGTTGCCTGCTGGGGGCTGGGCACGGTCGCCGCCGCGGGCGCCGTGCTCGGGACGGCGCAGGTCGCTCAGGCCGCCGAAGAGTCCGAATCAGACACGCCCGCTCGGTCGAGTCGGTGCTTATGTCGCGAAAGCCACTTTCGCAACGCGCCTTGTTCCTGGGTGATGCGGGGAAAGCGTCCTTCCGCTACTCCAGGGCGGCGAGGATCAGCGCGGCCATCGCGGCCGGATCCCCGTTTTCCGGGCGCAGCACCAGATCCGGGCTCTCCGGCTGCTCGTAAGGAGCGTCCACCCCGGTGAACCCGCTGATCTCACCCGCCCGTGCCTTCGCGTACATCCCCTTGGGGTCGCGGTCTTCGCAGACTTCGAGCGGGGTGTCGACGAAGACTTCGAGGAACGGCAGCCCGGCCGCCTCGTGCGCGGCGCGGGCCAGTTCGCGGTCGGCCCGGTACGGGCTGATCAGGGAGACCACCGACACCACCCCGGCGTCGGCGAACAGCTTCGCGACTTCGGCGACGCGACGGACGTTCTCGGCGCGATCGGCGGGGCTGAAGCCGAGGTTCCCGTTCAACCCGTGCCGGAGGTTGTCGCCGTCCAGCAGGTACGCGGGCCTGCCGGACGCGACCAGCCGCCGCTCCAGTTCCACGGCCACACTCGACTTCCCGGACGCGGAAAGCCCGGTGAGCCAGACGGTCAGCCCGCGTGTCGCCCGTTCCGTCCTGCTGACCGCGGCGGTGTGCCAGACGACGTTCGAAGCGGTCACGCCCGGGCCGGTGATCATGCCGGCCGCGACCGTCGCCCCGGAGTGCTCGTCGACGAGGAGGAAGCCACCGGTGGAGCGGTTGCGGCGGTAGGAATCGAACAGCAGCGGCTGCCGTGCGCGCAGCCGGATCCGGCCGATTTCGTTCAGTGACAACGACTCCGCGGTCTCGTCACGGTGCAGGGTGGTGACGTCGAGCCGGTAGTCCAGTTCGCGGATCTCGGCCTTGGTCTCCCGGGTGGTGTGCCGCACGACGTAGGTGGAGCCGGGTTTCAGCGCCCCTTGTTCGGAGAACCAGCACACCATCGCGTCGACGTCCCTGCTGGTGTGGGGACGGTTTCCGGGGCGGCAGATCAGGTCACCACGGCCGAGGTCGAGGTCGTCTCCGAGTTCGATCGTGACGGCCTGCGAGGCGAAGGCCTCGGTGACCGTGGTGCCGCCCGGGCCCCAGATCGCGCGCACCGTCGTGGTGAAGCCGGACGGCAGCACGGCGACCTCGTCGCCGGGTTTGAACACCCCGCCCGCGACTGTTCCCGCGTAGCCGCGGAAGTCGCGGCTGTGCTCCCGGATCACGTACTGCACGGGGAATCGCGCGTCGATGAGATTGCGATCCGAGGCGACATGCACCTGTTCCAGGTGGTGCAGCAGGGAAGTCCCTTCGTACCAGGGCATACTGGCGCCCCGGTGCACGACGTTGTCGCCGTGCAGCGCCGACATCGGCACGAAGGTGAGATCGTGCACCTGGAGTTTCATGGCGAAGCGGCGGAATTCCTCGCGGATCTCTTCGAAGCGCTGCTGAGACCAGCCGGCCAGGTCCATCTTGTTGACACACAGCACCAGATGCGGGATGCCCAGCAGGCTGGCCAGGAACGCGTGCCGCCGCGACTGTTCGAGCACGCCCTTGCGGGCGTCGATCAGGATCAGCGCGAGATCCGCGGTGGACGCCCCGGTGACCATGTTCCGGGTGTACTGCACGTGCCCCGGCGTGTCGGCGATGATGAACTTCCGCCGGGGCGTGGCGAAGTAGCGGTGGGCGACGTCGATGGTGATGCCTTGTTCGCGTTCCGCGCGGAGACCGTCGGTCAGCAGCGCGAGGTTCGGGTACGCCTCGCCGCGGTCGCGGCTGGTGCGTTCGATGGCTTCGAGCTGGTCGGTGAACACCGTCTTCGAATCGAACAGCAGACGGCCGATCAGGGTCGATTTCCCGTCGTCGACACTGCCCGCGGTCGCGAGGCGGACCAGCGAAGCGCTCATCAGAAGTAGCCTTCCTTCTTCCGGTCTTCCATGCCCGCCTCGGAGATCCGGTCGTCGGCGCGGGTGGCGCCGCGTTCGGTGAGCCTGCTGACGGCGACCTCGGCGACCACCTCACCCGGCGACGTCGCCGTCGACTCGACGCAGCCGGTGCAGGTCGCGTCGCCGACGGTCCGGAAACGAACCGTTGCCTCGTAAGGACTTTCGCCTTCGTTCAGGGTGAGGAACCGGGTGTGCGCGAGCAGCATCCCGTCCCGCTGGACGACCGGACGCCGATGCGAGTAGTAGATCGACGGCAGGTCGACGTTCTCGGCTTCGACGTACTGCCAGATGTCGAGTTCGGTCCAGTTCGACAGCGGGAAGACGCGGATGTGCTCGCCCTTGCGGTGCCTGCCGTTGTAGAGGTCCCAGAGTTCCGGCCGCTGATTGCGCGGGTCCCACTGGCCGAACTCGTCACGGAAGCTGAACACGCGCTCCTTCGCGCGGGCCTTCTCCTCGTCGCGCCGCGCTCCGCCGAACACGGCGTCGAAGGTATGCTCGCGGATTCCCCTGAGCAGGGCGGCGGTCTGAAGACGGTTGCGGCCGGCCTTCGGGTCTTCGACGACCCGGCCGGCGTCGATGTCGTCCTGGACGCTGGAGACGACGAGCCTGAGCCCGTACCTGTCGACGGTGCGGTCACGGAATTCGACGACCTCGTCGAAGTTGTGCCCGGTGTCGACGTGCATCACCGGGAACGGCGGCGGTGACGGCCAGAACGCCTTGGCCGCCACGTGGAGCATCACCATCGAGTCCTTGCCGCCGGAGAACAGCAGCACCGGCCGTTCGAAGGTCGCCGCGACCTCGCGGAAGATGTGCACGGCTTCGGCTTCCAGTGCTTCGAGGTGGGTGAGCTCGTATGCCGGGGACGCCATCGTGACCTCCGTGGTTCGAGATCAGAAAAGTAGAACAAGTTCTTGTGCTTGGTCAAGGGCTGGGGGACGCTGTCGGCATGGACCTGGTCGCGCTCGAAGAGATCCGTCGCCTGAAAGCCCGCTACCTCCGCTGCCTCGACCTCAAGCTGTGGGACGAGATGGCCGAGACCCTGACCGCCGACGCGCACGCGCGCTACGGCACGCCGTCGTACGGCAAACCACTGACCTTCGAAAGCCGCGAAGCGATCGTCGAGTTCTTCCGGAACGCGGTCGGCCCCGGCGTCACGACGGTGCACTTCGCCGGCCAGCCGGAGATCGACGTCGACGGCGACACCGCGACGGGCACGTGGCTGATGCGGGACAAGGTGATCGTGCCCGAACACCGGGTGGTGATCGAGGGCGCCGCGTACTACGAGGACACCTATCGGCGGGTGGACGGCGTGTGGCTGACCGCCTCGACCCAATACGACCGGCTGTACGAGACGATGATGTCGATGGACGACGTGCCGAGCCTGAAGCTCACCGCGAACCGGTGGGCTTCCTGACCCGCACGAACCCGGAACACGCGACTATCGCATTCAGAGGGCTAAACGCGGGGGTGGCGGCCTCCGGATTCGGCGGTGACGGCGTCGGCGGTGGCGACCAGCGCCGCGCCCCGCCGCGCGATCTCCGCGCCGGTGATCGGTTCGCCGACCGAGAGCGTGAGCACGAGCTCTTGCCGTCCCGAAGCGTCGAACGTCGGCGCGGCGAGCAGGCTCACCGCGTGCTTGCGGCGCGGCTCCAGATCGGCGCCGAGGTAGACGCGCTCGCCTAGGCTCGACACGAGTTCTCCCACCAGGCCCCGCACTTCCGGCGGGAGTTCCTCCGCGCCGACGCCCGCCATCAGCGCGTAGAGCCGCCGCCCCGCGGCCGTCAGGCTCTCCACCAGGTAACCGTGCTCCCGGCATTCGGCGACGACGCGACGCAGGTGCGCTTCGTCCAGCCGCACCGGAACCGCCGGCGGTTTGGCGAGCCACGCGTCGAACGCCGCGTCGGAATCCCACAGCACGTACATCAGGCCGACCGGCGGCGCGAACGGGTAGGTCTCGCCCAGTTTGATCCGGCCGGGACCGGCGCTCTGCAACATCAGAATCCGGTCGCCGACCACGGCCGACGCCGTGCACGTGGTGCCGTATCGCCTGCTCAGCTCCTCCAGATGACGGCGCGCGACCGCGCTCGCACCGAATCCTTCGCTCGCGACGCGGCCGGCGGCGACCATCGCCGGTCCGAGCCGGTACGTGACCGGCTGAGGGTCCCGGATCAGATAACCGCCCGCCGTCAGCTCGGTGACGATGCCGAGACAGGTCGGTTTGGCCAGGTCCAGCCGGCGGGCGAGTTCCGACAGGCCGAAGCGACGGCCTGGGTGCGCGGCGAAGAAGTCGAGCAGCCGCACGACTCGCTCGGTGGGCGGTGAGCGCCGGGTCATTGACCCATCCTTAGAACGCGTTCTAGTCTGATGACACGAAGAACGTACCAGGCCGGTACGTATTTGTACCAGTATGAGGAGTCGCCGGTGCTCACTCAACCGTTCGCGGACGCGATCGTCGAAGCAGAGAAGATCATCGCGGAGGCGCCGCACATCCGGACCGAACAGGATCTGGTCGAGGGGTACGACTACCTCGCGGGCAGCATCCGCGCGTCCCTGCAGATGGCGTGGGCCTACGAACGGGACTATCCGTTCTTCACCCAGTCCACCGGGCCGTACACGAAGATGGGCCTGGACAACCCGGACACGCTGTACTTCAACGCGAACATCCGCGAGGACCGCGAATACGTCGTCACCGGGACGCGGGGGAGCACGGCCGACGTCAGCTTCCAGGTTCTCAACGGCGACTACTCACCCGTCGAGGTGCCCGACAGTCTCGCCGCCTTCGACGATCGCGAGATCGAGATCGCCGAGGACGGCTCGTTCGAACTCCGCTTCGGGCCGGCGAAACCCGACCCTGGACCCAACTACTTCGTCCTCGGCCCGGGTTCGTCGATGCTCGTGGTGCGCGAGGTCTACAGCGACTGGGCCACCGAACGCCGCGGCACGATCCAGATCCAGTGCGCCGACACCGCGGGCGGTGCGCCCGCGCCGCTCACCCGTGACGGGCTGGCCAAGCGGTACGGCGTCACCGGCAAGATCCTGCTGAGCAGGCTACGCACCTTCCTCGCCTTCCCGAAGTGGTTCTACCTGAACCTGCCGGTGAACACGATGACCGAACCGCGCCCGACGCCGGGCGGCCTGACCACGCAGTACTCGTCGGCCGGGCACTACGAACTCGGCGACGAGGAGGTCATGATCGTGACGGTGCCGCGTTCGGACGCGCCGTATCAGGGCATCCAGCTCGGCAGCGTCTGGTATCTCTCGCTGGACTACATCAACCATCAGACGAGCCTCACCACCGACCAGGCGCGGGTCGACCCCGACGGCAAGATCCGCTTCGTGATCAGCGAACGCGACCCCGGCCTGGCGAACTGGCTCGAACGCACCGGGCACGACCGCGGTTACGTCCAGATCCGCTGGCAGCGCCTGTCCCGCGCGCTGGACAAGACCGACGGCCCCGAGGTCGAGGTGGTGAAGTTCGGCGAACTCGCCGACCGGCTGCCGTTCCACGACGAGGCGCGCGTGACCCCGCGGGAATGGGCGGACCGGATCTCGGCCCGGCAGAAGGCCGTCGCGGCGAGGATGCTGGGATGACAGATCTCTTGCGGGACAAGGTGATCGTGGTCTCCGGGGTCGGCCCTGGGCTCGGCCGGTCGATCGCCGTGCGCTGCGCCGCGGCGGGCGCCGACGTCGTTCTCGCCGCCCGAACCGAATCCCGGCTCGCGGAGGTCGCCCAGGAGGTCGACGCGCTCGGCCGCCGCGCGATCACCGTGCCCACCGACATCACCGACGACGCTTCGGCGGCGAACCTCACCGAGGCCGCGGTGAAGGCGTTCGGCCGGGTGGATGCCTTGGTGAACAACGCCTTCGCCATCCCGCCGATCATGGATCTCGCCGACGTCGACCTCGCCGACGTGCGAGCGGGCTTCGAGACCAACGTACTCGCCGCGCTTCGGCTCACGCGCCTGTTCACGCCTTCGCTCGCCGAGAGCGGCGGTTCGGTGGTGATGATCAATTCGGCCGTGCTGCGGCATTCCCGGCGGACGTTCGGCGCCTACAAGATGGCGAAAGCGAGCCTGCTCGCGCTCGCGCAGAGTCTCGCCTCGGAACTCGGGCCGCGTGGGATCCGGGTCAATTCCGTGGCGCCGGGCTACATCTGGGCGGACTCGCTGAAGTGGTACTTCGCTTATCTGGCCAAGGAACGCGGGGTGCCGCCGGAGCAGGTGTACGCCGAGACGGCGGAGACGATCGACCTGCGCCGCCTCCCGGAACCGGACGAGATCGCCGACACCGTCGTGTTCCTGGCCTCGTCGCTCGCCCGGTGCGTCACCGGCCAGTGCCTCGACGTCAACGCCGGCGAATACCACCACTGAAGGGGAGAACATGTTGCCAGGGCGGGAAAACGTCGGCACCGTGGAGGATCTGCACGCGTCGGCGGCGAAACTCACCGGGTTGGACGACTTCGGCGGCGAGGACCATCTCGAAGGTCTCCGCGTGCTGCTGGATTCGTACGCCGGCGAGGCGGGCCTGACCCCGTACGGCAACAAGATCCATCGCGCGTTCCTGCGCGGCGCCCTGGTGGCGAGGTCGTTGAGCGAGGCATCGTGGAAGCAGAATCCTGAGTACGCCGACGTTCCCGTCGACCGGCCGATCTTCGTCACCGGCCTGCCGCGCACGGGGACCACGGCACTGCACCGACTGCTCACCGAGGACCCGGCGCACCAGGGGCTGGAAGTCTGGCTGACCGAAGTGCCGCAACCGCGTCCGCCGCGCGAGACCTGGGTGGCGAACCCGGTCTTCCAAGGCATACAGGCGGGTTACGAGAAACACCACGTCGAACATCCCGAATTCATGGGCCTGCACCATATGTCCGCCGATCAGGTCGAGGAATGCTGGCAGCTCCTGCGGCAGTCGCTGAAATCGGTGTCCTACGAATGCCTCGCGCGCGTGCCCTCGTACTCGCGCTGGCTGGACGGGCAGAGCTGGACCGACGCCTATCGCAGGCATCGGCGCAACCTGCAGCTCATCGGCCTGCCGGACGCCGGACGACGCTGGGTGCTCAAGAACCCGAGCCATCTCTTCGCGCTCGACGCGCTGTTGGAGGTGTACCCGGACGCGCTGATCGTCCAGACCCATCGCGCGCCGAGCACGATCGTCGCGTCGGTGTGCAGCTTGAACGAGCAGGCGTCGGCGGGCTGGTCCGACGTCTTCCGCGGCGACGTGATCGGCCGCAGCCAGCTGGACCTCTGGGCGCGCGGTGCGGAAAAGTCTTTGGAGGCAAGGAAACGGCACAACCCGGCACAGTTCTGCGATGTCCGGTACGAGGATTTCGTCGCCGACCCGATCGGTACGGTCGAGGACGTCTACCGGCATTTCGGGCTGCCGCTGAGCGATGCCGCCCGGGACGCGATGACCGTGGTGCACGCCGAAAGCCGTTCCGGGGAAAGGAAACCCTTGCACCGGTACGACCTCGCGGACTTCGGCCTCACCGCGGGCGAGGTCGACGAACGCTTCTCGGCCTACCGCGCCGCCTACGCCCTCTGATCCCCCGCATTTAGTCCTCTGAATGCGGTAGTCGCTCGCGCAAGGACCGCATTCAGAGGACTAAATGCGGCAGGTCAGAAGCCGGCGGCGCGCTGGGAAGGCAGGCCGCGCGTCGTGATCCCGCGCAGGACCTCGACCCGGTCCGAACCCGGCCGCCCGAGCACCCAACTCGACCCCGGAACCTCCTTGGCCCGCTTCTTCAGCGGCGCCAGGAGCCGGGACGCGTCCTTGTAGGACCGGATCGCGCCGTGCCCGCACACCAGGGTCGCCAGCGAAACCGTCACCGGCAGCCCGTCGGCCGACCACGCCGTGTCCAGCAGCGCGGCGGCGACCGTGCCGATCTCGTCGACGTCGCAGGCGATCAGGAAGTCGTCCCCGCCGACGTGGCTGACGCGCATCCGGCGCAGCCGGGCCTCCAGGTCGGTGAGAGTCCGGCCGAGCGTGCGGATCAGGTCGTCGCCCGCGGCGAACCCGGCGGTGTCGTTGACCGTCTTGAACGAATCGACGTCCAGCCAGGCCGCGACGAACGGCTCCCGCGCGTTGATCCGGCGGTCGACGTCCCTGGCGACGGCGTCGCTACCCGGCAGGCGGGTCAGAGGGCTCAGCGAGACCGCCTCCTCGACCTTCGCCTCCGCGACCCCGCGGACGACCTCGTTCACCAGCACCACGCCGACACACCGGCCGCGGTCGTCGACCACCACGACGTCGTCGCCGGTCCGGCCCCAGTCCGCGTCGGTGACCAGTTCGAGGAATTCGAGCGCGCTCGCGTCGGCGTGGATCGTGTGCGGCCGGTCGGCGAGCCGCGACGCCGGCCGTTTGGCGTGCAGGGCGTGGCCGTACAACCCGGTGACCGCGACCAGGAACCGGGTCCGGTCGATCGACCACTGTGGACGGTGCCGGTCGTCGATGCCGACGATGCCGCTCGGCCCGTCCGCTGCGGCCAGTACCTCGCGCACGTCGTCACAGGTCGCGTCTTCCGGCAGCGTGGTCGCGGGCCGGAGGAAGTCGCCGACGCGGCGGGCGCGGGCGGTGCCGGGGATGAACGGTCCGGGCGCGTCCGGCGCGGGCAGCGGCGCGTGGTCGCCGTCCGGCGGGGCGAGCAGGTTGCCCTGCGCGATCCGCACGCCGAGCCGCCGCGCGGACTCCAGCTGTTCGGTGGTTTCGAGCCCGGTCGCCACCAGGCGGTTGTCGGTGCGCGACGCGAAGTGCAGCACCGACTCGACCACCGCGACGGCGGCCGGGTCGTGCGGCAGGCCGCGCAGCACGCTGCGGTCCAGTTTCACCAGGTCGACGGGCGCCGAAGCGAGCAGCGTGAGCGGGAGGTCACCGCGGCCGAGGCCGTCGAGCGCGAGCCGGAACCCGACTTCGGTGAGCCGCCGCATGCCGGTGAGCAGCAGGTCGGCGGGGATCTGCGTGAACGGCGGCCCGATCTCCAGCACGACGTCCCTGGTCCGGCGGCCCGCCAGGCTGAGCGCGTCGGTCAGCGGGTCGAACTGCGACGGCGGTGCCGCGACCGTCCGCGCGGACAGGTTCAGGTGCAGGGGGAGGGTGGCCTGCGGTTCGCGCAGCTGCCGGACGGCTTCGGCGGCCAGGCCGACGTCGACCTCGGCCAGCCTGCCGCTGCGCCGGGCGTCGGCGAGCAGTTCGCGGGCGGTGCCGCGGCCTGGCCTTGCCAGTGCTTCGAACGCGACGACGCCACCGGTGTGCAGGCTGTACAACGGCTGGTAAGCGAAGCGGACAGCGATCTGCAACGTCACAAGCGAATATTCGCCGGTGGCGGAACGAAACGAAATACGTGTCAACTGATGTTCATCGTGAAGGCACCTGGGTTACCTAGAACGGCGTAACGCACGCCACCCGATCAGGTGTTTTCTTACTGGCCATGGTGACATCCGGAAAAGTGCCGACATCGCTTCGGCGGTATCCGAAACATCTTCGCGACCGCTGGTGAATGCCCGCTGGAGCGGGATGGGCAACGTGAAGAACTGATCGAAGAACACCGGGACCAGTTCGGGCGGCATCCCGCACAGTGCCCGCAGCCCGTGCCGCCGCAATCCGTGCACGGCGCGTGCCGAGGACGGCCACAGCGCCCGGTGCGCGCCCGACGCCGCGGCGTCGGGACCTCGATCCCAAGCCCGGACCACGGCGTCGGCCACCGGTTCCGCGAGCCGGATCGACGTCGCAACGCTGTACCCGGTCGCCGGATGCACCAGGGCGGCGGCGGTCCCGAACGGCACGGTCCGGCCGCGTCGCGGCACCGGCACGTCGAGCACTATCCGCACGCGTTCCTCGCGCCCGCGCGACGTCAGCCCGACGGCCCTCAGACGGGCTCGCAGCCGTGCCGCCAGGACGTCGAGCGGCAGGCCGGGTCTGCGGGCCAGCGAGGTCTCCTCGACCAGGACGGTGCCGTCGCCGAGCGGCAGTACATAGAGGAATCCGGACTCGGTCTCCCGCCAGTCCATGAACACGGCGGTGTCGGGGTCGTCGACCAGCCGCAGCGCGTCCTCGGCTGGGAGAACGGCGCCGAACGCCGTCTGTTCGTACCGGTCGCCTCGCGGCCGGACACCGGACGCGTCGACGTACAGCCCGGTCGCGAGGGTTCGCCCGTCATCGAGGCGCACCGACGAACCCTGTCCGCCGTGGTCCACGCCGGACACCGTCCCCCCGACGACGTCGTAGGCACCGTCGAGCCACCGTCGCAGGCCGGCGTTGTCCAGCACCAGGTAGCGGCGATCCAGGACGTGCGGCCTGGTCCCGAAGGCGAGCGTGGTCGAAGGGGCGCACGCGACGGCGCTCGCGGGCAGCGCGGGCAGTTCGTCGGCGAACAACCCGTAGGTCGCCCGCCAGCGTCGGCCCGGCGCCGGGTCGACGAGGACCGTCTCCAGGCCGCGCCGGGCGCAGGCACGCGCGAGCGCCCGTCCGGCCGGGCCCCCGCCCGCGATCACCACGTCCGCCACCTGGGCATCTCATCATGCCGCCGCGACGGATACGGTGTGACGCATGGAACAGACGGACCCGAGGGCGTGGCGGCGCGATCCGGAGAGCGCGAACGCCGGGTTCAGCGATCTCGCCACGAGCCCGTTCCGGATCGACCGGGACCGGATCGCCGCTTCGCCGTTCTTCGCCCGGCTCGGCGGCGTGACACAGGTCGTCAGCGCCGGGGGCGCCGGGTTGCTGCACAACCGGCTCACGCACAGCCTCAAGGTCGCGCAGGTCGCGCGCGCCATCGCCGAGCGGATCAACGCGAGCAGCGATTCCGCCGAACTCGCCGCGAAACTGGGCGGCTGTGATCCGGACGTCGCCGAGGCCGCCTCGCTCGCGCACGATCTGGGACATCCGCCGTTCGGCCACCTCGGCGAGCAGACCCTGGACCGGATCGCCCGCCACCGCTTCGGCCTCGCCGACGGTTTCGAAGGCAACGCGCAGTCGTTCCGGATCATCACCACCACCGACGTACGCGGTCCGTCCGCGTCCGGGCTCGACCTCACCACGGCGGTGCGCGCCGCGGTGCTGAAGTACCCGTGGGCGCGGTTGCACGTGCCCGACCCGCACCCGACGTCGATGGCCGTCCAGCCACGCGGCGCTGCCGAACCGGCCGACGCCCCCGGCACCGGCGCGAGCAAGTTCTCCGCCTACAGCACCGAACTCGACGACTTCACTCAGGCGCGGGCCCCGTTCGACGGCCGGATCGAACCCTGGCAGCAGACCGTCGAAGCGTCCGTGATGGACACCGCCGACGACATCGCCTACGCCATCCACGATCTCCAGGACTTCCACCGGATCGGTGTGCTGCAGCACGCGCCGGTCGCCGCCGAGTTCTCCGGCTGGGTCGACCACGCGCTGGAGCTGGCCGGGCTGGACGACGCGACCTTGACCGCAGAACGGCGGCTGCCCGGCCGTTCGCTGGAACGGCTGCGCCGCCGAATGCACGCGAAGGACGGCTGGATCGTCGACGACGACGCCTTCACCAGTGCCGTCGCCCGTGTCCGCGCCGAACTCGTCGACGGCCTGCTCGCCACCGGCTTCGACGGTTCCATCGAGGCCGAGCAGGCCACCGCCGCCTTCTCCGCGAAGTGGACCGCGCGGCTCGTCGACGGCGTCCAGGTGGTGGCCTCGCCTCCGACCCGGACAGGCCATCTCACGCTGCGTCCCGCCCAGTGGCACGAGGTGCAGGTGCTGAAATTCGTGCACCGGCGGTTCGTGCTGCTGCGCCCGGAACTCGCGCTGCACCAACGCGGACAGGCGAGCCTGGTGACCACGCTGGTCGACGCGCTCGACGCGTGGCTGCTCGATCGCGACGAGTTCTACCGGCTCCCGCGACGGCTGCACGACTTGGTGGAATTGGCGCAGTCCGAGTTCTCCGCGCTGGCGCGGACGTCACCGGAACTGCTCATCGGAGCGACCGGGGAGCCGGTCACCGGTGCCGACGCCGTACGCGGTCTGGCGCGCGGGCGGGCGGTCGTCGATTTCGTGGCGTCGCTGACGGACAAGCAGGCGGTGACCCTTTTGGACGGCTTGTCGGGCCGTGCTTCCCAGCCCTGGTCGGACTCGTTCGTCCTGTAACGACGCGATTCCCCTGAACGGCCTACGAGCTGCGGCCGAAACCGGAAAATACCCATCCGACGTCACCCGAACGGCGACTGCCGCCGGTGCACGCCCGGTACTTAGCTTGATCCAGCCGGTGATCGCCGGCGTCGGTCAGCGTGAGTCGGGGCACGCGCCTAGGAATCGGAGGCGCACGTGCGTCCAACCCGTTCTAGTAGGAGAAGAAGAACGATCCTGACCGCGGGCACCGCTGCCCTCGTCACCGCGCTCGGCCTGGTGAGCCCGCCCGTCGCGGCGGCGGAAAGCGGTGGGTCCCCGGACGCGTTCTCGGCGAACACCGTCCGGCAGATCGAGGCACTGCAGTCGATCAAGAAGAGCCAGAACGCCGGCGAGTCCAAAGTGGACAGCCGACTGCTCGTCGAACAGAAACTCCGCGCACAGCGGATGTCGGCCTCCGCGGTTCCCGCACTGGGGTCTGGGGCGAACGTCTCCGCGGCCGGCACCGTACTCGTGGACATCCGGGGCCAGGTCTCGGAAGAACTCCTCAAGGGACTGCGTGAATCCGGTGCGGGGATTCGCGCGGTGTCCGAGCGCTACGGCAGTGTGCGCGCCGAGGTTCCGCTGAACGCCGTCCCGGCGATCGCGGCCCGCGCCGACGTCAAGAAGGTCGAGACCGCCAACGAGGCGTTCACCGCCCGCCAGCTCGCCGAGCCCGCCACCGCGGGCAAGCGGGAAAGCAAGGAAGAGAAGGCCGCCCGGATCGCGGACGAGCTGAAGAAGGCCGTCGACGCCAAGGGACAGGCCGGTATCGCGGCCGGACCGGTCAACAGCGAGGGCGATCGCGCGCACAACGCCGACACGGCGCGCCAGCAGTTCGGCGTCACTGGGGTGGGCACCAAGATCTGCGCGCTGTCCGACGGGATCGACTCGCTCGCGACCTCGCAGGCGCGCGGCGAACTCCCGGCGGGCGTCGACGTGATCCCCGGTCAGGAAGGCGATGGCGACGAGGGCACCGCGATGCTCGAGATCATCCACGACCTCGCGCCGAACGCGGCGCTCGGTTTCGCCAGCGCGTTCAACTCCGACGCCAGTTTCGCCGACAACATCCGCAAGCTGCGGTTCGACGCGGGCTGCGACGTCATCGTCGACGACGTCCTGTACTTCAAGGAATCGCCGTTCCAGGACTGGATCATCGCCCAGGCCGTGAACGACGTTACCGCCGATGGCGCGCTGTACTTCTCCTCGGCCGGTAACGAGGGCAACGTCACCGACGGTACCTCGGGCCACTGGGAAGGCGACTTCGTCGACTCAGGCAAGGGCGTCGGCAAATACGCCGGTACCGCGCACAACTTCGCCGGTGCCGCGGGCAACCAGATCTTCCAGCCGCTTTCGAGCGCGTCGGGCCGGGTGCCGGTCACGTTGTTCTGGTCCGACCCGCTTGGCCGCTCGAACAACGACTACGACCTGTACCTGCTGAACCAGGCGGGCAACGTCGTCGACTTCAGCCAGGACGTCCAGACCGGCACCCAGGACCCGTACGAGCGGGTGGACACCACGGGCGTCGCCGGACTGCGGCTGGCCATCGTCAAGTTCTCCGGTGAGGGCCGCTACCTTTCGCTGTCCGCGTTGCGCGGCCGGTTCACCGATTCGGCCGACGGTCTCAAGGCCTACACCAAGCCCGGCGTGACCGTCGGTCACTCGGCCGCGCGGGACGCGTTCAGTGTCGCGGCGGCACCGGCCGCGAAGGCGTTCCCCCGACCCCTCGAACCGGGCGACCCGGCCAACCCCGCCGGTCCGTTCCCCGGCGCGTTCGGCGTGACCACGAAGGTCGAACGGTTCACTTCGGACGGTCCGCGGCGGATGTTCTACCAGGCCGACGGCACGCCGATCACCCCGGGCGACGTGTCCGGGACCGGTGGTGAGGTCCGCGCCAAGCCGGACATCACCGCGGCCGACGGCGTCTCCACCAGCGTCACCGGCTTCACCACGTTCTACGGCACGTCGGCCGCCGCGCCGCACGCCGCCGCGATCGCGGGCCTGGTGCTCTCGGGCAACCCGGGGCTGCCCCCGGCCGACGTGCGCGAGGCGCTGATCAACACCGCCGTCGACATCCTCGCCCCCGGCCGCGACAACTCCAGCGGCGCGGGCGTCATCCTCGCCGACAAGGTGCTCGCCTACACCGGCGCCAGCCCGCAGCCGCTCGCGTCCGCGGGTCAGCCGACGGTCACCCCTGCCGACGGCGGCTCCGCGCTCGACCCGGGCGACACCGCCAAGGTGACCCTGCCGGTGACCAACCGCGGCGACGGCACCGCGACGTCCACCAGCGTCGTGCTGTCCAGCCCGACCCCCGGTGTCACGGTGGCGCCGCGGTCGAAGTCGTACGGCACGATCAGCCCCGGGCAGACCGGCGTGAACGACTTCACCATCACCGTTCCCGCCACGCAGGAACTCGGTGTGCCGGTGGTGCTGAACGCGCGCGTGACCTTCGCGGGTTCGTACTCGCCGACCACGTCCACGTTCTCGCTGCCGGTCGGCACCCCGTCGCCGGTGACGCAGAACTTCGCCTACACCGGTGACGCCGTGGCGATCCCGGACAGCGACCCGACCGGCGTGACCGTGCCGATCACGGTGAGCGGGGTCGGGCGCGCGTCGAAACTGACGTTCTCGGTGGACGGGGCGACCTGCGACGCCGACCAGACCTCGACGACGGTGGGCATCAACCACTCGTACGTCGGTGACCTGGTCGGCACGCTGACGTCGCCCTCGGGTGCGAAGGCGACTGTGTTCCAGCGCAGCGGCGGCTCGGGCAACAACCTGTGCCAGGTCGTCTTCGCCGACAACGCGGCCATCGCGTTCAGCTCGGTGAGCGCGGCGAACGCGCCGTTCACCGGCACCTACAAGCCGGCGCAGGCGCTCGGCGGCCTGGCCGCCGGTGCCGCCGACGGCACCTGGAAGTTCACCGCGGTGGACGTCGCCGGTGGCGACACCGGGTCGATCCGCGCGATCTCCTTGCACATCAACGGTTTCGTTCAGCCCGGTGTGGCGGAGCGCCCCGCGGGTGTCGGGAAGTCGGTGGGGCGCGGGCCGGTGAAGCCGGTCTAGTTGTTTCGCTGTGCGCGTGAAGGCGTGACTCACGTGATCAGAGACCGCACTCGCGTGCTTGAAGGCGGAACTCGCGTGCTTGGAGGCCGCACTCGTGAGTTCCGCCTTCAAGCACGCGAGTTCCGTGCTTAAGCACGCGAGTGCGGTGTTGCCGATCCGGCCGGGCCCCGTACGTTGGACCCATGGCGAGGGAGCGGCAGGTAGCGGGCGGGGGACGGGCGGTCGAGGTCGCGCCGGATCGCCTTGAAGGCTGGTACGCCCGCTTCGCCGTCCGCAACGAAGGCGTCCGCTCGACAGAACTGAAGCCGGACACCGTCACGGTCGTCGCGGACAACGGCGTAGTCGCCGTCGCGACCGTCCCTTTCGGACCGCTGAACGCCGAAGGAACCGTGCCAGGTCTCGCCGTCGGCCCGCTCATCGAACACGCGCTGACCTCACGGAGGATCGCGCTCTTGCTGGTGCGCCGTGGCGGGCACAGCGTCGGGATCGCGCGCGGGGGAGTGGTCGTGCAGTCCAGGACTGACCGCCATCTCGTCCAGGGCCGGTCCGCGGCGGGCGGCTGGTCTCAGCAGCGGTTCGCGCGGCGGCGGGAAGGGCAGGCGCGTTCAGCGCTCCGTTCCGCCGCGGACGACGCTTTCGAGGTGCTCGTCCCGCAACTGTCCGAAGTGGACGCCGTCGTACTCGGCGGGGATCGCCGCGCCCTGGAATCCCTGCGCGAGGACAAGCGTCTGGCGCCGTTGTTCCAGCGTGCCGAGGCCCGCGTCCTCGACATCGCCGAACCGCGCCGCACGGTGCTCGAAGACGCGGCGGAGCGGGCTGTCGCGGTCGAAATCACCCTGTCCGGGCCGTGACGTCGGGCACGGTCGGATAAAACCGTTCGACACCGGCCCGTACACTGATCGTGTGGACATCCTCTTGGAGTAGCTCCTCGTCTGCCCGACGGCAGACGAGTCGAAGCTGTCCGCTCATCCACCCCTTGTACCGGGAGTTCCCGTGATCACGGCCACTGGCCTGCAGCTGCGCGCAGGTTCGCGCATTCTGCTCGACGACACCAACGTCCGCATCCAGCAGGGCGACCGCATCGGCCTGGTCGGCCGCAACGGCGCCGGCAAGACCACCTCGCTCAAGGTGCTGGCGGGGGAGGGTGAGCCGTACGCGGGCGAGGTCCGCCGCAGCGGCGAGCTCGGCTATCTTCCGCAGGACCCGCGCGAGGGCGACCTGTCCGTCACCGCGAAAGACCGCGTGCTCTCCGCGCGCGGCCTCGACACCTTGCTGCGCAACATGGAAAAAGCGCAGACCGCGATGTCGGAGCTGGCGGACGAGAAGGAACGCGACAAGGCGGTCAACCGCTACAGCCGTCTCGAGGAGCGCTTCGCGTCCCTCGGCGGATACGCCGCCGAGAGCGAGGCCGCACGGATCTGTTCCAACCTCGGCCTGGCCGACAGGGTGCTCGAACAGACACTGCAGACGCTCTCGGGTGGTCAGCGCCGCCGTGTGGAGCTGGCCCGGATCCTGTTCGCCGCCGCCGAGGCGGGCGCGGGCGGCAAATCCGAGACGATCCTGCTGCTCGACGAGCCCACCAACCACCTCGACGCAGACTCCATCAACTGGCTCCGCGGCTTCCTGAAGCAGCACGACGGCGGTCTCGTGGTCATCAGCCACGACGTCGAACTGCTCGCGGACGTCGTCAACAAGGTGTGGTTCCTCGACGCGACCCGCGGTGAGCTCGACCTCTACAACATGGGCTGGCAGCGGTACCTCGACGCGCGGGCCACCGACGAGAAGCGCCGCCGCCGCGAGCGCGCGAACGCCGAGAAGAAGGCGTCCGCGCTGCAGCAGCAGGCCGCCAAACTGGGGGCCAAGGCTACGAAGGCCGTGGCGGCCAAGAACATGGCCCGCCGTGCCGAGCAGATGCTCTCCGCGCTCGACGAGACCCGGCAGGCCGACAAGGTCGCCCGGATCAAGTTCCCCGAGCCCGCCCCCTGTGGCCGGACGCCGCTCACCGCGGAGGGACTCTCGAAGTCCTACGGTTCGCTCGAGATCTTCACCGGAGTCGACCTCGCCATCGACCGCGGGTCGAAGGTCGTCGTGCTCGGATTGAACGGTGCCGGAAAGACGACATTGCTCCGGCTGCTCGGCGGAATGGAAACTCCGGATACCGGCGAGACCATTCCAGGTCACGGATTGCGTCTGGGCTATTACGCACAGGAACACGAAACTCTCGACCACGACGCGTCCGTGTGGGAAAATATCCGTCACCTCGCGCCGGACACCGGAGCGCAGGAGTTGCGGAACCTTCTCGGTTCGTTCCTGTTCACCGGCGAGCAGCTCGATCAGCCCGCCGGCACGCTCTCCGGCGGCGAGAAGACGCGGCTCGCGCTCGCCGGACTGGTATCCAGCGCTGCCAACGTTTTGCTGCTCGACGAGCCGACGAACAACCTGGACCCGGCCAGCCGTGCCCAGGTCCTGGACGCCTTGCGCAGCTTCGCCGGAGCCGTCGTCCTGGTGACACACGACCCGGGCGCGGTCGAGGCGCTGGAGCCGGAACGCGTGATCCTCCTGCCGGACGGAACCGAGGACCATTGGTCGGCGGATTATCTGGAACTTGTCCAGCTTGCGTGAGGCCTGCGTCCGTTCGGGTGCTTGATCGATGCCATCCGGCCACTGAAATGGCCCAATGTGATCGCGGTTTCAGCAGTTTTGCGCTCGTCGTCTGGCATTCCGGCGCTCAGTGTTCGATCATTGCGGCGACAGGGGCCGTTATGTGGCCCAGAACACTCTCGGCTGGAAGGCGATCGACGTGGCTGATCTCAAGAAAGGCGCGCGGATCACCGGCAACACGCGTGACAAGCTGGCCGCTGACCTGAAGAAGAAATACGAGAAGGGCTCGAGCATCCGCGCTCTCGCGGAGTCCACGGGTCGCTCGTACGGGTTCGTGCACCGGGTCCTCTCGGAGTCCGGCGTCCAGTTGCGCGGCCGTGGCGGTGCCACCAGGGTCAAGAAGAAGTAGTCACGAGGAAGTAGCGGACTGCTGCGCGGGGGGCGCAGTTCCCTTTCCAGGGACCGCTGTTTCACGGGTTTCCGCGGCCAGGAAGGCCAACCTGGCACCGAGCAGGACCAGCGGATACACCAGGTAGCCGTACCTCGTCGCCGGAGTGAGCATGATCAGCGCGACGAGCCCGACGGCCATGCGCAGCAACGCGTCCGAGCCGGTCGCGGGCGGGCGGCGCAGCAGCCAGACCAGGATCGCGACGGCAGCGATCCCGAGCAGCGCGAAGGAAACCGCCGTGCCCACCGGGCCGAGTGAGGCGATGAGGTGGCCGGGCAACGGGCTCGCCGCCGGTGACTTGATCACGCCGATTCCCAGCGGGAAGCGGAAGACGTGCTCGACGAACGCCTTGGGGTCGGCCAGATAGACGGGGACGTGCAGGACGAGGGTCGTCACCACGAGTGCCGCGGCGAATCCGCCCAGTGCGCGAGGGCCACGCCGCGTGATCAACAAGACACCCAGCACCACGATCGCGGGCGCGACGATGAGTTTCGCGCTGACCACCAATGCCAGCACCAGGCCCGACAGGACCGCGCGGCCGGTCGAGGCCAGCGCGAAGGACAGCACCAGCAGGCCGACGATGGCCAGATCCGGGCCGGCGACCGCCCAGGTCAGTGCTGTCAGCGGGCAGGCGAGCGCGAGTTGCGCGGCGCTGACCGGGATTTTCGGCCACTTCAGCAGCCGCAGCGTCAGCAGCACACACGCGACGGCCGCCAGCGCGAACATCCAGCGCGCGTCGGTGAGGGCGTTCGCGACCGGTCCGTCGCCGAACAGGGCACGCGGCAGACCGAAGACGGTCATCACCGGACCGTATGGCGTGTAATCGTTTACTTCCACCGCGCGACCGAGCGTGGTGACGTCGACGTACGGGGTGCCGTTCTCCAGAAGGAGTTTCGCCGACCGTTCGATCACCCAGACCTCGGGCTGCGCGGCCCAGGAGCTCGGTGTGACGAGCCAGTCCACTCCGGTCAGACGGCGAATGACGAGCATTCCCAAGGGAAGGATCATGGCGAACAGGCCGATCGCCCCGATGCCGATCCACCGCGAACCGAGCGCGCCGGGCAGCGGCTTGCCGCGCCGGGCGGCGGCCAGCAGCCAGCCGGAGTGGACAACGGCGAGGCCGTAACCCGCTACAGCGAAGTTCGCCCACACGCGATAGCCGTAGAACTCCGCGACGGCCGTGTTCGCGACGGCGAAGATCAGGCAGCCCGTGTAGAAGACCAGGTCGATGGTCAGTCGTCGCCGGTCTGGGTCCTTGGTCACCGGCTCAGGCTACCGACGCGGCCACCTTCGCCGGAAAGAGGACGCGGAAACCGGGAAGCATCCGGTGTGCTCCGGTGTTGGTCATGCTTATATCCGGGAAAACTCTCGACTAATATCGAGGTTTTGGGGGCGAAGAGAGGGTTCTCATGGACAACACGTGGACGCTGATGAACTCGGCGATGAAGTCCGCCGACGTTCCGAAGGGGCTGCACAAGGGCACGCTCCGCCGCGTCGCACGGTTCGCCAGGCCGCATTGGCGAAGGTTGCTGATATTCCTGGTGCTCACCGTCGTCTCGGCGGTACTGGCGGTGAGCACGCCGGTGCTGGCCGGGAAGGTGGTCGACGCGATCGTCGGCGGGCACGACGTCGCGCTGGTGGTGTGGCTCGCCGTGGTGATCGCGGCGCTGGCGCTGATCGACGCCGGACTCGGGCTGGCCGAGCGGGCGCAGTCGTCGAGGATCGGGGAGGGGATCATCCTCGACCTGCGGCTCGCGGTGTACCGCCACGTGCAGCGGATGCCGGTCGCGTTCTTCACCCGCACCCGCACCGGCGCACTGGTGAGCAGGCTCAACAATGACGTCATCGGCGCGCAGCGCACGTTCACCGCGACACTGTCCGGTTTGGTCACCAACGTGATCCAGCTCGCGCTGTCGCTCGTGGTCATGGTGACGCTGTCCTGGCAGGTCACCCTGCTGGCGCTGGTGCTGCTGCCGGTGTTCGTCCTGCCGACGCGGCGGCTCGGGCGGCGGATGGCCGCCCTGCAGCGGGAAGCCGGTCAGCTCAACGCGTCGATGACCACGCAGATGACCGAACGGTTCTCCGCGCCGGGCGCGACGCTGGTGAAGCTGTTCGGCGACCCGGAGCGCGAGGCGGGCGAGTTCGGCGCGCGGGCCGGGCGGGTGCGCGACATCGGCGTGCGCACGGCGATGCTGACACGCTGGTTCCTCACCAGCCTGACCACGGTTTCCGCGCTCGCGCAGGCGCTGGTCTACGGTTTGGGCGGCTACCTCGCGCTGACCGGGGCGCTCGCGCCGGGCACCGTCGTGGCGCTGGCGTTGCTGCTGACCAGGCTGTACTCGCCGCTGACCGCGCTGGCGAACGTCCGGGTGGACGTGATGACCGCGCTGGTTTCGTTCGAGCGCGTCTTCGAGGTGCTCGACCTCAAGCCGATGATCGAAGAGAAGCCGGAACCGCGCCGCGTTCCCGAAGGCCCGGTCTCGGTGGAGTTCGCGGACGTCCGGTTCGGCTACCCCGCGGCGGACCGGTACTCGCTGGCGTCGCTGGAGGATGTGTCCACTTTGGATCACCGGGGCGGTGAGGAGGTACTGCACGGCATCAGCTTCCGCGCCGAACCCGGGCAGATGGTGGCGTTGGTCGGTTCGTCGGGCGCGGGCAAGTCGACGATCGCCTCACTGCTGCCGCGTCTCTACGACGTCGACGCCGGATCGGTCAAACTGTCCGATGTGGACGTTCGAGATCTGGGTTTCGCCTCGCTGCGGGAGACCGTCGGCGTGGTGACCCAGGACGGGCACCTCTTCCACGACACGATCCGCGCGAACCTCGAGTACGCGCGGCCCGGGGTCGCCGACGCCGAGATCTGGGCGGCGCTGGAGAAGGCGCGGCTGGCCGAGCTGATCCGGGAACTGCCGGACGGGCTGGAGACCGTGGTGGGGGAGCGGGGTTACCGGCTCTCCGGCGGGGAGCGGCAGCGGCTGACCATCGCCCGGCTGCTGCTCGCGCAGCCGAAGGTCGTCGTCCTCGACGAGGCGACCGCGCATCTGGACTCGCAGTCCGAGGCGGCCGTGGGCGAGGCGCTGACCGACGCGCTCGACGGGCGGACCGCGCTGGTCATCGCGCACCGGTTGTCGACGGTCCGGGCGGCCGACCAGATCCTGGTGATCGAGCACGGGGAGATCGTCGAGCGGGGAACGCACGACGACCTTCTCGCGCGGGAAGGGCGCTACGCGGCGCTGTACCTGACGCAGTTCTCGGAGGAGTCCGCGGCCGCGTGACCCTCGGGTGGGTCGTGAGTGGCGATTCGGGTTAGAACCCGAATCGCCACTCACGACCGCAGGGCGCGGAAGGTCGCGTTCACCAGCGCCATCTTCCGCGGATCGTCCCGCATCAGCGGGCCCATCCGGTTCATCGTGTAGCCGAAGGCGACCCCGCTTTCGGGATCCGCGCCACCGGACGAGCCGCCGAACCCGTCGTGCCCGAACGCGCGCGGGTTCGGCCCGAAGCCGCGTTCCTCGCTGCCGAGGTAGAACCCCAGCGCCCATTCGTTGCCCAGCCCGCCGACGACGTCGGCCTCGCGGCCCTGTCCTTCACGGGCGGTCGCGAGCGCTCCGGCCGAGAGCAGGCGCCCGGAGGCGAGCGCGCCGTAAATGGTCGCGATGGCCCTGGCGGTGCCGTGACCGTTCAAGGCGGGCAGGATCGCGCGCCGCCACGCGGGATCGTTGGCGTCACGGCCTTGTACGCGCGGGTTCGCTAGCGCCGCGAGAGCGACCGGGCCTGCGTTGGTGAACGCCTGGGTCAGCGCGGTCGTCATCTCGGCGCTGAGCACGGGCTCGACGAGGGTGGAGCAGCGCGCCAGATCGGCGTCGGAGTCCAGGCCGATCCGGAAGTCCGCGTCCAGCGGGCCGGCGATGTGCCCGGCGAAGTACGCGCGGACGTCCTGCCCGCTCACCCGGCGGATCACCTCGCCGACGAGGAACCCGAACGACAGCGCGTGGTAGCCGCTGGCGGTGCCCGGTTCGAAGAGCGGCGCCTGCGCGGCGAGCAGTCCGGTGATGTGGTCCCAGTCGTACAGTTCCTTCACCGTCACCGGCCGGTCGAAACCGACCCCGGTCACCCCGGAGCGGTGCGAGAGCAGCCAGCGCACCGGGATCTCCCGCTTGCCCGCCGCCGCGAACTCCGGCCAGTACTTCGCGACCGGCGCGTCGAGCTCGAGCAGTCCGGCGTCGGCGAGGTGGTGAGCGCAGAGCGCGGTCATGCCCTTGGTGGTCGACCAGACGTTGGTGAGCGTGTCCGCCCGCCACGGGGTCGTCCGGTCCGGATCGGCCCAGCCGGCCCAGAGATCGACCACGGTCTCGCCGTGCCGCGTCACCGAGAACGCGGCGCCGATCTCGTCGCGTTCGGCGAAGTTCTCCTCGAAGGCGGCGCGGACGGGTTCGAAGCCCGCCGCGCACTCGCCGTGGATCTCGGTCATGGCACGGACCTCCTGCGGACACCGACCGGTCGGTATGTGACCGTAGAAGCGCCGCGCGGACGAGTCAAGGAACTCGTCCGCGCGGTAAAGAACTAGCGGAGAGCGGGAACCCGCGCGCCGTACTTGGCCAGCAGCGCGGCGTTGGCCTCGTCGCCACCGTCCACGTTGGAACTGCGCCACAGCGGGATGTCGACGCCCTGCGCCGCACCGAGGTCGACGACCTCGGCGAGCACGAGGTTCCACAGGAACGCGTTGATCACCGTGGACAGCGGCGCGGTCCGCGGCGCTTCCGGCGGGTAGCTCGCGTCCCCGGGACGGACGTGGGAGTCGAGCACGATGGTCGCCTCTTCGAGCAGCGTCGTGGCCGCGCGTTTGGGCGCCTTGGCCACCGACGCGGCCGAACTCACCGCGATGACCGCTGCCCCGCGCTTCCGGGCACCGGCGGCCAGTTCGACCGGGTACGGGTTGACCCCCGAGGTCGAGAACACCACCAGTACGTCGTCCGGGCCCGGCGCGCGCTCGGCCAGCACCTCTTCGGCCAGCCCGGAGCGGCGCTCGGTCTTGGTGCTGTGCTGCGCGCCGTGCAACGGCAGCAGTTCGGGGTGGTAGACCGGGTACACACAGGCGAGCCCACCCGCCCGGTAGAAGGTCTCGGCGACCGCGGCCAGTGAATGTCCGGCCCCGGCGGTGAACACCAGGGCGTCCGCCCGGATGACCCCCAGGATCAGCTCGGCCGACTTCCGGATCTGCTCCGCGTTACCCCGTTCGGCCTCAGCGAGCCGTTCGGTGACGCCTGCACAACGTTCGGTGGTGCTCACCACATCCGCCCTTCCGTCTGGAGATCAGCGACGAATGTATCGCGTGGACCAATGGCCGAAGTGGAATACATCGGGTCATGATCGAGGTTGACCCGATCACTGCGGCCGGGGTTTCGGAGACTGGAGGGTCCAGGGTGAGCGAGGCTGATCCCGCGGTGCGGACTTGGCGAGTACGCGGCCGGGTGAAAGGCGTGGTGCTGGTCCTGCACGGCGGCGCGGAGCACAGTCATGCCCGCGTCGCGCCGTGGCGGCTGGCGTACCAGCGGATGGTGCCGCTGGCGAGGGACGTCCATCGGGCGGGCCGGGCGCACGGGGTCGAGGTGAGGCTCCTGCGCAACCGGATCTACGGCTGGAACGACCACGGCACCGACGCGCTCGCCGACGCGCGCTGGGCACTGGAACGCGTCCGCGATGACCATCCGGGGGTTCCGGTGATCCTCGTCGGCCATTCGATGGGCGGGCGGGTCGCCCTGCGCGTCGCCGACGATCCGGCCGTCATCGGCGTCTGCGCGCTGGCACCGTGGACACCACCGGGTGAACCCATCGGTGCCGTCGGCGGCCGTGCCGTGCTCATCGCGCACGGGACCAAGGACCGGATGACCGATCCGGTGGCATCACACGCTTTCGCGGAACGCGCCGAAAAGGTGACGTCGCGATCCGCGCGGTTTGAAATAGGCGGCGAAGGGCACGCGATGCTACGAAGGTCTCGCGTCTGGAACCGTCTCGTACGCGCTTTCACACTCGAGCTGATCGAAGCCGGGGGAACTGACGAAACGCTGAGCGGCGCCTGGGGGCGGCCGAGTTCGGAACGGCTGCGGATCCCGGTCTAGACCGGGCGGGAGGGAGTACTCATGTCCACGTCGAGCGTCGATCGGACGGCCGGTTCGTCCGGCCTGCCCACCCCTGACGAAAACCGGTGGCCCGGACTGGCCACCCCGCCGCATTCCCCGTTCCGGGCGCGGATCGCCGAGCAGTTGTTCCGGCAGGCGGTGCGCCCGCTGAACGTCCGCGTGCGCATGCCCGACGGCTCGCAGCTCGGCGCCGGCGGGCCGGACGCGCCCGAGATGCGGCTCAACCGCCCCGCCGCCTTCTTCCACCGCCTCGGCGTGGACGCGAAGATCGGCTTCGGTGAGGCCTACATGGTCGGCGACTGGACGAGCGACGCGCTCGCCGAGGTGCTGACCCCGTTCGCGGAGCGGATGGCGACGCTCATCCCGCCGCTGCTGCAACGGTTCCGCCGCTTCGTCGACCGCGGCCACCCGGCCGGCGAGGAGAACACCGTCGAGGGCGCGCGGGCGAACATCCATCGCCACTACGACCTGTCCAACGACCTGTTCGGCGCGTTCCTGGACCCGTCGATGATGTACTCGTCGGCGTTGTTCGGCCCGGACGACGACCTCACCGCCGCCCAGCACCGCAAGATCGACAGCGTCCTCGACTACGCCGGGGTCCGCGAAGGCAGCACCGTGCTCGAGATCGGCACCGGCTGGGGCGAACTCTCGATCCGGGCCGCCGCGCGCGGGGCCACGGTCACCTCGCTGACCATTTCCGAGGAGCAGGCGAAGCTGGCGACCGAGCGCATCGCGGCGGCGGGCTTCGCCGACCGCGTCGATGTCCGGCTGTGCGACTACCGCGACTCGACCGGCCAGTACGACGCCGTGGTCAGCGTCGAGATGATCGAAGCGGTCGGGGAAGCGTACTGGCCGACGTTCTTCGAGACCATCGGGAAGCGGCTGAAGCCGGGCGGAAGGCTGGGGCTCCAGGCCATCACCATGGACCACGAACGCATGCTCGCCGCGGCCCGGTCCTACACCTGGGTGCACAAGTACATCTTCCCCGGTGGGCTCATCCCGTCCACGACGTCGGTCGAGCAGGGCATGCTGGCGCACACCAGGCTGAAACTGGAGGGAGTACGCGAGTTCGGCCAGGACTACGCCCGCACGTTGCGGCTGTGGCGGGAGAATTTCAGCCAGCGGTGGGACGAAATCACCGAACTGGGCTTCGACGACGTCTTCAAGCGGACGTGGGAGTTCTATCTGGCGTACTCCGAAGCGGGGTTCCGTTCGGGGTATCTCAAGGTCCACCAGTTCGGATTCGCCGAAAACGGACGGTGAGCTCCACCCAACCGATGCGGGGTGCCGGACGTCCTTCACCTAGGGTCTGCGGTTGACTGGGCCCTACACGCGAGACCGGGACGGGTGATTCGGCATGACGTATGGAGGCGACGACCGAGGGCGACGGATGCCGCCGCCGCAACGGCCGCCGTCCGGCCGCCCCCGGCGGCATCAGCCCGCGCAGATGATGCCGCTGCCGGGCCGGGGGAGCAGCCCGTACGACGAGCGGACGAGGCCCATGGGGCACGGCGGCCAGGAACGGCCCGCCGGTCCGCCACCACGCCGTCCAGGCCCGCCGCAGCCCCCTCCTGGCCGCCCGGCCGACGACGGTGCGCGGCCGCCGCGGCGACGTAAGCGCTGGGGCTTCGGCAAGGTGCTGCTCACCCTGCTGACCGTGTTCGTGGTGTTCCTCGCCGGCGTGTGGGTGTACCTGGAGTTCTCCATCAACCGCGTCGACGCGCTGGCCGACTACTCCGGCCGCCCCGTCGCTGCCGAAGGCACCAACTGGCTGATCGTGGGCTCCGACAGCCGCGACGGGCTGACCCCCGAAGAGCAGGAGAAGCTGGTCACCGGGGACAGCAAGGCCGCAGGCGGTGGCAAGCGCACCGACACCATCATGATCGCGCACGTCCCTGACAACAGCACCAAACCGACGCTGCTGAGCCTTCCGCGCGACTCGCAGGTGACCATCCCGGGGCACGGCAAGAACAAGATCAACGCGGCGTTCTCGATCGGCGGCCCGACGCTGCTCGCGCAGACCGTCGAGGGCGCCACGGGCCTGCGCATCGACCACTACGCCGAGATCGGCTTCGGCGGCTTCGCGAAGATCGTCGACGCGATCGGCGGGGTCCACATGTGCGTCGAGAAGCCGATGGAGGACACCCTCACCAAGATCAAGATCCCCGCGGGCTGCCAGGACCTCCAGGGCCCGCAGGCGCTCGGGTTCGTCCGCATGCGGCACAGCGAGGCCACCCCGCGTTCGGACCTCGACCGCGTGGCCAACCAGCGGAAGTTCATCGGCGCGATGGTCAGCGAGATCGGCAGCCCCGGCACATTGCTGAACCCGTTCTCGCTTTTCCCGCTGCTGTCGACGGCGCCGGACGCGCTGACGATGGATTCGGGCGACCACGTGCACAATCTGGTGGGGCTGGCGCTGGCGATGCGCGGGATCTCCTCGGGCGGCGTCGTCACCACGACAGTGCCGGTGACCAGCGGTTCGGCGGAGAACTGGGACAAGACGAAGTCGAAGCTGCTGTTCGACGCGTTGAAGAACGACACGGAGATCCCGGACAGCGCGATTTTGACCTGATCGTCGGCCTCGTGAGTGGTAAGGACGGTTCTAACCGTCCTTACCACTCACGAGGAGCCTGATGGAAGCGCCCGCCGAAACCCTCGCCGACGACGTCGTCACGCTGCGCCGCTGGAAGCCGGAGCAGCTCGAAACCCTCGCCGCCGTCGCGGGCGACTCTGCCGCACATCTCGGCGCCTGGATGATCTGGGCCACCTACGGTTACGGCCGTCGTGAAGCCGCCGACTTCCTGGAGCGGACCGCGGAGAACTGGGCCGACGGCAAGACCTACGACTTCGCGATCCACAGCGGGGAAGACCTCGTCGGCGGCGCGGGCATGATCACGCATCCGGGCCGGATCGAGATCGGTTACTGGCTCGGCAGGCACCACACCGGTCGCGGCTTCGCGACCAGGGCCGCGAAGCTCTTGGCCGACGAGGCTTTCCGGCTCGGCGCGCCGGAGATCGAGATCCGGCACGACGAGAAGAACCTCGCGAGCGGTGCCGTGCCCGCGCGGCTGGGCTTCACGATGACCGGCGACGAGGCCGCCGAACCGCCGCTCGCCCCCGCCTGCGCGGGCGTCAACCGGATCTGGCGGCTCAAGCGTCCTTAGTCTTGCGCTCGCGCAAGGCCGCGAGCGCCTTGTCGGCGTGCACGGTGAACTTCAGCTCACTCTTGATCACTTCGAGCACCTTGCGGTCGGTGTCGATGACGAAGGTGTGCCGTTTGGCATGCAGCGGGCTGAATTTGCGCCATACGCCGAACTGTTTCGCCACCACACCGTCCACATCGGACAGCAGGGGGTAGTCGAAGCCGTGCTTGGCGGAGAACTCCTGCTGTTTGGCTACGGCGTCCGGGCTGATGCCGACGCGGTGCGCGCCCACTTCGGCGAATTCCGCGGCCAGGTCGCGGAAATGGCAGCTTTCCGCGGTGCAGCCGCTGGTCATCGCGGCGGGGTAGAAGAACAGCACGACCGGGCCGGACGAGAGGAAGTCCGACAGCGTGCGCTCCTCGCCCTTGTCGTCGGGCAGAGTGAAGTCCGGGGCGATGTCACCTTGGTCCATGGACCGATCCTGTCACGTCAGTGGGCGTGCCGTTCGATCAGCTCGTCGACCTCGTCCCCGGTCGCGGAATCCGCCACGAACGAACCACGCGCCGCGAGTACGCCGTACCGCCGCAGCCGTTCGGCCTGTTCGTGACTCCGGACGCCCTCCGCGCCGATGCGCAGGTTCAGCTCCTTGGCCCTGGCGACCAGCTGGCACAGGTGGCGGACGTCGGCCTCGTCCTCGCCGTCGGCCAGCGCGTCGACGACCGCGCCGGACAGGATCACGTGGCGGACCGGCAGCCCGTGGCGCGGGATCAGCTCCAGATCGTCCGAACCGGAGATGGCCAGCACCAGCTGGGAGCCCAGATCGGCCAGCACGGCGAAGGAGTCCAGCACCTCGCCGCTCGAGTCGAGCACGGACTCGCGGTCCGTGCACAGCCGCAGCGCCTGGGCGGGCAGGTTGTGCCGGTCGAGCTGTTCCTTGACCAACAGGACCAGATCGGGCTCGATGGCCAGCCGGTTCGGCAGCCGCACGCAGACGTCGGGAGCGGCCTCGCCGAACCTGTTCCGCCATCTCGCGGTGGCGGCGAGCGATTCGGCCAGCAGCCATCGGCCGAGCGGGATGGTCATCCCGGTGATCTGCGCGAGCGGATAGAAATCGTCCGAGTCCAGTTCACCCTTCTCCGGGTGGCTCCAGCGCAACCCGGCGTTGACCGCGGCCAGCTGGTCGGGATTCGCGAGCTTCACCGTCGGCTGGTAGATCAGCGAGAACTCACCGTTCTCCAGCGCGCCCGCGATGACCGCGCCGAGCTGGTAGCGGCCCCGGTCACGCGCGTCGAGTTCCGGATCGAACAGCATCCACTGCGCCTTGCCCGCCTCCTTGGCGCGGTGCAGGGCGATTTCCGCGGCGCGAAGCAGGTCTTCGGGTCCGCCGTCGGCGACCGGGCGGACGACGATGCCCGCGCTCGCGCTGACCCCGATACCGTGCCCGCCGAGGTAGATCGGCTCGACCAGCTCCTCCAAGGCCTGCTCGACCAGCGCGATCACATCGGGCGGGGTGAAGTCGCCGCGCAGCAGGACGGCGAACCCGTCGCCGGACAGCCGGGCGACCGAGCCGTTGTGCCTGCCGGTGAAGACGGACGTGAGCTTCTTCGCGACCCCGCGCAGCACCTGATCGCCCACGCCGGCCCCGAGACCGTCGTTGATCACCTTGAAGCCGTCGACGTCGAGATAGACGAGCGCGACCTGCTCGCCGCCGGACCCGGCCAGCGCGGTTTCGAGGGCGTTGCCGAACGCGGTGGCGTTGGGCAGGCCGGTCAGCGCGTCGTGCACGTTCTGGTGCAGCAGCCGTTCCTGCAGCAGGTGGATCTCGTTGGCGTCGGAGACCATCAGCACCGGATAGGTCGAATCGGGCCGGTCACCCGGGAGGTCGGTGAGAGTCACGTCGACCCAGAGCGAGCCTTCCTCGCTGTGATCCAGCAGCAGGCGTTCCTGCTGTGTCGGCTGCCCGTGCGTCATGAGCTGCGCGAGCGCGTTCCGCAGGCGGGCGACGTCGTGTTCGGCGGAGCCGAGATCGGGGATCTCCCGCCCGCGCAGCGCGGAGGGGCGGCAGCCGAGGAGACGGCCGAGCGCGGCGTTCGCCTCCACGATGGTGCCGTTGGCGTCCGCGAGGGCGATCCCGATGGGAGAGGCGGAATAGAGCTTGGAGAAGCGCAGCACGGCGGGCTGATGGTCGGGCTCGGCCAAGACGGCGTCCTGGGCGACACCGAGCAGCAGCTGTTCGAGTTGCTCCTTGGGAAGCGATACTCCTTTAGTGTCAGCGAGCGTCTCGGCCCATCTCCGAGCGACGTCCACCAACCCTGGCGCGGAACCAGGTTCGGGCACACTTCACCTCTTCATGCTCGGTTGATGGCCAGCTCAGACCGGGTGTCCGAGCCCACGGACCCACACTAGGTATGGGCCGACCGGGTGTAGTGTCACGGCATCATGCGCGATCCGGGGTGTCTACCGGCTGAAAGGGTGATCGCTGCTACACGAGTGGTGACCGGAAGTTACCAAGAGTGCTCGATCGTGTTTGTCCGATTGGTCCGGCTTCAGCGGGATGTCAGGCGGATCGGCAGTCCGTCCGCCGGCACGGGCAGCGAGACGTAGTCCCAGCGTGCGGTGTAGTTCTCCGGTACCGACCACCGATACGCCCGCAGCATCTCGTGCAGCAGCGCCTTCACCTCGAACGTCCCGAAATGCAGGCCGATGCACTTGTGCGCCCCGCCGCCGAACGGCATCCACGCGTAGCGATGCGACTTGTCCTCGCGGCGGTCCTCGCCGAAGCGGTCCGGGTCGAACCGCATGGGGTCGGTCCAGTGCTCCGGCGAGAAGTGGTTGACAGTGGGGGAAACCCCGACGAGTGTCCCTTCGGGAATGAAATGCCCGAGAACCTCGGTGTCCTTCACGGTCTTCCTGGTCAGGGAAGGAACCGGGGCCACCAGCCGCAGGGCTTCCTTGATCACCAGATCCAGCGTCGTCAGGGTCTCCAGCGCCTCGATGTCCGGCACGTCGTCGCCGAGCGCGAGCGATTCCCGGCGCGCGCGTTCCTGCCACTCGGGATTCTTGGCGAGGTGGTAGACGGCGGCGGCGCTGGTGATCGTCGAGGTGTCGTGCGCGGCCATCATCAGGAAGATCATGTGATTGACGACGTCGGAGTCGGTGAAGCGGTCACCGTCTTCGGTGGTGGCGTGGCACAACGCGGTGAAGAGGTCGTCGCCGTCGCCGGCCCGTTTCGCCGGCAGGTTCGCCGAAAAGTAGCGTTCGAGGACCTTGCGGCCGTGCAAACCCGCCGCCCAGCGGCCGCCGGGAACGGGGAACCGCACGATGGCCGTGCCCGCGCGCACGGAGTTCACGAACGCGCGGTTGATCGCGGCCGCGTCGTCGCCGGAACTCATGCCCATGAACACGCGTGTCGCGACGTCGAGCGTGAGCTGCTTGAGGGACCAGTAGATCCGCGGGTTCGGCCGGTCGGCCCACGCGGCGACGCCCTTACGCAGGGCCGGCCCCATCTGGTCGACGTAACCGGTGAGCCGTTGCCGGGTGAACGCCGCCTGCATGATCCGCCGGTGCAGATGGTGCTCGCCGAAGTCGAGCAGCATCAGACCGCGGTCGAAGAACTGCTCGATGAAGAACTTCCAGCCTTCCTGGGAGAAGGCCTTGTCCTTGTTCACCAACGCGATCTGGGTGGCCTCCGGGCCGGTGAGCGCGACGATGCGGCGCCCGAAGGCGCCCATCCACGACACCGGTCCGTAGGTCTCGTAGCGTTTGAGGCCGAACTCGATGCCGAAGCGCATGAAGTCCAGGGCGTGCCCGATGACCGGCGGGCCTTCGTCGCCGAGGACGGGTTTGAGGCCCGGCGGGGCGGGCGCGAGCTCGCGGACCGGCCAGGTCGCGCCGAGCCAGCGCTGGTCGACCGAACGCGGCAGGGGGATCGAGGTGAGCGGCGGGACCCGCTCGCGCAGCGCCCCGGTGACCTTTTCGACGGCGTTCGCCATGGCGACCATCTCCCCGCTGAGATCGGTTACCGTTCCACCATCGCACCCTTATTGACGTCCTGACAATACCCCGGTGGAAGTTCCGTGAAGGCCTCCTTCACTACCTTGAGGGTAGGGAAGGAGGCCTTCACGGACCGGTCAGGCCAGTTCGGCGCGGACCACGCGGGCGGCCGCGACCAGGTTCCGCAGGGCCGGTTCGACCTCGGCGTACCCACGGGTCTTCAGACCGCAGTCCGGGTTGACCCAGATCCGCTCGGCGGGCACGGCGCCGACGGCGGTCCGCAGCAGCCCGCTGACCTCGTCGACCGCGGGGACGCGCGGCGAATGGATGTCGTAGACGCCAGGCCCGACGCCGCGGCCGAAGCCCGCCGCGCCGAGGTCGGTGACGACCTCCAGCTTCGACCGCGCGGCCTCGATGCTGGTGACGTCGGCGTCGAGCGCGTCGATCGCCTTGACCACGTCGCCGAATTCCGAGTAGCACATATGGGTGTGGATCTGCGTCGCGTCGTCGATTCCGGAAGTCGCCAGCCGGAACGACGAAACCGCCCACGCGAAGTACGCCTCGTGCGCCGCCGCGCGCAGCGGGAGCAGCTCCCGCAGCGCCGGCTCATCCACCTGGATGACGCGGATGCCCGCCTCCTGCAGTTCGTGCACTTCGTCGCGGATGGCCAGCGCCACCTGACGGGCGGTCTCGCCCAGCGGCTGATCGTCGCGGACGAACGACCACGCCAGGATCGTCACCGGTCCGGTCAGCATGCCTTTGACGGGTTTGCCGGTCAGGCCCTGCGCGTAGCGGGCCCACTCGACGGTCATCGGCTCCGGCCGGGAGACGTCGCCGTACAGGATCGGCGGCCGGACGCAGCGCGAACCGTAGGACTGTACCCAGCCGAAGTCGGTGGCCGCGAACCCGGCCAGCCGCTCGGCGAAGTACTGCACCATGTCGTTGCGCTCGGGTTCGCCGTGCACCAGCACGTCCAGGCCGAGGTCCTCCTGCAGCCGGACGACGCGCTCGATCTCCGCCTTCATCGCGGCTTCGTAGCCCGCGTCGTCCAGCGAACCCGCCTTGTGCGCGGCCCGCGCCTTGCGGACGTCGGTGGTCTGCGGGAACGAGCCGATCGTCGTGCTCGGCAACGGCGGCAGCTTCAGCGCGGCCTGCTGAGCCGCCGCGCGCCGGGCGTAGGGGGAGCGGACGGTGTCCTCCGGCCGCAGTGCCTCCAGCCGGGCGCGGACCCCGCTGTCGGCCAGGTCGGCCGCCGTCGCGCGATCCGTGGCCGCGGCACGGGCGGCGGAGAGGTCGACGCCCTCTTCCTTCAGCGCGCGCCCGAGCAAGACGACCTCGTCGACCTTCTGCCTGGCGAAGGCGAGCCAGCCCTTCAGGCGCGGGTGCAGTCCGTCCTCCCGCTCGACGTCGTAGGGCACGTGAAGCAATGAGCAGGACGTCGACACGCTGACCGATTTCGCGATACCCAGCAGCATCGCCGCTCGGCTGAGCGCGCGGGTCGGATCCGTGCGCCAGACGTTGCGCCCGTCCACGACACCGGCCAGCACCTCCTTGTCCCGCAGGGCGGGTTCGGCGGCGACGGCGTCCACAAAGGACTCATCGGTGACGAGGTCGACCGCGATGGCGTCGATCGGAGAGCGCGCGAGCACACCCAAGCCGCGGCCGAGACCGCCGAAGTACCCGGCGACCAGGATCTTGGGCCGCGCGGTCTCCTTCGCGAGCCGGTGGTAGGTGCGGATGAGCGCGTTGAGCTCCCTCTCGGTGCGGTCCGCGGCGAAGGCGGGTTCGTCGAACTGAACCCACTCGACGCCTTCGTCGTGCAGACGGCGCAGCAGCTCGACGTAGCCGTCGAGGAGGTTGTCGAGCAGGTCCAGCGGTCGGAAGTCCTCCGGAGCGGTCTCGGCCGGCTTCGCGAGCAGCAGGAACGTCACCGGGCCCACCAGCACCGGCCGGGTCTCGACACCGACCGCACGGGCTTCGCGGTATTCGTCGAGCGGTTTGGTGCCGGTGAGCGAGAACGTCGTGTCCGGGCCGAGTTCGGGGACGAGGTAGTGGTAGTTCGTGTCGAACCACTTCGTCATCTCCATCGCCGGCGCTTCCTGCACCCCGCGTGCGGCGGCGAAGTAGGTGTCGAGCGGCGAGAGACCGAGCGTCGTGAAGCGCTCCGGCAGCGCTCCGAACAGCTCGGTGGTGTCGAGCACCTGGTCATAGTGGGAGAAGGTGTTGGAGGGGACGGATTTCAGTCCCGCGTCCTTGAGTTCCCGCCAGGTCCTGGTGCGCAGCGCGCGGCCGGTGCCCAGTAGCTCGGCCTCGTCGATCTTGCCCGCCCAGTAGCGTTCGAGTGAACGCTTGAGTTCCCTGTCCGGTCCGATCCGGGGGTAGCCCAGCACAGTCGTGCCGATTTCGGTCACAGCTCTCTCCTCGCGAGCTTGTCGGGCGAGCCCGGAGCGCGCGGGGATGACCGCCGTTCGGTCGTGCCCATCCCACGAGGCCCGGACTCACGCACGCCGTCGGCGCGCGTACCACGGGCAGGTCTTCGGACTCGTGGGCGACTCGCTCGTTCCTACCGGCCGTCGCTTCCCGGGGCGCCATGTCCCAGTGCTTTACCGTGTCTCGCACGGTGACGGCTTTCGTTCCCACATACCGCTGCGGGGCAGTCCCGGATTCGCACCGGGTTCCCTGTTACCTCGACCGGCCTGGGAGGCCGGGCGAACCAGTAGCACCCCGGAGCGTACCGAATTCGGGTCTCGCGTGACTGGAGGCGTAACTCACGTGATCGGAGGCGGAACACGCGTGCCTGGAGACGGAACACGCCGGGCGGAAGTCCGCCCGGCGTGTTCCGTGTTCAAGCACGCGAGTCACGTGCCTGAGCACGCGAGTTCGGGGTTCAGTCCCAGTCGAGGGCACCACCGGACTGGTACTCGATGACGCGGGTCTCGAAGAAGTTCTTCTCCTTCTTGAGGTCCATCGCCTCCGACATCCACGGGAACGGGTTCTCCGTCTCGCCGAAGATCGGCGCGAGACCGATCTGCTGCGCCCGCCGGTCGGTGATGAAGTGCATGTACTGCTCGATCAGCTCGGCCGAGAGCCCGAGCATGCCGCGCGGCATGGTGTCGCGGGCGTAGGCGACCTCGAGTTCGCACGCCTCGGTCAGCATGGTGCGGACCTCGGCCTGGAACTCCTCGGTCCACAGGTGCGGGTTCTCGATCTTGATCTGGTTGATGCAGTCGATGCCGAAGTTCAGGTGGATCGACTCGTCGCGCAGGATGTACTGGTACTGCTCGGCGATGCCGACCATCTTGTTCCGGCGGCCGAGCGACAGGATCTGCGCGAAGCCGGTGTAGAACCACATGCCCTCGAAGATCACGTAGAACGCGACGAGGTCACGCAGGAAGGCCTGGTCGGCCTCCGGCGTCCCGGTCTCGAAGTCCGGGTTCTCCAGGTTCTGCGTGTACTTCAGCGCCCACGCGTCCTTGTCCGAGATGGACGGGACCTCGCGGTACATGTTGAACAGCTCGCCCTCGACCAGGCCGAGGCTCTCGCAGATGTACTGGAAGGTGTGCGTGTGCACGGCCTCCTCGAACGCCTGGCGCAGCAGGTACTGGCGGCATTCGGGGTTGGTGATCTGCCGGTACACCGCGAGCACGATGTTGTTGGCCACCAGCGATTCCGCGGTGGCGAAGAAGCCGAGGTTGCGCTTGAGCATGGTGCGCTCGTCCTCGGTGAGGCCGTCGGGCGACTTCCACAGCGCGATGTCGGCCTGCATGGCGACCTCGGTCGGCATCCAGTGGTTGTTGCAGCCGGCGAGGTACTTCTCCCACGCCCAGGTGTACTTCATCGGCAGCAGCTGGTTGACGTCGGCGCGGGCGTTGATCATCCGCTTGTCGTCGACGTTGATGCGGGCGGCGCCGACTTCGATCTCACCGAGGCCGGTGGCGTCGGTGGAGGCGTCAAAGGTGGTCATGAAGGGCACACTCCAAGAGGCGTCGTGAGTGGTAAGGACGGTTCTAACCGCCCTTACCACTCACGAGGATGTCGTTACTGGCAGGCTTCGCAGTCGGGGTCGTCGATCCGGCAGGCGGCGCCGTCGGCGGCGACGAAGTCGACGTCCGAGACCTTCGGCATCTCCTTCGGCTCCGGCTTGGCGGCCGGTGCGGGCGCGGTGACCGGCACGGCCGGGACCGCGGCGGAAGCCGACGGGGCGGGCGAAGCGGCGGGAGCCGGGGCCGGAGCGGCGGGCTTCGGCGAAGCGGGTGCGGCGGGGGCCGGGGTGGCCGAGACCGCGTTCAGCTTGCCGTCGGTGCCGCGCAGGGTGCTCTTCTCCACGTGCGTCGCGGACCGCGCCCGCAGGTAGTACGTGGTCTTGAGGCCCTTGTGCCAGGCGTAGCGGTACAGCTCGTCGAGCTTGCGGCCGCTGGGCGCCGCGATGTACAGGTTCAGCGACTGAGCCTGGTCGATCCACTTCTGGCGCCGCGAACCGGCGTCCACCAGCCACTTGGACTCGATCTCGAACGCGGTCGCGTACAGCGCCTTCAGGTCGTCCGGCACGCGGTCGATCTGGCCGAGGCTGCCGTCGAAGTACTTGAGATCCGACACCATGACCTCGTCCCACAGCCCGCGCTCCTTGAGCGAGCGGACCAGGTGCGGGTTCACCACGGTGAAGTCACCGGACATGTTCGACTTGACGAACAGGTTCTGGAACAGCGGCTCGATCGACTGCCCGACCCCGCAGATGTTGGAGATCGTCGCGGTCGGCGCGATCGCCATCACATTGGAGTTGCGCATACCGACGGTCTTGACCCGCTCGCGCAGCGGCGCCCAGTCCAAAGTGGACGAGGTGTCGACGTCGAGCGCGTCGCCCTGCCGCGCGTCGATCAGCAGCTGCATCGAGTCGATCGGCAGGATTCCCTTGCTCCACAAGGAACCCTCGAACGTCTGGTACTGGCCGCGCTCCTCGGCGAGGTCGGTCGACGCCGAGATCGCGTAGTAGCTGATGTGCTCCATGCTGGTGTCCGCGAACTGCACGGCCTCGTCCGAGGACAGCGGGACACCGATCTCGAACAGCGCGTCCTGGAAACCCATCAGGCCCAGCCCGATCGGGCGGTGGCGCAGGTTGGAGCGGCGCGCCTCCGGGATCGTGTAGAAGTTGATGTCGATCACGTTGTCGAGCATGCGAACGGCCGTGCGCACGGTCTTCTCGAGGCGCTTCGTGTCGAGGCCCTCGGGGGTGACGTGCTTGAGCAGGTTCACCGAGCCGAGGTTGCAGACCGCGACCTCGTCGGTGGTGGTGTTCAGCGTGATCTCGGTGCACAGGTTGGACGAGTGCACGACACCCACGTGCTGCTGCGGCGAACGCAGGTTGCACGGGTCCTTGAAGGTGATCCACGGGTGGCCGGTCTCGAACAGCATGGTCAGCATGCGGCGCCACAGGTCGACCGCGCGGACCTTGCGGAACACCTTCAGCTCGCCACGCTCGGCGGCGGCCTCGTACTCGCGGTAGCGCTCGGCGAACGCGTTGCCGTAGAGGTCGTGCAGATCCGGGGTCTCGTTCGGCGAGAACAGCGTCCACTGCGCGTCGGCCTCGACGCGGCGCAGGAACTCGTCCGGCACCCAGTTCGCGGTGTTCATGTCGTGCGTGCGGCGACGGTCGTCACCGGTGTTCTTGCGCAGGTCGAGGAATTCCTCGATGTCCACGTGCCAGGTCTCGAGGTACGCGCAGGCCGCGCCCTTGCGCTTGCCGCCCTGGTTCACCGCGACCGCGGTGTCGTTGGCGATCTTGAGGAACGGCACGACACCCTGCGACTGGCCGTTGGTGCCCTTGATGTGCGCGCCGAGGCCGCGGACCGGGGTCCAGTCGTTGCCGAGACCGCCCGAGTACTTCGCCAGCAGCGCGTTGTTCTTGTACGCCTGGAAGATCGAGTCCAGGTCGTCGTCCACAGTGGTCAGGAAGCACGACGACAGCTGCGGGCGCGTGGTGCCCGAGTTGAACAGCGTCGGGGTGGACGCCATGAAGTGGAACGTCGAGAGCAGCTCGTAGAACTCGATGGCGCGGGCTTCCCGGTCGTCCTCGCGGATCGCCAGGCCCATCGCGACGCGCATGAAGAACGCCTGCGGCAGCTCGAAGCGGACGCCGTCGTGGTGCTGGAAGTACCGGTCGTACAGGGTCTGGAGGCCGAGGAAGCCGAAGTCGAGGTCACGCTCGGCGCGGATGGCCGCGGTGATCTTGTCCAGGTCGAAGGTCTGCAGCTCGGGGTTGACCAGCTCCAGCTCGATGGCGCGCTTGAGGTAGTCCCGGAAGTACTGCGGGTACCTCGCGGTCATCTCGTCTTGGCTGGCCTGCTGCGGCACTCCCGCGAGGTAGCTGAGCGCCTCGCCGCGGAGCTTGTCCGCGAGCAGCCGGGCACTGACGTAGGAGTAGTTGGGCTCCTGCTCGACGAGCACGCGCGCGGCCATGATCTGGGCGAGGGCGAGTTCGTCGGCGCTGATGCCGTCGTAGAGGTTGCGCTTGGCCTCGGCCAGGACAGGCTCGGCCGAAACGTCCTCGAGGCCGGCGACGGCCTCGCCGACCACGTGCGAGACGCGGGCCCAGTCGAGCGGGCGAAGCGAGCCGTCGGCCGCCTTGACGCTGATGGCGACGTCGGACGACGCGGGCTTCTCGGCCTCACGGGCCTTCGCGCGCTCCTCGCGGTACAGGACATACGCGCGGGCGACCTTGTGGTGCTCGCCGCGCATCAGCGCCAGTTCGACGATGTCCTGGATCTGCTCGATGTGCAGCGCGGTCTCGGGACCGGCGTGGCGGAGCAGGGTGGTCTCGATCTGCTCGGTCAATTCCTTGACCAGGTGGTGGATCCGCGACGAGGCGGCCGCGTCACCGCCCTCGACGGCGAGGAAGGCCTTGGTCACGGCGACCGAGATCTTGTTCGCGTCGAAGGGGGACACGCTGCCGTCCCGCCGGATGACTCGCACGGTCGCGGGCGTGGTGTCCGAGGACGAAGGTGGCCGCTGACCGATTTCCACTGACATGCGTAGTCTCCAAAGGGCGCGTTGAAGCACCGCAAGGCCGCACAAGGCCGTGCGCTGCACGTTCACAAAGCTGTCCGGCAACCGCTCCCGAGCGGTCTCCCCGTCGCTGGGCGGTACCGGTTCCCAGAGACTACATGTAGGGGTCGGAGGCCGCACGTGCCCCAATGGGTGGCGTGTCGTGGTCTCACCCTGGCGGGTTAGACGATCACGCTGAGCGGCTGGTCAGCCGCCGAAAACGATCTTGAAGTCGCGCAGGCAGGCACTCAGCGCGGGCCGCTGACCGGCAAGGAAGCCGAACGGGCCGGACTCGTTGATCCGCCAATCCGCGGCCGCGGGACGCGGGTTCGCCGTCGCTCGGACGGGGCTTCTTTTGAGACGGCCGTCCAGCATTTGGACGACGTCGAAGGCCGCGGGCATCCGCACCGGGAGGCTCGGGCGCGGGGTGAAGGCCGCCGTCGCGATCCAGTCCTCGTGGGTGGCCGCCGAGGCGGTGAAGGTCCGCCCGTGGGCGAAGTCGAGCGCGGCGAGATCCTTGGGGATGCCCCACAGTGCGCGTCCGCCGGCGAGGGAGACCTCGCTGTCGACCCAGATGTCGGTGATGGAGCTGGAGAGGCGTTCGCCGCGGACCGCGACGGTCGCCAGCAGTTCGTGGTACTGGAGCTGTCCGGGCTCCTGGTAGTCGATCCAGGCGGTGAACACCTGGGCGCGGCCGCCCAGCGTGATCGGCTCGGCGCCGCTGGGCAGTTCGGGCAGTTCGCTCACCGGGATACGCCAGATCGACAGGTACGCCTGACCCGCCAGGTTCCAGGGCTCCGGGGGATAGGCGGTCACGAGTTCCGCCACGGCAGATAGGCGGGCTGGTCGGTGTCGACGCGCATGGAGAACTCCGGTGGTCGTTTCTGCAGGAAGGACACGACTCCCTCGACCGCGTCCGGGCTGGCGCCCAGCCCGCCGATCAGCTTGGAGTCCAGTTCGTGCACCGGGAACGGCGACGCGGCGCTCGCCATCCGGTACAGCAGCTGCCGGGTCACCGCGACCGAAACGGGTGAGGTGGTCGTCGCGATCTCGAGGGCCAGTTCGCGCGCCTTGCCGAGCACTTCCTCGGGCTCGTGGACACTGTGGACCAGCCCGGCGGCCTTCGCCTCCTCGGCGCCGAAGACACGCCCGCTGACCATCCAGTCGAGTGCCGTTCCCATCCCGACGAGCCGCGGGAGGAACCACGCGGACGCGCCTTCGGGGTAGATCCCGCGGCGGACGAAGACGAAGCCGAACCGGGAATCCGTGGACGCGAGACGGTAGTCGCAGGACAGCGTGATCGTGATGCCGCCGCCGACGGCCGCGCCCCGCAGGGCCGCGATCACCGGCTTGTTCATCGTGAAGATCCGTTTCGAGCAGCGTCCCGCCGGCTCCTGCCACGCCGCGTCCGGGCCGGTCTCCGGGTCGAAGTCGAAGCCGCCCTGCGTGAGATCGGCGCCCACCGAGAAATCCTTGCCGTTGCCGGTCAGGATCACCACCCGGACGTCCTCGTCGCGGTCAGCCCGGTCCATCGCGTCGCCGAGTTCGTCGGCCATGCGAATGGTGTAGCCGTTGCGGGCTTCGGGCCGGTTGAGCGTGACCGTCGCGATGCGGTCGGCGACCTCGTAGGTGATTTCGGCGTACGCGCTCATGACGTGAAAGTAAGGCTACGTTGACAAGGTGTCAATAAGGCTCATTCGACGTCGTCCAGATGGTCCGCGTAGTACTCGACCGCTCGCCGGTACCGCTGGACGCCGTCGTCCGCGCTGGTCGCCGCGAGCACCTTCAGCAAGGTTCCCGCCGCCTCGCGCGCCTCGCCGACGTTGTAGAGCGCCATCGCGAGGAACGTCCTCAGCGCCGCGTCGTCCGGGAACTCGCCGAGGCCGCGCCGCAAGGTCGCGAGCGACTCGTCGTACCGGCCGAGGACGCGATAGGTGCTGCCGAGCCCGACGAACACGCCATGCCTGTCCTCTGTGGACAGACCGTCGCCCGCGAGCGCCTGTTCGTAGAACGGGGCCGCTTCGGCCTCCAGTCCGGCGGAATCGTGGGCCCAGGCCGTCTGGTAGGCGATCACGGCGTCCCGCGGGTGCCGCCCGGCCAGCTCGATCAGCCGCAGGCGCGCCTCGTCGGTGCCTTGCTCCCGCAGCCGGATCGCTTCGTGTGCCTCGTTCACGCGGCGGCGCCGTCGAAAGGCGGATAGGTCTCGCCGCCGACCCGCTCGGCCACGACGATGTACTCGGCCAGCGCGTCGCGCGATCGCGTCAGCTTGGCCAGCTGCTCGTCCAGGCGTCCGAGCCGCTCGCGCATCGCGGCCAGCAACTCGGGGCAGCCGATCAGCTCGGGTTCCTCGCCGATCGCGCAGGGGAGCAGGTACGCGATGTCTTCGGACGACAGGCCGGCGGCGAGCAGATGACGGATCTGCTTCACCCGCAGCAAAGCCGTCTCGTCGTACTCGCGGTAACCGTTCGCGCCGCGGCTCGCCTCCAGGAGGCCTTGTGCCTCGTAGTAGCGCAACTGGTGGGCGTTGACGCCCGTCCGGTGACTCAGTTCACCGATCTTCATCGCTTTCCCCACTTGACCTTCATACCGGTATCAACGTTGACGATCGTGCCATGACAGACAACGAGAACACCCCGGTATCGGTCGTCGGCCTCGGTCTCATGGGCACCGCGCTCGCCCGCGCGTTCCTGAAGGCGGGGCATCCCACGACCGTGTGGAACCGGACGGCCGCCAAGGCGGACGCGCTCGTGGCCGAAGGCGCGCGGCTCGCGCCCACGATCGGCGACGCGCTCGGCTCGGGCGGTGTGACGATCCTGTGCCTCACCGACTACTCCGCCGTGCGTGCACTGCTCGGCGACGCCGTGCTGGCGGGCACGACACTGGTCAACCTGACCTCGGGCGACTCCGCCCAGGCGCGGGAAACCGCCGCCTGGGCCGAAAAACGGGGCGCCCGTTACGTGGACGGCGCGATCATGGCCATCCCGTCGACGATCGGGACCGCCGACGCGGTGATCCTGCTGAGCGGGCCGCGGCCGGACTTCGAGATCGGCGCGCTCGGCACGATCAGCCACCTCGGCGAGGACCCCGGACTCGCGTCCCTGTACGACGTCGCCGGCCTGACGATGATGTGGAGCGTCCTGAACGCGTGGCTTCAGGGCACCGCGATGCTCAAGACGGCCGGTGTCGACGCCGCGACGTACGCGCCCTTCGCGCAGCAGATCGCCGTCGGGGTGGCGGGCTGGCTGCCCGGGTACGCCGAACAGGTCGACAAGGATTCCTTCCCCGCGGAGGTGTCGGCCTTGGAAACCGATGCACGGGCAATGGCGCATCTGGTCGAGGAATGCGAGGCACTGGGCGTGAACGCCGAACTGCCGAAGCTGTTCAAGGCGATGGCCGACCGTGCGATCGCCGCCGGGCACGGCGGGGAGCAGTACCCGGTGCTGATCCGGGAATTCGAGCGGCCGGGGAGCTGACCTGGCCCGATGTCCGTGAAGGCCTCCTTGAGGGATCCTTCTTCACCATCGGTGTGTCGGTAGTCGAGGCGATGTCGCGCGGAGGTCGTGGGCGACGGGGTTCAGTGTCCCCAATGTGGCATTGGGGACACTGAGCGTCTCCGATGCCACATTGGGGACACCTCGAAGCCAGTTGGAGTCGCGGCTGCACGCCGACTGAGGAAAACAATCAGGCGTGCTTGATTTTTCCGGCGGGCGGTGCCAGCCTGAGGGAGACGCGAGGAGGCGGGCATGGCTGACCTGGGCGTGATCCTTGGGGATCTCGCGGCGGAATCGCAGGCCATCGACGACGTGGTGGCGGATCTGCCCGCGTCGGACTGGGCGCGGCGGACCCCGGCCGAAGGCTGGACGATCGCCCATCAGATCGCTCATCTGGCCTGGACGGACAAGAAGGCGCTGATCGCGGCGCGCG
Organism: Amycolatopsis sp. NPDC043889; assembly: GCF_056435645.1. Lineage (NCBI taxonomy): Bacteria > Bacillati > Actinomycetota > Actinomycetes > Pseudonocardiales > Pseudonocardiaceae > Amycolatopsis > Amycolatopsis sp. NPDC043889. The sequence goes on from NZ_JBWKEC010000013.1 coordinate 156,760, forward strand.
GATCCGAGGCCGAGTGGCAGGCCGAGATCGAAGGGCTGCTCGCGACGGGCGAGTCCTACGTCGACGACGGCGCGGCGGAGGGCGCGAAGACGCCGCCGCGTGAGCTGCTGGCGGAGTGGCGCGCCGGCCGCGCGAAACTCGCCGACGCGCTCGCGGCGGTGCCCGACGGACAGAAGATCCCCTGGTACGGCCCGCCGATGAGCGCCGCGTCCATGGTGACGGCGCGCCTCATGGAGACCTGGGCGCACGGCCAGGACATCTACGACGCGCTCGGAGTCACGCGGGAGAACACCGCGCGGATCTGGCACATCGCCCGTTTCGGCACCCGCACTCGCGACTTCGCCTACAAGCTCAACTCGCTCTCCCCGCCCAGCGAGGAGTTCCGTGTCGAGCTGACCGCGCCCGACGGCACCACCTGGGACTTCGGGCCCGAGGGTGCCGGACAGCGGCTCACCGGCAGTGCCGTCGACTTCTGCCTCGTCATCACCCAGCGCCGTCACCCCGCCGACACCGACCTGGTCGCCACCGGCAAGGACGTCGAGGAATGGCTCGGGATCGCGCAGGCCTTCGCCGGACCTCCCGGTGCCGGGCGGAAACCGGGGCAGTTCGCATGACCCCGATCAGGATCGGCAACGCGTCCGGGTTCTACGGCGACCGGTTCTCCGCGGTCCACGAGATGCTCACCGGCGGCCCGCTCGACGTGCTGACCGGCGACTACCTCGCCGAGCTGACCATGCTCATCCTCGGCCGGGACCGGATGAAGGACCCGAACCGCGGGTACGCCAAGACCTTCCTGCGCCAGATGGAGCAGAATCTCGCGCTGGCGAAGGAAAAGGGCGTCAAGATCGTCGCCAACGCCGGCGGGCTCAACCCCGCCGGTCTCGCGGACGCGCTCCGCGAACTGGCCGCGAAACTCGGCGTCGACGTCGCGATCGCGCACGTCGAGGGCGACGACCTCATCCAGCGTGCGGAAGAACTCGGCTTCGGCAAGACCCTGACCGCCAACGCGTATCTCGGCGCGTGGGGTATCGCGGAATGCCTGAACGCGGGCGCCGACATCGTGGTGACCGGCCGCGTCACCGACGCGTCGGTGATCGTCGGCCCGGCCGCCGCGCACTTCGGCTGGGCCCGCGACGACTACGACGCGCTGGCGGGCGCGGTCGCCGCCGGGCACGTGATCGAATGCGGCACGCAGGCCACGGGCGGCAACTACGCCTTCTTCACCGAGCACGAGCTCGGCGTGCCGGGGTTCCCGATCGCCGAGATCTCCGCCGACGGCTCCAGCGTGATCACCAAACACCCCGGCACCGGCGGTGTCGTGAACGCCGGAACCGTGACCGCGCAACTGCTCTACGAGATCACCGGCGCCCGGTACGCCGGGCCGGACGTCACGACGCGGTTCGACACGCTGACGCTCTCCGAGGACGGCCCGGACCGCGTCCGGATCAGCGGCGTCACCGGAGAGCCGCCGCCTCCGACCCTGAAGGTCTGCCTGAACGGGCTCGGCGGTTTCCGTAACGAGACGACGTTCGTCCTCACCGGACTCGACATCGAGGCGAAGGCCGCGCTGGTGAAGGAACAACTCGAAGGCGCGCTCAAGGCCAAGCCGCCGGCGGGCGTCCAGTGGACCTTGGCTCGCACCGACCGGCCCGACGCCGAAACCGAGCAGCAGGCGAGCGCGCTGCTGCATGTCGCGGTGAAGGACGCCGACCCGGAGGTCGCCGGGCGCGCGTTCAGCGGCGCGGCGATCGAACTCGCGTTGGCGAGCTACCCGGGCTTCCACGTCACCGCGCCGCCCACGGCCGCCTCGCCCTACGGTGTGTACCGGCCCGCTTTCGTCGACGCGCACGAGGTGCCACACGTCGCCGTCCTGCCGGACGGAACACGCCGCGACATCGCGCCCGCCGCCGAAACGCTGCCTTTGTCCGATGTGGACGATGATCGGCCGCCCGCTCCGTTCACTCAGGCGCGGGTCCGGCGGGCACCGCTGGGCAGGGTGGTCGGCGCCCGCAGCGGCGACAAGGGCGGCAACGCGAACGTCGGTGTCTGGGCGCGCTCCGACGAGGCGTGGCGCTGGCTCGCGCACCGGCTCACCGTCACCGAGTTCAAACTGCTGCTCCCGGAGACCGCGGACCTCGAGGTCCGGCGGCATCTCCTGCCGAACCTGCGGGCGCTCAACTTCGTCGTCGAAGGCATCCTCGGCGAGGGCGTCGCGTCGCAGGCGCGGTTCGACCCGCAGGCGAAGGCGCTCGGGGAATGGCTGCGCTCCCGCGAGATCGACATCCCGGAGGCCCTCCTGTGACCGACCCCTTCTCCACGCCGGAACGCGCCGAACTGCGCAAGACCGTGCGGCGGTTCGCCGAAACCGAGATCCTGCCCCACCTCGAAGAGTGGGAGCGAGAGGGCGAACTGCCCCGCGATCTGCACCGCAAGGCCGGGGAACTCGGGCTGCTCGGCGTCGGCTTCCCCGAGGAGGTCGGCGGCGGAGGCGGCGACTACCTCGACGCGGTGGTCATCGCCGAGGAACTGCACTACGCGGGCGGTTCCGGCGGGCTCTTCGCCTCGCTGTTCACCTGTGGCATCGCCGTCCCGCATATCGCGGCGGCCGGAGATCCGGTGCAGATCGAACGCTGGGTCCGGCCGGCCCTGGAGGGCCACAAGATCGGCTCGCTCGCGGTCACCGAACCCGACGGCGGCTCCGACGTCGCCGGGATCCGCACCACGGCGGTACGCGAGGGCGACGAGTACGTCATCAACGGCGCCAAGACCTTCATCACCTCGGGCTGCCGCGCCGACTTCGTGACCACCGTGGTCCGTACCGGTGAAGCCGGCGCCCACGGGATCTCGCTCATCGTCGTCGAACGCGGCACACCGGGCTTCACCGTCTCCCGCAAGCTGGAGAAGATGGGCTGGCTCTGCTCGGACACCGCCGAATTGTCCTATGTGGACGTCCGGGTGCCCGCGGAGAACCTGATCGGCGCCGAGAACAGCGGGTTCGCGCAGGTCGCCACCCAGTTCGTCACCGAGCGGGTCTCGCTGGCGGTGCAGGGTTACGCGCACGCGCAGCGGGCTCTGGACCTGACGCTGGACTGGTGCCGCCTGCGCGAGACCTTCGGCCGTCCGCTGATCTCCCGCCAGCTGGTGCAGCACAAGCTGACCGAGATGGCCCGCAAGATCGACGTCGCCCGCACCTACACCCGGCAGGTCGCCCAGCGGCACGTCGCGGGCGAAGAGGTCATCGCCGAAGCCTGTTTCGCGAAGAACACCGCCGTCGAGACCGCCGAATGGGTGGTCAACGAGGCCGTGCAGCTGCACGGCGGACTCGGCTACATGCGGGAGTCCGAAGTGGAGCGTCACTACCGTGACGTGCGCATCCTCGGTATCGGCGGCGGGACCAACGAGATCCTCACCGGCTTGGCCGCGAAGCGATTGGGATACACCGCATGAGCACGATCAGGTCAGGAGTGGACACGCGGACCGAGGAGTTCGCCACCAACCGTGAGTCCATGCTCGGCAAGCTGGCCGAGATCGACGGCGAGCACGCCAAGGCGATCGCGGGTGGCGGCGAAAAGTACGTCACCCGCCACCGCAAACGCGGCAAGCTGCTGGCCCGCGAGCGGATCGAGCTCCTCCTCGACGAGGACTCGCCGTTCCTGGAACTGTCGCCGCTGGCGGCCTGGGGTTCGGACTACCAGGTCGGCGCCAGCGTGATCACCGGCATCGGCGTCGTCGAAGGCGTCGAATGCATGATCTCGGCGAGCGACCCCACGGTCAAAGGCGGGGCGAGCAACCCGTGGACGGCCAAGAAGAGCTACCGGGCCGCGGACATCGCCGCGCAGAACCGCCTGCCGGTGATCAACCTCGTCGAGTCCGGCGGGGCGGATCTGCCGACGCAGAAGGAGATCTTCATCCCCGGCGGCCGGATCTTCCGCGACATCACGCGGTCTTCGGCGGCGAAGGTGCCCACGATCGCGCTGGTGTTCGGTAACTCGACCGCCGGCGGCGCGTACCTGCCCGGCATGTCGGACTACGTCGTGATGGTCAAGGAACGCGCGAAGGTGTTCCTCGGCGGGCCGCCGCTGGTCAAGATGGCCACCGGTGAGGAGTCCGACGACGAATCGCTCGGCGGCGCCGAGATGCACGCCCGGACCTCCGGTCTCGCCGACTACCTCGCGGCGGACGAAGAGGACGCGATCCGGCTCGGGCGCAGCATCGTCAAGCGGCTGAACTGGACCAAACAGGGACCGACGCCGAAACCCGACTACGCCGAGCCGCTGTACTCTGCCGAAGACCTGCTCGGCATCGTGCCCACCGACCTCAAGGTGCCGTTCGATCCGCGTGAGGTGATCGCCAGGGTCGCCGACGGTTCGGACTTCGACGAGTTCAAGCCCCTGTACGGCAGCAGTCTCGCCACCGGCTGGGCGAGCATCCACGGCTATCCGGTCGGTATCCTCGCCAACGCGCAGGGGGTGCTGTTCGGCGAAGAGTCGCAGAAGGCCGCACAGTTCATCCAGCTGGCCAACCAGATCGACACGCCGCTGGTCTTCCTGCACAACACCACCGGCTACATGGTCGGCAAGGAATACGAGCAGAGCGGCATCATCAAACACGGCGCGATGATGATCAACGCCGTGTCGAACTCGAAGGTGCCGCATCTGTCGGTGCTCATGGGTGCCTCGTACGGCGCCGGCCACTACGGCATGTGCGGCCGCGCCTACGATCCCCGGTTCCTCTTCGCCTGGCCCAGTGCGAAATCCGCGGTCATGGGACCGCAGCAGCTGGCGGGCGTGCTGTCCATCGTGGCCCGTGCCGCCGCCGCGTCGCGCGGGCAGGAGTACAACGAGGAGCACGACGCCGCCATGCGCGCCATGGTCGAAGGCCAGATCGAAGCCGAGTCGATGCCGATGTTCCTCTCCGGGATGCTCTACGACGACGGGATCATCGATCCCCGCGACACCCGCACGGTGCTCGGGCTCAGCCTGTCCGTGATCCACAATGGACCAGTGAAGGGCGCCGAGGGCTTCGGCGTCTTCAGGATGTGACGGGAGGCGGAGCAGACTGATGTCGCGGCAACCAGATGTACGTCAAGGCGCGCGCTCGGCCGAAGGCCCCGCTATCGGGGTGGCAGGGCGCTTGTCGACCAACAGTGCGGGTGCTACGCGAAGTTGCGCCCTGCCGGCCCGATCGCGGACGCGCGCAATCTCGCGTAAAGGAATGTGAGCGGCATGATCGAGAAATTGCTGGTCGCCAACCGCGGTGAGATCGCCCGCCGCGTGTTCCGCACCTGTCGCGACGCCGGGATCGGCACGGTCGCGGTGTTCTCCGACGCGGACGCCGACGCGCCGCACACCGCCGAGGCTGATGTCGCCGTCCGCCTGCCGGGCAACGCGCCCGCCGACACGTACCTGCGCGCTGAGCTGCTGATCAAGGCGGCCGTCGAGACCGGCGCCGACGCGATCCACCCCGGCTACGGTTTCCTGTCCGAGAACGCCGCGTTCGCCCGCGCCGTGATCGACGCCGGGCTCACCTGGGTCGGGCCGCCGCCGGAAGCCATCGAGAGCATGGGCTCCAAGGTCGAGTCCAAGCGGATGATGGCCGAAGCCGGGGTTCCGATCCTGTCCGAATTGGACCCGGCCGAGGTCACCGAAGCAGACCTTCCCTTGCTGGTCAAGGCTTCCGCCGGAGGTGGCGGACGCGGAATGCGCGTCGTGCGCTCGCTCGGCGAACTCGCCGAGGCCGTCGAAGGCGCGAGCGCGGAGGCCGCGTCGGCGTTCGGCGACCCGACCGTGTTCTGCGAGCGGTACCTGGAGACCGGCCGTCACATCGAGGTCCAGGTGCTCGCCGACACCCACGGCACGGTATGGGCGGTGGGTGAGCGCGAATGCTCGATCCAGCGCCGTCACCAGAAGGTCGTCGAAGAGGCGCCGTCGCCGTTCGTCGACGAAGCCATGCGGGAGGCGTTGTTCGACGCCGCGCGCAAGGCCGCGCAGGCGATCGACTACGTCGGCGCCGGGACGGTCGAGTTCCTCGCCGGGCCGGACGGGCGGTTCTACTTCCTGGAGATGAACACCCGGCTCCAGGTGGAGCATCCGGTCACCGAGGCCACGACCGGGCTCGACCTCGTCTCGCTGCAGCTGCGGATCGCGGAAGGGGAGCACCTCCCGATCGACGAGCCGGAGACGCGGGGCCACGCGATCGAGGTCCGGCTCTACGCCGAGGATCCCGCCGCCGGCTGGCAGCCGCAGAGCGGCACCTTGCACCGCTTCGAGCTGCCCGCCGCGCAGCGGGAATTCGAAGTCGGCCCGGGTGTCCGGCTCGACTCCGGGTTCGTCAGCGGGCAGACCGTCGGCGTGCACTACGACCCGATGCTCGCCAAGGTCATCGCCTACGCCCCGGATCGCCGGAGCGCGGCGCGGGCACTGGCCGGCGCCTTGGCAGGCGCGGAGATCCACGGTGTGGTGACCAACCGCGATCTGCTGGTGAACGTGTTGCGCCACGCGGCTTTCCTCGCCGGAGAGACCGACACGGCGTTCTTCGACCGGCACGGTCTCGAAACCCTGGCCCGCCCACTGGCCACTGTGGACACCGTACGGATTTCTGCGCTGGCCGCAGCTTTGGCGGGGGCGGCGGCGAACCGCTCGGACGCGCGGGTGCAGCGGCGGCTGCCGAGCGGCTGGCGCAACGTTCGCTCCCAGGGGCAGCGCAAACGTTTTCGTCACGGCGACGACGAGATCGAGGTCGTCTACAGCCTCGGCAGGGACGGTCTGCGCGCCGACGGTTTCGAAGGTGCCGAACTGGCTTCCGCCGAGAGCGGCAGCGTGGTCCTGGAAGTCTCCGGAGTGCGGCGGAAGTTCGCCGTCGCCCGGTACGGCGACACGGTGTACGTCGATTCACCGGAAGGCACCGTCGAACTGGGTGTGGTGCCGAGGTACACGGATCCCGACGCGGCGCTCGCCGCCGGATCGCTGGTGGCGCCGATGCCGGGCACGGTCGTCCGGCTCGCGGTCGAGGCGGGTGACACCGTCAAGACCGGCGATCCGTTGCTGTGGCTCGAAGCGATGAAGATGGAACACCGGATCGCGGCGCCCGCCGACGGCGTCGTGACGGAACTCCCGGTGGTGGTCGGACAACAGGTCGAAGTGGGCACGATCCTCGCGGTGGTAGGAGACGACGAATGAACGCGATGAACTTCACCGAGCCCGAGGAGCGCGTCGCGCTGCGGGCCGCGGTCGCCGAACTCGGCAAGAAGTACGGGCACGAGTACTACGCGAAACAGGCCCGTGCCGGGCTCAAGACCGACGAGCTGTGGGCCGAGGCCGGACGGCTCGGCTACCTCGGCGTGAACCTGCCCGAGGAGTACGGCGGCGGGGGAGCGGGGATCGCGGATCTCGCCGCGGTGCTCGAAGAACTCGCCGCGGCGGGCTGCCCGCTGCTGCTCATGGTCGTCTCGCCGGCGATCTGCGGCACGGTGATCTCGCGGTTCGGCACCGAGGAGCAGAAGAAGCGCTGGCTGCCCGGCATCGCCGATGGCAGCGGGCGGATGGTCTTCGCGATCACCGAACCGGACGCCGGGTCGAACTCGCACAAGATCACCACCACCGCGAAACGCGACGGCGACGGCTGGGTCCTCAGCGGACGGAAGGTCTACATCTCCGGTGTCGACGAGGCGGACGCCGTCCTGATCGTCGGCCGCACCGAAGACGCGAAGACCGGCAAGCTCAAGCCCGCGCTGTTCACCGTCCCGACCGACACACCCGGTTTCGAGTGCAAGCAGATCGAGATGGACATCGTCTCGCCGGAGAAGCAGTTCGGCCTGTTCCTCGACGACGTCCACCTGCCCGCCGACGCGCTGGTCGGCGAGGAGGACGCGGCGATCGCGCAGCTGTTCGCCGGGCTCAACCCCGAACGCATCATGGGCGCGTCGTTCTCGCTCGGTATCGCCCGCTACGCGCTGGGCAAGGCCGTCTCCTACGCCAACGAGCGCAAGGTGTGGGGCGCGCCGATCGGCACCCACCAGGGCCTCGCGCATCCGCTGGCCGAGATCAAGATCGAGCTGGAACTGGCGAAGCTCATGACGCAGAAGGCCGCGTCGCTCTACGACTCCGGTGACGACTTCGGCGCGGGCGAGTCGGCGAACATGGCGAAGTACGCCGCCGCCGAGGTCGCCATCCGCGCGGTCGACCAGGCCGTGCAGACCCACGGCGGCAACGGTCTCGCCAGCGAATACGGGCTGGGCACGCTGGTCACGGCCGTCCGGCTGGGCCGGATCGCGCCGGTGAGCCGCGAGATGGTGCTCAACTTCGTCGGCCAGCACAGTCTCGGCCTGCCCCGGTCCTACTGACTCGTGAGTGGCAAGGACAGTTCTAACCGTCCTTGCCACTCACGAGCCCACTACGGAAGGCGAACTCATGAGCACGCTGCACGGCAAGACGATCATCATCTCCGGCGGCAGCCGCGGGATCGGCGAGGCCATCGCGGTCCGCGCGGCCCGCGACGGAGCGAACATCGCCCTGCTCGCCAAGACCGCCGAGCCGCATCCGAAGCTGCCGGGCACGCTCTACACCGCCGCCAAGGCGATCGAGGACGCCGGCGGGCAGGCGTTGCCGATCGTCGGCGACGTCCGGGATGACACGTCGGTCGAGGCCGCGATCGCGCGGACCGCGGAGCAGTTCGGCGGTATCGACATCGTGCTCAACAACGCCAGCGCGATCGACCTGACACCGACCGAAACAGTCAGCATGAAGCGCTACGACCTGATGCAGGACATCAACGCGCGCGGGTCGTTCCTGCTGTCGAAACTCGCCATCCCGTACCTGAAGCAGGCGGAGAACGCGCACATCCTGACGCTGTCGCCGCCGATCAGCCTCGACGAGAAGTGGTTCCGGGCCGGGCACCTCGCGTACAGCATCGCGAAGTACTCGATGAGCCTGGTGACGGTCGGGCTGGCCGCGGAACTGCGGCAGTACGGGATCGCGGCGAACTCGCTGTGGCCGCGGACGACGATCGACACCGCGGCGATCCGCAACGTCGTCGGCGCGGAACTGGCGGCCAAGTCGCGGACGCCGGAGATCATGGCGGACGCGGCGCACGCGATCCTGACCAAGCCGAGCACCGAGGCGACGGGGAACTTCTACCTCGACGACGAGGTGCTGGCCGCCGAAGGGGTCACGGACTTCTCGAAGTACCGCGTCGGCGGACGCGAGGAAGACCTGCAGCTCGATTTCTGGGTCGAAAGCCGTACCCCAGAATCAGGGCCATGATCCGCGAACCGCAGCAAGAGCGCAGCCGGACGACCCGGCGGCGGCTGGTCGAGGCCGCCGTCGAGACGATCGGGGAGCTGGGCTGGCACGGGACCACCGTCGCGCTGATCGCCGAACGCGCCGGTGTCTCGCGCGGTGCCGCCCAGCACCACTTCCCGACCAGGGAGGACCTGGTCGCGGCCGCGGTCGAGCATGTCGGCGAGATCCAGATCGTGGAACTGCGCGCCCGCGCCGCGGAACTGCCGTCGGGGCGGTCGCGGATCGAGCGGGCCGTCGACATGGTGCTCAACCTCTACAGCGGGCCGCTGTTCCGCGCCGCGCTCCACCTCTGGGTCGCGGCGTCGACCGACGAGGCCCTGCGCGCGACCCTGGTGCCGCTGGAGGCGCGGGTCGGGCGGGAAGCGCACCGGGTGACCGTCGAGCTGCTCGGCGTCGACGAGTCCCACCAGGGCGTTCGCGAGCTGGTCCAGGCCACTCTCGATCTTGCCCGCGGCCTGGGGCTGGCGAACCTGCTGACCGACGACACGAAGCGGCGCAAGCAGATCGTCGCCCAGTGGGCGCGGGTTCTGGAGCCGCCCCTGGCGTCGGCGAAGATCTCACGGAACCAAGAAGTCACCGACAACGTCTGAGATCTTGTTAACACTGATGGAGCAGCGGCCGATAACACGGTGTAAGTGCTGCTGATTCAGGTGGCTGATCGAGAGAGGTCCGTCCGGTGTCCGGTTCAGAGATCGAACTGTCCCATCGCGCGATGGCGATGCTGCGAGCGGTCGCGGCGCGCCGTGCCCAGATGTCGTGCAGCTGCGAGCCGGATCTCTTCATCGACGGGTTCGCCTGCTGCGATCAGATGACCGCGCACGCGCTGGCTCGCGGCGGTTACATCCGCCCCGGCGCGTCCACCGGCCCCGCCGCGGTCACCGGCCGCGTGCCCGCCGAGCTGACCGAGGCCGGCGAAGCCGCCATCGCGGTCACCGCGGCAGCCTGACCCTTCACCGCATCGTCTGTCCGCAGTGGACGACGACCGTTTACAACCACCTCCCGCGTTCCTAGGATCCACCCCGGGATGAGGCCGTCGCCGTCGAGCGGCGGACCGGGTAGGGAGGTGCCGATGGCACGCACGGCTCGCCACGATTCCGGCGCGGACGCCCTCAGCGAGTTGATGCGGAAAGCCGGCGCCGCACCCCGTCGCCGGGAGCCGCGCAGGCCGAAGCACCGGGTTCCGGACGCCGCTCCCGGGAGCGGGAGGATCCGGCGGATCTCGGCGCTTTCGGCGGGCGGTCTCGTCGTCGGCGGGCTGCTGGCCGTGCTGCTCACCCCGAGCGACCAGGCCGAGGTCGTCCCCGGGACGCCGCTCCCGCCGCCGTCGCCGACCATCGCCCCGCAGGCCGTCGAGGTCCCGGACGACGCGGTGTCCTCACCCGTCCCGTCGGGGCCTTCGGGTGGCAGTGTCGCCCCTCCGCCGCCGATGACCGCGTCGATGCACGGCTCGGAGACGCCGTCCCCGACGCCCACGCCGCGGCCCGAGGAACGGCCGGATCCGCGTGCCGGTCACCACGGGTGGTATTACGACTGGAATCACGGCGGATACCCCGGCGGCGGCCGCCGGCCGCAATGGGGTAGATAGCGCCGATCGGGTGATCGACGGCGTCGCGCGCTGTCGAACAAGAATTACGATTCATCCCCTGAATTCGTCCGTTCGTGTCCGGTGCCCTTTTTCCGGTGTCCCGGCTCCGGCCGGGTACCTACGATGGTTCGCGCTCTCCATTCCTCCCGGAGCATGACTAGGGGTTGAACAGGAAAAATGAGTGTGGACCGACATTCTCCCGCGGTGCAGCTCGCCCGGAGAATGCTGCTCAACCGCGAGACGGGGAATCCGTCCCGCCCGCAGCCGGTGACGCTGCTGCTCGGACCGGTCGGTTCGGGGAAGACCACGGCACTGGAAGCGATCCGCCGTGACCTGGGCTGGGGTGTCGTGCACGCCGGATTCGATTTCGGGCAGGGCGGCAGGGCGGGCACGATCGACGTGCTCACGAAACTGGCCTATGGGTTGTCGAGTAAATGGCGAAATCGGCCGAAACCGCAGTTTGTTCGGTTCACGATCGCGTTGATCGCAGTTCAGGCGGAGCTTTCCGGCCGAAATCGCGACGAAGACCTCGTGCAACTGAAGTCGCTGCTCAACAGTTTTCACGGAATCATCTGGACACCGGCGCTGGACAGAGCGCTCGACACGCTGACCGAGACGGCGAAGGCGACCGGCCTCGTCGAGCCCCCGTATGCGGACTTGTTCCGCCAGACGTTCCCGCATCTGGTCCGGAACATCCGGCCGCGGCTCGGCAAAGCGCTGCGGTCGCTCGCGGACTTCCCCAACGCCGAGGGGAGATCGCCGTTCGACGCGCTGCTCGAACTCAACCGGCTCGCGCACGGCAGCGCCCGCGACGCCAAGGCGGTCAACGAGTGGCTGATGGCGGCGTTCCTCGGCGACGTCCGGGAGAACCATCCGCGGATGGCCAAGCCGGAGGAGAAGAGCCCCTGCACCTGCGACATCTCGCCGCAGCGCAGGCACTGGCACAACTGGGTGGTGGTGCTGGACGACGTCGACCACGCCGGCGGCACCGAGTTCCTCGCCGACCTCATCGCCGCGCGGGAGCGCTACGCCGTCCAGCATCCGAACGACCGCGAAGCCCACGACGCGCTGCTGGTGATCGCCACCAGCGGGCGGTGGCACGACGACTGGGGGACCGCCTGGCTGGCGCCGTGGAAACCCGCGTCCGGCGCCCCGCCCGCCGTCCGGACGATCGCGGACTGCGAGGAGGCCTCGTACGACGACTGGGCGAACCCGGCCAACGGGGCGCTCGACTCGCCCTACTACCCGGTCCGGATCTCGCCCCAGTCGATCGGGCGGATCGCGCGCATCCTCGATTCCGGCGCGCGCACGCCCAAGGTCACGCTCGCGCACCGGGCGACCGGTGGACTGCCGTCGGCGGTCGAACAGCTCGCGGGGCGGTTGCGGGCGAGCGACGCGCGCGAAGGCGACCGCGATCTGCTCACCACCGATCCTCGTGACGAACAGGATCCCTGCTACCGCAGGCTGACCGAGCTCGCTTTGACCGAGCACCTCGACGACGTCCACGTCGACGACTTCGTGACCGCGGCCCCGTTCGCGACCGCGCCCTGGCTGATCCCGGACGCCGCTCAGAGCCGGATCGACCAGCCGCACGTCGGGCGGATCCTGACCGAACTGCGCACCTCGTTGTGGGTGAGGGCGCGGAACTCGCCGGGTTCCACGGACGACCAGGCGGCCCTGCATCCCTGGATCGCCGCGAACCTGGTGTCCGCGCTGGCCCGGCGCGGTGACGGCGACGGGCCGACCTACACCGACCAGTTCAAGGCCCTGCGCGACGATCCGGACACCGCGCAGGATCCGGTGCGCCTGGCCTACTGCAACCTCGCGCTGGGCGACATCGGCGAGGTGGTCGCCTTCTTCGAACGCGAGTTCAACCGGATCCCGCACGCGGAGTGGATCGCGAAACTCGAGCTGGTCCTGAACGCGCCGGACGATCTGCCGCCCGAGCGGGATCACGCGGAGCTGTACGAAGAACTCGTCAATCTGGACAACGCGCGGTGCCCGAACGACCGGTCCGAGATCCGGAACAACGTCGCCCGGCTCATCGCGGCGGGCTGGCTGACCGCCAACCCGTTCGCCGTGCGCGGGCAGAACCAGCACCAGGTGATCGCGAACGCCTTCGCCGCGCTGGCCACCACCTCGCATCAGCCCGACGTCGGCGCGCTCGTGTCGGCGAAGGAAGCCGCCCGCCGCGGCGAATTCCCCTGACCCGGAACGGAACTCTGTGATGTCCTGGCTCGATTCGTTGAGAACACGCATGTCCGAGGCCCGTGAACGTGCGGTGACGGGACCGCCGGTCCGGCCACGCGGCTGGGCGCGCCGCCATCGGCTGCTGCTGATCCTGGCCGTGGTCGTGCTGGCAGGGGCGTTGCTGGCGGGGTTCAGACCGTGGGAGTCCTGCGGTTCCGGGCTGCGGGCGGTGGACGCGGACGAGGAGTCGGTCGGATCGTCTTACGTCTGCGTCGGGCTGAACCTCGACTCCGGCCCGATGCGGGACGACGATCCGCTCGACCCGCTGGAGAAGTTCATCAAGAGCCGCAACGAGATGGCGGGGGACAACTTCAAGACCATCGTGGTGCTGGAGAACCTCGCGCCCGATCCGAAGGTCGACAGCCAGCCGTTCCCGTTCGTGCGGCGGGAGGTCCAGGGTGCGATCACCGCGGCGTGGCCGAAGAACGGGCCGCCGGGGATCAAGCTCCTGCTGGCCAATTACGGGAGCAACGCCGATCACTGGCGCGTCGTCGCCGAGGAGATCGTCGCCGCGGCCGCCGCCCAGCGCATCGTGGCGGTCACCGCCGTCGGTACCAGCTCGGAGAACAGCCGGGCGCTGGTGGCCGAACTGTCCAGGCACGGTATCGCCACGATCGGCGCGACCGTCACCGCGGACAACATGAACACCGACCCGAAGGGCGCGCGGATCGACAACTTCTTCCGCGTGGGCCCGACCAACACCGACGAGGCCCGCGCCGCGGCCGGATACATCGCCGCGCACGGATTCCGGCGCGTGATGCTGATCCAGGGAGTCAGCAAGGAGGACACCTACGCGACCACGCTCGCCGAGGCGTTCCAGAACTCGTCGAAGGTCCCGGTCGTGTTCACCAAGACCTATGACGTCAAACCGCTCGCCGACACTTCGCGCGAGGCGTACCTGCGGGGGCTGTTCAGCAGATGGCACAACGACATCTGCGGTGCGAAACCCGATCTGATCTACTTCGCCGGCCGCGGGCTCGATCTCGGCGCCCTCGTGGCGGCGCTGGCGGGCGACGGCGCCTGCGAGGGCCTCGACACGGTGACCGTGATGACCGGGGACGACGCGAGCACGCTCGCCGGGAAACCCTTGGAGCTGAACAAGGACATCAGTGTCCGGCTCCGCTACACGGCGCTCGCTTATCCCGACCAGTGGGATATGTTCGCCGCCGACCCGGCGCATCCCACGTACAAGAAAAACTACGGCAACTTCGTCGCGGAATTCACCGGTACCCACGGTTTTCCCAAGGGGGAATTGTGGGACGGCGCCGCGATGATCGAACACGACGCGGTCGCCGCGGCCGTCGAAGCGGCCGTGCAGAACGTGTCGGCGGATCCGGTCTCGGTGGCGAACGTGTTGCGCAGCATCGACTGCAACTCCCCGGTGCCCGGCGCGACCGGCTTCATCGCGTTCGACCAGGCGACGGGGAACCAGCTCGACAAGGCGTTGCCGATCCTGTCGATCGATCCGGACGGTTCGGTGCATCCGGTCGACCTCGTGTGGTCGCGCGGGCGGCCGCTGAACACGGCGCCGGACTGCGGTCGCTGACTCGCTCCGGTTCCGAGTTCTCTTGAGGGCTAGGGCCTTCGCGACGCGTTCTGGCGTTACGCCACGCGTAGTGAAGGCCTCCTTCCCTACTCTCAAGGTAGGGAAGGATGCCTTCACGGACTGACACCGGTGGGGAACGGAAGTCAGCCGGTGTAACCCGCCACGATCTTGGTGTAGTCGTACTTGCCCTGCGAGATTCCCGCGCAGTTGTCGCAGTCGCGGTTCACGGCCCAGAACGACAGCCGGGCGAGATGCTTGCTCGCCGCGTAGTCGCGGATCGCGCGGAAGTCGGCGACGCTGACGGTCTCGCCCGCCACATCGGTCTTCCCGTTCATCGACGAAAGCCCGCTGCGCCGGTAGGCCGCGTCGTCACTCAGGCCGAAAGTGGACTTCACGACATTCTTCAGCCCGTCCACGGCACTGCGGGTCTTGCCGGCCATGTCACCGCCGCTGGAGAAGTCGAACGGCATGACCGACCACGCGTCGACGCCCGCGCCTAGCACCTTCGACTGGTTGATCAGCCGCTTGCCGTGCGCGTTGGGGCCGCCGACCTCGGTCGGGATGGTGATGACCACGCGCAGGCCGGGATTCTTCTGCTTCGTGATCTTGACGGCGTTCAGGATCCGGTCCTGGACGGTGTAGTTCTCGAACTCGTCGGTGTTCTCGACGTCGAGGTCGATCGCCTTGAGTTTGTAGGCGTCGATGACCTTCTGATACGCACCGGCGAGTGCCGCGGGAGTGCCGCACTTCGGGCCGAGCTTCGTGCCCGACCAGCCACCGAACGACGGGATGACGTCACCGCCCTTGGCCCGGATGTTGTTGATCATCGTGGCGTCGGAGCCGGTGAGGGAACGGCTGCCGTCCCATTTCGGGTTGCATCCGCCGTCGGAGAGGATGAACGCGAGGGTGAAGGCCTTGACGCCGGTGGCGTTCATGGCGGCGATCGGGTCCGTCTGTCCCGACCACTGGTACAGATAGGGCGAGGCGAGCACCGGATCCGGGGCCGCCGAGGCGACGGGGGCGAGGCCGGCGGCCGTGGCGAGAGCGGCGCCGACGGTGGTGGCCAGTGTTGCCCAGCGTCGTAAGGATTTCATCGGTCCTCCAACTGGTACGCGCGCGGCGAGGCGCGCAGGTGTGGAGCACCTCCGTCTTGACGCGGCGTATCAACTGGGAGGGTGCGCCTACTCACGGTGGACTAGACCATTGAGGACTGTCAAGAATTCACCGGAGTACCCGCCGGAAACGACCTACCTTAGTAGGGGGCCATGACCCGGAAAGCGGATCGACACCATCGCGATTACCGGCTAGTTTGCCGAAATGGTGGGGGACTCCCTGATGGCGACCGGAAGCCGCGACCGGAGAGGCCGGTTCGCCGCGCCGCGGCGGGCACTAGGCTCGTGGAGCCTGTGGGAATTACCCAGGCGAGGCCTGATCGGGTACCTGCTCCTCGTCGACTTCGCCGCCATCGCCGCCACCACCTATCTCTTCGTCCTGCGGCCGCCCGCGCCGTCGTCGTTTCTTCCGTTTTCCGCTCTGTTAACCGGAATGGTCCTCAGTGCGGAGGTTTCGCGCCCCGTCGAGCGGTCCCGCGCCGACACCCGGCTCGGCGCCGGACTGGACGCGGCGTGGATTTTCGCGGGTGCGCTCCTGCTGCCGCCCGCTCTGGCGGCGGTGCTCGTCGTCGCCTCGGCGGGATATCGCTGGTTCCGGATCCGGCGCGGGATCCCGCACCGGCAGGTGTTCGCGGCGTCCGCGACCATGCTTTCGGCGCTCGGCGCCTCGATCATCCCGGTACTGCTGGGTGCGCCGCCGTTCATCGGCGCGGCAAGGGATTTCGAAAGTTTCGCCCTGGTTTTCGCGACCGGTCTGGTTTTCCTGTCCGTCGACGCGGCCTTGGCCGCACCGGCGGCCGAATTCGGGGCGGAACCGTCGGGATTCGCCTTCGACGCGGCGATGGTCGCGTTCGGACTGTTGCTCGCGTGGTCGGCGGCGGACTGGCCGTTCGTCACCGTGGTACTCGCGGGCGCGCTCGTGGTACTTCACCGGGCGGGGACGATGCGTGCGCTGCGTGGTCACGCGGGCACGGACTCCGGCACGGGACTGCTCACCGCGTCGTCCTGGTTGGACGGTGCCCGCACCCAGTTCGAGCTGCTTCGCGGCCGTGGCGCCGATCTTTCGCTGCTGATGCTCGATCTCGACCATTTCGCCCGGCTCAACGACCGGCACGGCAGGCACGTCGGGGACGACGTCCTGCGGGCCGTGGCGGACACCTTGCGCGCCGAGGTCCGTGCCGCGGACCTGGTCGGCCGGTTCGGCGGCGAGGAATTCGTGGTCCTGCTGCCCGGCACGAGCCGGTTCGACGCGCACGCGATCGCCGAACGCATCCGGCTGCGGATCTCCTCGACGTTCGTCTCACTGGGTGGGACGTTCGCGGGGACGACCGTCTCGATCGGAGTGTCGTCGCATCCCACCTGCGGCGAGACACTCGACCGGCTCGTCGGCGCGGCGGACCAGGCGCTGCGCGCGGCGAAGGGAGCCGGGCGCAACCGGACCGTCGTCTTCGAGGCCGAAACCTAGTCCTCGGCCGGGACGCCGATGTCTTCGAACCACAGGTCCGGGTGATCCCGGATGAACTCGGTCATCAGCGCGGTGCACGCCGGATCGTCGAGCAGGGTGATCTCGACGCCGTGTTCCTCGAGCCAGCCGTGGCCGCCTTCGAACGTGGTGGCCTCGCCGATGACGATCCGGCCGATGCCGAACTGGCGCACCAGCCCGCTGCAGTACCAGCAGGGGGACAGCGTGGTGACCATGATCGTGTCCCGGTAGTGCGGCCGCCTGCCCGCGTTCCGGAAGGCCGAGGTCTCCGCGTGCATCGACGGGTCGCCGTCCTGGACCCGGCGGTTGTGGCCGCGGCCGAGCAGGACGCCGGCGGTGTCGAAGAGGGCGGCGCCGATCGGGACCCCGCCCTCGGCCTTGCCGAGTTCGGCCTCTTCACGGGCGACGGACAGCATTCGCGCGGGATCGATCACCTGGGTCACCTTACGGCTCGTGAGTGGCTAGGACGGTTCTAACCGTCATTACCACTCACGAGCCCAATGCGGACCGGAACTGTCCTGAATATCTGCGACACTCCTCCCATGAAGCGAGCGAACCGATGACCATGGGCACGTCGGCACGGCTGCTGAGGCTGCTCTCCCTGCTGCAGGCACGTCGCGACTGGCCGGGCGCCGATCTGGCCGACCGGCTGCAGGTGGACGTCCGAACGGTCCGGCGCGACGTCGAGCGGCTGCGCGAACTGGGCTACCCGGTGCACGCCACTCCCGGCGTCGCGGGCGGCTACCGGCTCGGCGCGGGGGCCGCGTTGCCGCCGCTGCTGCTGGACGACGACGAGGCCGTCGCGGTCGCCGTCGGGCTCCGCACGGCCGCGAACGGGACGGTCTCGGGGATCGAGGAGACCTCGGTGCGCGCGCTCACGAAACTGGAGCAGGTGCTCCCCGCGCGGCTGCGGCATCGGATCACCGCGCTGAACACGGCGATGATCCCGCTCGGCGGCGTCGTCCCGGTCATCGACGCGGCGGCGCTGACGGTCATCGCGTCCGCGTGCCGTGACCATCAGCGGCTGCGGTTCGGCTACCGCAGCCACAACGGTGACGTCAGCGAGCGTTACATCGAGCCGTTGCGCCTGGTGCACACCGGGCGCCGGTGGTACCTGGTCGCGTTCGACCTCGACCGGGACGACTGGCGGACCTTCCGTGTCGACCGCATCGACGGCGTCCCGGACACGAGTTTCCGGTTCACGCCGAGGGAACCGCCCGCCGAGGACCTCGCGGCGTACGTCTCCCGCGGGATCACGTCTTCGCCGTATCCGCACCAGATGGTGCTGCGGGTGAGCGCCTCGGCGGACGCGCTCGCCGAATACGTGTCCCCGACCGCCGGGACGATCGAGGCCATCGACGAGCACACCTGCCGGGTCCGGGTCGGTTCCAACGACCTTTCCGTGATGCCCTACTACCTAGCCCATTGGGAGGTCGACTTCGTCGTGGAGGAGGCGCCGGACGAGGTCAAGGAGCGGCTACGGCTGGTCGCCGACCGCTTCGCGCGCGCGGTCGTCTGAGTCCGAAGTGGACCGTGCGCGTTTGGCGAGCAGGCCGATCGAGCCGAGCGAGATCAGGGCCAGCACGATGATGTAGAGCGAGACCGACATCGAGGTCCCGGTGGATTCCAGCAGCAGCACCATGATGAACGGCGCCAGCCCGCCGCCGACGACCGCGCTGATCTGGTAGCCGAGCGAGGCGCCGGTGTAGCGCATCTCGGCCGTGAACAGCTCGGCGAACAGCGCCGCCTGCGGGCCGTACATGATGCCGAGGAACAGCGACCCGACGAACGAGGCGATGACGAACAGCGGAAGCGAGGCCGTGTCGATCAGCAGGAACATCGGGATCGCCCAGAGCGCGACCCCCACCGCGCCGAAGGTGTAGATCTTGAGCCTGCCGATCCGGTCGGACAGTTTCGCCGCCAGCGGGATGATCGCCAGCTGCAGCGTGCTGATCAGCAGGGTCGCGACGAGCACGGTGGTCCGCGACATCCCCAGGTGACGGGTGGCGTAGTCGAGGACACCGTTCAGCAGGATGTAGAAGGTGGCGGTGTTGACCATGAACGAGCCGCCCGCCAGCAGCACCGTGCCCTTGTGGTCGCGCAGGATGTCGCGCAGCGGCGACTTGGCGCGGCCGCGTTCCTCGGCGGCGAGTTTCGCTTCCGCACGACGGTATTCGGGGGTTTCGTCGATCTTGACGTGCATGTACCAGGCCAGCCCGAGCACGAGGACACCCACCAGGAACGGGATCCGCCACGCCCAGACGAGGAAATCCGACGGCGGCGCGACCTGGGCGGCGACCAGGAACACCGTGTTCGCCAGCACCACCCCGATCGGGACGCCGAGTTGCACGAGGCTGCCGTAGAGACCGCGTTTGCCGGGCGGCGCGTACTCGGTGGCGAGCAGCATCGCGCCACCCCACTGGGCGCCGACGGCGACCCCCTGTACGAGCCGGAGCAGGACCAGGAGGATCGGTGCGGCGATGCCGATCGTGTCGTAGGTCGGCAGCAGGCCGATCAGCGTGGTCGCCGCGCCCATCAGCGCGATCGCCAGCACCAGCACGGGTTTCCGGCCCCGTTTGTCGCCGAGGCTGCCCGCGATGATCCCGCCGAGCGGCCGGGCGAGGAAGCCGACCGCGAAGGTCGCGAACGAGGCGAGGACGCCGGCCGCCGCGTTGCTGGTGGGGAAGAAGGTCTTCCCGAAGACCAGGGCGGCCGCGATCCCGAAGACGAAGTAGTCGTACCACTCGACCGAGGAGGCGAGTGCCGCCGCGGTCGCGGCCCTCCTGCGCTGGGACACGGTGATCGTCGGTTCGGCGGCGGTTTCAGGGGCGTTCGGTGCGGTGTCGGCCATCTGGATGCCCTTCGCTCGGCGCTGCTGCGGCGATGCAGTCCGGGCAAGTTAACAACCGCTTAGTATGTGGTCAACGTCTCAACAGGTAATTCTAGATACCGACCAGTTGGTATGTCACTCTGGTGGCGGTATCGCCGGGAAAGGTCGATCAGTACTGGTCAGGAGAGTTTCGTGCCGAGCATGCGCAGCACCAGCTCGCTGTACTCCTGGCCCAGCTTCTTCGGGGTCTGGCGCGTTCGCTCGCTGTACCAGCGGGAGACGTCGACGCCGAGCGAGAGCACGGCGCGGGCGGCGGTGTGCGGGTCGCCGACGGTGAACACGCCCGCCGCGGCGCCTTCGGTGATGACCTCGCGCACGACCTGCTCGATGCGGCGGCGCAGTTTCGCGACGATCTCGAACTCCTCGTCGGGCAGCGCGTGCAGTTCGTACTGCACGACGCGGGCCACGGTGTGCCTCCGCGCGTGCCATGCCACGAAGTCCTCGACCAGCAGCCGGATCCGCACGACCGGGTCGGTCTCCCGTGCCACGACACTCTCGACCAGTGAGAGCGTCTGCTCGTGGCCGTACTTCGAGATCGCGAACAGCAGGGCGGCCTTGGACGGGAAGTGCACGTACAGCGCCGCGGGGCTCATGCCCGCCGCCGAGGCGATGTCCCGGGTGGTGGTCGCGTGATAGCCACGGCGTGCGAAGGATTCGACCCCCGCCAGCATCAGCCGCCGTGCCGTCTCCGGCTGGACGTCGGGCCACAGCTCGGCCGACAGCGACATGGTCATCCGCAGATCCTCCCAGACGCTCGTTCCGGATGGCGGGCTTGACACCGTCTCCGGACCTTCCCATTGTAAGTGAGCGCTCGCTTAGTGATTGCGTCGCCAGTGAACACAGAGGAGATCGAAGAGTGAACTCGTTCAAGGATCGCGTCGCGATCGTCACCGGCGCCAGCCGGGGTATCGGCCTCGGGATCGCCAAGGAACTGGTCGAGCGCGGCGCGAAGGTGTGCATCACCGCGCGCAAGCCGGAGCCGCTGGCCGAGGCCGTGGCCGAACTGGGTGGCGAGGCCGTCGCCATCGCCGTTCCGGGGAAGGCCGACGACGAGGCGCACCAGGACGAGGCCGTCGCCAAGACCATCGAAACCTTCGGCAGGCTCGACATGCTGGTCAACAACACCGGTATCAACCCGGTGTTCGGGCCGACCCTGGACATCGACCCCGGGGCCGCCGCGAAGATCTTCGCCGTCAACGTGCTCGCGCCGCTTTCGTGGACCCGCCGGGCGCGGGACGCGTGGATGGGGGAGCACGGCGGCGCGGTGGTGAACGTCGCGTCCATCGCCGGGCTCGGCGCTTCGCCAGGGATCGGCATGTACGGCGTCAGCAAGGCCGCGCTGATCCGGCTCACCAAGGAGCTCGGCTTCGAACTGGGCCCGAAGATCCGCGTGAACGCCGTCGCGCCGGCCGTGGTCAAGACCAAGTTCGCGACCGCGCTGTACGAAGGCCGCGAAGAAGAGGTCTCCGAGCCGTACCCGATGAAGCGCCTCGGCGTTCCGGCGGACATCGCGAGCGCCGTGTCGTTCCTGCTGTCGGAAGAGGCGGGCTGGATCACCGGGCAGACGGTGGTCCTCGACGGCGGCGTCACGCTGGCGGGTGGCCTGTGACCGCGTCGTTCACCGGTTCCGGGGTCGTCGTCACCGGCGGGGGCGGCGGCATCGGGGCCGTCCTCGCCCGCCGGTTCGCCGCCGAGGGCGCCCGGGTCGTCGTCGGTGACCTGAACGGGGAGGCCGCGGCCGAGGTCGCGAAGGAGATCGGCGGGACCGCCGTCGCCGGTGACGCCGCGAGCGAAGCGGGTGTCGCGTCCCTGATCGAAGCGGCGCGCGAAACCCTCGGCGAGATCGACGTCTTCTGCGCCAACGCCGGGATCGCGCCGATGGGCGGCGTGGACGCGCCCGAGGAGGACTGGGCGCGGATCTGGGACGTCAACGTCATGGCACACGTGCGCGCGGCGCGGCTGCTCCTGCCGCCGTGGCTCGAACGCGGCCGCGGCCACTTCATCTCGACGGTGTCGGCGGCGGGATTGCTGACCAGTCTCGGTTCGGCGTCCTACTCGGTGACCAAACACGGCGCGCTCGCCTTCGCCGAATGGCTGTCGGCGACCTATCGGCACCGCGGGCTCACCGTGCAGGCCATTTGCCCGCAGGGCGTGCGGACGGCGATGCTGGAGAACACCGGCCCCGCGGGCGAGCTGCTGATGGGCGCGTCGGCGATCCAGCCTGAGCAGGTCGCGGACGCGCTGTTCGAAGCCGTCGCCGCCGACCGGTTCCTGGTGCTGCCGCACCCCGAGGTCGCGGACTACTACGCCGTGCGGGCCACGCAGACCGACCGCTGGCTCGGCGGGATGAACAAGCTGCAGCGCAAGGTGGAGCAGGTCATCGGTGAATGACCTCGCCCGGCTGCGGAGGCTGCGCAGGTCCGGGTGGTCGTGAGTGGCGATTCGGCTTAGAACCCGAATCGCCACTCACGACCACGGTGACTCGCCCGGCACAAGGCGGTTGATCTTCGTCGGCGGATCGGCCACTGTGGGCAGGGGTCTTGCTCGCGGTAAGGAAAACTCGATGAACAAACGCTTCGTGGTCCGTGGTGCCGTTCTCGCCGCCACCCTCGTCGGGTCGGTGCTGACCGCGGGATCGGCGATGGCGAGCACCGCGGAACCGTGCGCGGCCGGGGTGCCGGGCGACGTCGCGGCGGCTTCCTGCACGCCGTATCGCAAGGTGAGTGAGGGCTGGAGCAGCAAAACCGCCTGCAACCGCGCCGGCAACGAGGGCGCGCAGGCGGGCCGCTGGACCGGCTGGAACTGCAACCAGGCGCTGCGCGGCTGGGAACTTTGGGTGCGCACCTGCACCGCGCTGGCCGCAGAGAAGGACGCGGTGACCACGCGCGAAACCGTCTGATTCTCCAGCGGAGCCGCCCCGGGTGTCACCACGCCCGTGGCGGCTCTGTGTCTACAATGGATAGAAGGTTCCGGTCGGCCGATCGTTTTCTTCGCTGAAGGCCATTCGGTCGATCGACAGGCGGTCACCGGCCGTGTACCGATCATCGGGCCACCCGCTTCGCGAATCGCGATCCGGGCCCACCTTAAATCAATGTTAAGGATCGGCGGATTCGGTGCTATCGTGACGGAGCGAAAACGCGAGAGTTTCTTCACGCGGAATTCGCTTCGCCTCCCTCTCGGTGCGAGGTTCGGTCGCCGAACCGGCCGCTGAGCTGAGGATTCTCCAGCCGAGGCCCCGATACCGAACCTTCGGTGCGGCCCGTCCGCACGGTGGGTTCGGTGGCCACGAACTGCTCCGGAATTCGTTGACCTCGCGGATCGCCGCTTCGTAGTGTTTGCCGAGTCTTGGGCAGGGACGGCTTTGGTGGACACATTTGGCTCAGGCAGAAGGGGGCTTTCCATGGCCGGCATCCGAACGATTTCCCCGATCGGCACGCGCGCTTTCGACGCGGGTCGCACCGTACGACCCGGAACCATCAGCGAATTCGTGGAAGTCGCCGACATGCCGCTCGCGGCGCTCAGTGCCGGCTTGCGGCTCGGCAGCGGCAACGCCGCGTTCTTCCGCCTGCTCGGCCGCCGTCCCGCCGACGTGCTCGGCGAATCGTTCCCCGAGCTGGTCACCACTGGTCCGGACCATTTACGCGACCGGCTGAACCGGGTCGCCGAAGGCTGGGAACAGCGGTTCCGCGGCAGTGTCACCGGGCTCGGTTCCGGCGGCTCCGACAGGCTGACCATCATGGCGGGCCGGATGCGGGCGCCGGGTACGGCGATCCTGCTGACCATGCTCCCGGAGGCGGCGCCCGCCGTCGCCCGCGCCGAACACCTCGGCTCGGTCACCGACATCGAGGCGAAGATCCTCCAGGGGATCGCCAGTGGCCTGTCCAGTCTGGAGATGGCCGACAAGTTCTACCTGAGCCGGCAGGGCATCGACTATCACGTCGCCCGCCTCCAGCGGAAGTTCAAGGCGCGCAACCGGGTCGAACTGGTTTCACGCGCCTTCGCCACCGGCCTGCTGGACTCGACGGCCTGGCCGCCGCGGGTGCCGGAGTCCCGGCGCGCGAGCTGATCGCCGGGATCTGACGCGCGGGTGGCCATCGCGTGACGTGCTCGTGCGATCACGGTGCGGTCCCAGTGAACGGCCACTTCGTTTGCATGTATTTCGGCAGAATTCGTAATGACCCGCGCGGTGATTTCGCTCGTTTGAGCGGATGGCGGCCTGTCGAGCGAGTCAGCTGGCAGCCGGGCGGTCACTTCGATGGTGTCGCTGGTTCATGCCATGTTTCCTTCTGTCGCGACTTCTGTCGGTCTTGATCGACCCGGGTCCGCGCGCCGACCCGCGCCGCTTCGCGCTCGAAATCCCGCCGTTGATGAGTGTCGTGCTCATTTGAGCGCCCGCCGTCCCTGTAGTGAGGGATAACCCTTATCGAGGTTGCACGCTCTATTCGGTAAGACGATCACACGATGAGATGGAAGCACGTAAGCGATTGTTCGCTCTGTGTGACGGCAACGGCCCCGATGGGACGACAGGGAGGCGGGAGATGAGGGACGCCAACAGACCCGGACGCGCGCTGGCCGGACGTGACGACGAGCTCCGTTGGCTCGCCGCTCGGCTGCGCCCCGGTGCACCCGGTGAAGGCTCCGTCATCGTCGTGCGGGGGCAAGCGGGTATCGGGAAGTCCAGCCTGCTGGACACCGCGCTGGCGGCTCTCACGGACACCGTCGTCTGCCGGGGCACCGGTGTTCCGGGTGACGGGGCCGCGGTCGCGGGGGAACTACTCGCGGAGCTGCGCCGCGCGGGCGCCCGCGTCCCGGACCCGGAAGACTTCGCCGCCTGGTACGAGGCTTTCGCCGAATGGGCGGCCGGACTGCCCGCGATCGTGTTCGCCGTCGACGACGTGCACTGGTGTGACGAAGCGGTCGTGCGGTGGCTGAGCCTGATCGCCCGGCATTCCACCAGGCTGCCGGTGCGGATGATCCTGGTCCGGTCGGCCGCCGACGGGCCGGACGGCGCGGCGGAACGCCTGGCGGATCTCGAATCCTGGTACGGCACCGAAGCGCTCGACCTCGGCCCGCTGCCCGCCGAGGCGGTCGCCTCGCTCGCGCGCGAGGCCGTCGGGTCGGACCCGGGCGAGCCGTTCGTGCGGCACTGCGTCGAGCAGTCCGGCGGGAATCCGTTGCTGCTGCGGGAGATGCTCGACGAACTGGGCAAGGTCGCGTCCGGGATCGCCCCGGTGGCCGGGTCCGCGGCGGGGGCGGCGCTGATCCGCTCCCTGTTCGCCGGCGTCCCCGACTACGCCAAGGCGGTCGCCACCGCCATCGCGGTGCTCGGCGGGCAGGACCTGTCACTGGTCGCCCGTCTGGCCAAGGTGCCTGCCCGCACCGCCGGAACCGCCGTCGAGCTGCTCCGGGGCAGGCACATCCTCGCCGCGGAAGGGCTTTCCTTCCGGCACGATCCGGTGCGGGAAGGGCTGCTGGACGCTCTCGAACCCGCCGAACTGGGCCGGTGGCGGCGGACCGCGGCGATCCTGCTGAGCGACGCGGCCGGATCACCGGAGGAAGTGGCGGAACACCTGCTCGAACTCGCCGAGCTCGACACCTGGATGGTCGACCTGCTGCGTGACGCCGCGACCTGCGCCTGCGACCGGGGCGCGCCCTGGGACGCGCTGCGCTATCTCCGGCCCGCCGCGGCCGCCCGGCCCTCCGACGCCGGGCTGGCCGTTCAACTCGCCGAGACGGTCGCGCTGCTGGAACCGGACAGCGGATTCGACCTCCTGCGCCGCGCGCTCGAACTGCAACAGGATCCGGTGGACCAGGCCAGGGCCGCGGTGAAACTGGGCCGCGCGGCGCTCGTCGCCCGCCGCTGCGGGACCGCCGTCACCGTGCTGGACCGGGTGCTGACCGTGCTCGGCGGCGAGATGGACCAGCAGCTGCGCGGGCAGCTCGAAGGACTGTTGTGCCTGGTGGGCATCGAAGACCGCGACAGCCTGGCGAAACTCGACACCCGGATCCAGCCGCGGTCGAACAACGCGGTCGTCGACGCCAGGCATCTGGCCGTCTGCGCCGTCGTCGCCGCACTCGACGGCACCCGGCCGCGTGAAGCCGCCGAATGGGCGATGCGCGCGATCCGCGGGTACACCCCGACCACCGACGATTCGGCCGTCAGCTCCGCCGTGCTGGCCCTGCTGCTCGCGGACGAGATCGACGTCGCGAGGGACGAACTGACCAGGGCCATCGAACTCGTGCCGGCCCAGCGCAGCGAATATCTCGCCTTCCGCGGCCTGCTCGGGCACTGGTGCGGTGATCTCGCCACCGCGTCGGCCGACGCCGGACAGGCCTACGCGCTCAGCCGTCGCGCCGAAGGCCGGACCGGCGGTGTCGTCCCGCGGATCGCGTACGCGACCGTCGCGGCGCAGCAGGGCGAGACCGCGAAGGCGATGAAGTTGTTGCGGGAAGCGGATTCCCCGCAATTGTGGGAGCACACGGTGATGCGCCCGTGGTTCCAGCTAGTCGACGCGCGGGTGCATTGGGCGGCGGGAGACCGCGAGGCCGCGCTGAACCTCTTCAACCGTTGCGGGGAGAGCCTCGCGGACGTCGGCATCGCCAACCCGCTGCTGGCGCCGTGGTGGTTCGAGGCCGCCTGCATGCTGGCCGACGAGGGACGTTTCGAGGCCGCCGCTGACCTCGCGGCCGAAGGAACCGGACCGGCACTGCGGTGGGGCACCCCGAGGGCGGTCGGGATGGCCCGGCTCGCGACCGCGGTCGCCACCCGCGGCCCCGACCGGATCGCGTTGATCGAAGAGGCGGCGGGCATCCTGGCCGGTTCACCCGCCCGGCTGGAGGAGGCGCTGGCGGAGTACCACCTCGGCCGCGCGCTCGTCGAAGCGGGGGACACCGTCGCCGCGCGCACCCGGTTGCGGCGCTGCGCCGAGCTGAGCCTGCGGACAGGGGACCGGTTCCTGCTCCGCCGCGCCCAGCGGACCGCCGCCGACGCGGGGATCCCGGGCGAGATGTCCCCGTTCGCCTCGCTGAGTCCCGCGGAACGGCATATCGCCCGGCTCGCCGGACGCGGGATCAGCAACCGGGTCATCGCGGAACGGCTCTTCGTCACCGTCCGGACCATCGAGACACATCTGACGAGCGTGTACCGGAAGCTGCGGATCAGCGGGCGGACCGAACTGGCCGTGGTGCTGGAGGAGACCGAAGAGCGTCCGGCCGTCCTCGAAGGTGCCCGGTGAGCGCCGTCCGGCGGCTCGAAGCCGACGGTGCGGACGAACTCGTCGAACGCGAGACCGAACTGCGTCTGCTCACTCGCCTGATCGGGGATCTCGAACACGGCCACGGCGGCTCCGCGGCCGTGCTCGGCCCGGCGGGCAGCGGGCGCACGGCGCTGCTGGACCAGGTCGCGTCCCTGGCCGCCGAGCGGGGACTGCAGGTGTTCACCGCGTGCGGCTCGGCCACCGAGGCGCAGCTGCCGTACGGGCTTCTTTCCCAGTTGCTGGCACCGATCCCGGAGCTCGCGGACGTCCCGTGGCTGCAAGCCGCGCTCTCGGACGGCACCGACGTGCAGGTCCTGCACGAACTGCTCTGCCAGCGGCTGCTGGAGTCGGCCCGGCGCTGCCCGGTCCTGCTGGTCGTCGACGACCTCATCCTGGCCGACGAGCAGTCCGAAGCCTGGCTGGCGGCCTTGCAGCGACGCCGGGGCAACGACCCCGTGCTGCTCATCGCCGCGCACTCCGGCCCGCAGGACGCCGACGAAGCGGATCCCTTGTCGCTCGGCGGTCTTCCCTGGGAGAACCGGCATGTCGTCCGGTTACGGCCCTTGAGCGAGGCGGCGGTCCGGCGGCTGGTGCACGCGGTCCCCGCGCCGCGGCCGCCGGTGGCCGAGGTCTACGCGGCCACGCGGGGGAATCCCGCCCTGCTCGCGGAGGTGCTCGCCCGGTCGTCCGCCGGTCCGGAGATCACCGCCGTCACCGCGGACGTGCGCCGCGACACCGTGCTCGACCTGCTCGCCCGGCTGCCGTCCGATCTCGCCGCGCTGGTCCGGACGATCGCCGCGATCGGCACCCTCGACGAGGCGTACCTGCGGCCGCTCGCCGGGCCGCTCGGGATGCCGCTGGGCCGGGCGCTGCGGGTGCTGGCGGACTCCGGCCTGATCGGGACCGATCCCGCCGAGCCGATGAACCCGCAGGTGGCCACCTGGGTGCTCGCCGAGACCGGAGCGGACGAGCGGGCGGGGACGCGCCGCCGGGCCGCCGAACTCGGGCATCGCCGGGCCGCCCCGGAGGAGGTCGTCGCCGGGCTGCTGCTCGGCTCGCAACCGGTCGGCGAGGCCTGGGCCTTGGAGACGCTGCACGCCGCGGCGTTGCGCCGCCGCGAAGCCGGGGATCACGCCGAAGCGGCGCGCTACTACCGGAGAGCGCTGGCCGAACCGGCGCCGCCGGGGATGTCGGCGCGGCTGCGGCTGGAACTCGAGACCGTCGAGGCGTCGTCGTGCCCGTTCACCGGAGGGCTGCGGCTGGCGAGGGCGACCAGGGTTTCCGGTGACGACACCGTCCGAACGCGACTGTCCGCTGTGGACCTGATGATGCAGCGAGGCGCCAGGGAAGACGCCTTGCGCGAGCTGGCCCTCCTGAGCGAGGCCGCGGTCGACGACCGGGACCGCGCGGATCTGGCGGCGTTGTACTGGCTGGCCGACGGGAGCGGCGCGGGCGCCGTCCATCTCGGCATCCCCGCACTGCCGGATCTCGACCCGGCGGCACTGACCTCCGCGCAGGCGGCCGCCGCGTCCTGGCTGGCCACGATCGCCTGCCGCGACGGCAAAGCCGCCCGGCGGCTGGCCCGGCGCGCGGCGGATCCGTCCCGCGAACCCATCACCCTCTACTCGCCGCGGCTGGCGCTGGCCATCACCTTCACCCAGACCGACGACGTCCTGGAAGCGCTTTCGGTGTACGAGGAGATGATCGCGGACGCGAGCGCGGCCGGGGCGGGCGTGCCGGTGGCCCTCGGGCTCACCGGCAAGGCCTGGATCCATCTGCAGCGCGGTCGCGTGCAGGCCGCCGAGGACGCGCTCGCCGAAGCCGCCGCCTCCGGCCCACCGGAGGGCTGGCCGTCGACGGT
Organism: Amycolatopsis sp. NPDC043889; assembly: GCF_056435645.1. Classification (NCBI taxonomy): domain Bacteria; kingdom Bacillati; phylum Actinomycetota; class Actinomycetes; order Pseudonocardiales; family Pseudonocardiaceae; genus Amycolatopsis; species Amycolatopsis sp. NPDC043889. The sequence continues at coordinate 186,042 of NZ_JBWKEC010000013.1, forward strand.
CGCCACGTCGCTGAGCACGATCCAGATCGCGGCGTCCCTCACCCGCGGGGATCTCGAGGCCGCCCAGCGCGCCGTCGACGCCGCGGGCGACGGCGGGCCGCTGTACTCCGCGCCCTACCTGCTTTTCATGCGCGGGCTCCTGGAACTGGACCTGAAACGCCACCGCCGGGCGCTGGGCCTGTTCCAGGAATGCGGCAGGCGGATGAACGCGGCGGGCTGGCTGAACCCGGGCCTGGTGCCGTGGCGTTCGCATGTCGCCATCGCGGCGCAGGCACTCGGCGACGAGCACACCGCGGCCGCGATGATCAGCGAGGAATGGCGGCTGGCGCAGAACTGGGGCACGCGCACCGCGATCGGGCGGACCCATCTGGGGGCGGGTGTCGCGGTCCGCGCCGAGGACGCGGTGTTCCGGCTGACACAGGCGGTCAACGCGCTCCAGCAGTCGCCGGCCAGGGTGCTCTACGTCGAGGCGGTCCTGCTGCTCGCGGCCGCCCAGCTCAACCGCGGCCAGACCAGCGGCGTGCCGCGGTTGCTGCGCGAAGCCGAACGGCTGGCCACCGCGTATCAGCTCGCGTGGGCCACGTCCCGGATCGCGGACCTCGGGAAACGGCTGTCCGACCGGCCGCGGCGGTCCTACCGCACGGCGTCCCGGCGCTGGCGGGCGCTCTCGCCCGGTGCGACCGACCTCGTCCGCCGCGTGCTCGCGAACGCCTCCAACGCCGAACTGGCTGAAGAACTGGGCGTGAGCAAACGCGCCGTCGAGCTGCGGCTCACCGCGATCTACCGGCAGCTCGAGGTGACCGGGCGGGCCGAGTTGCGCGAGCTGTTCGACGCGCTGGACAAGGAGCTCTGAGCCGCCGTCATGATGATCGAGCGAGCGGATCAGCTGGCCGCGATCGCCGGGGCGGTCGCCGAGGCCCGTGCCGGGGCGGGCGAGTTCGTCGTCGTCCGCGGCGGCCTGGGGGCGGGGCGGTCCGCCCTGCTGCACGCGGCGGGGGAGGAGGCCGCCGCGCGGGGAGTGCGCGTGGTGCGGGCAGCGGCGACACCGCTGGAGCGCGGAGTCGCCCACGGCGTCGTCTGGCTGCTGCTGGAACCCTTGCTGGAGGCGGGTCGTCGCGGGGAACTGCTCACCGCGGTCCGGGCCGACAGCGAATTCCCCGCCGGCCCGCCCGACGCGCGCCGCGCCCATCTCGTGCTGCACGAACTGCTGGAACTGTTCACCGAAATGGTGCGCGACACCGGCCCGGTGGCCCTGCTCGTGGACGATCTCCAATGGGCGGACGCGGCGTCGGCGCGCTGGCTCGCTTACCTGGCCAAACGGATGAGCAGGCTGCGGGTCCTCGTCGTCGCGACCCTGCTGGAGGGCGACGACTCCGCCGACGACATCGTGGTCAAGGACATCGCCCGCACCGCGGCGCGTACGGTGCACGCCACCCCGCTCTCGGCCGCCGGCGTCCGGGCCTACCTGACCGCCCGCTGCGGAGCCGAACCCGCCCCCGAGTTCGCGGACGCCTGCTTCGCCCGCACGGGTGGTTCGCCGATGTTGCTGGACGCGCTGGTCAACACGATACTCGGGCACGGGCTGCGCCCGGTCGCCTCGGCCGCGGCCGAACTCGCCGCGTTGCGCCCCTCGCCCGCGGCGGCCCGGCTGACCCGTTGCCTGCGCGCCCAGCCGGACGACGTCCGCGCGGTGGCCAAGGCGATGGCCGCGCTCGGCGAGGAGACCGAGGCCGGCGTCCTCGCCGAACTCGCGGGACTCGATTCCCCGGACTTCGACGCGGCGCTGCGGGCGCTGCGGAGGCTGGGCATCGTCGAGACCCCCGCCGACGGGCTGCTGCGGTTCGCCGGCGGGATGGCCGGTGATCTCGTCGCCGATCAGCTGAGCGCCGATGAACAGGACCGGTTGCACCTGCGTGCCGCGAACGTCCTGTACCGCAACGGAAGGCCGGTCGAGCAGATCGGCCGCCAGCTGCTCGCGACGGTCGCCGAACCCGAGCCGTGGGCCGCGGACGTCCTGCGGACCGCGGCCAGTGCCGCGCTGGCGAACTCGTCGCCTCGGACGGCCGCCCAGTACCTGCGGCACGCGCTGGCGCATCCGGGCGCCGATCGCGCGGAACTGCTCGTCGATCTCGCCGCCGTCGAACGCGGCTACGACCTGCCCGCCGCCCACCGGCATCTGCATCAGGCACTGGGCCTGATGCGGGATCCGGTCGATCGCGCCTTCGCGCTCGGCCTGCTCCCGGTGGTGGCCGGGCTCCGTTTCGCCGCGGATGTCCGCCGCCTCCGGCAGGTGCTCGTGGAACTGCGGGAGGTCCCGGGCCCGGCCGCGGCCGAAGCGGCGTTGCGCATGGAAGCCCGGCTTCGCTACCTCGAACGAGGAGTGCCCGGTGCCGGGGACGCGGCGGCGGACCGGCTGGCCGAACTCGGTCCCGCGCCCGCGCAGGAGTCTTCGGCCCAGCGGGAACTGGTCGCGGTCCTGCTGTACCTGATGACCGTCGCGGGTGTCGCACCCCGGGAGTCCATTGTGGACCTCGCCAGGCAGGTGCTGGCGCGGGAACCCGGTTCACCGGACCAGATGTACACCACGTTCCCGCTCACCGTGCTGGTGCTGGCGGCGGCGGATTCGCTGGAGGGAGTGGACTCCTGGCTCGCGGCGGCGTGCGGCCCCGCCGCCGACCCCGACCTCCCGACGCTGGTCGCGTGGGCGGGGCAGGCGCTGGTGGCCTCCGCCACGGGGCTGCTCGGCGTCGCCCGCGACCGCGCGCAGGCGGTGCTCGCCTCGGCGGGCCCCAGCCGGGTCGGGATCACCATGACGGCGATGCGGGTGCTGGCCGAAATCGCGATGGAGCAACGAGATCCGGCGCTCGCGCGGCTGCTCGTCGACAACCTGGAGGCCGACCACGATCCGTGGCTGCGGTCATTGGCCTACGGCACCCTGGCGCTGACCGAGGCCAATCACACCGCGGCCGCCGAGTACTTCCTCGACTGCGTGCACCAGCTGGAACGGTTCGGGAACCGGGTGCTGCTGCCGCTGCGCGGCCAGATCGCGCTGCTGCTCGCGGCGACCGACGACCCGAAGCGGGCCGAAGCCGTCGCGCAGGGCGAGGTCGAGCGGGCGTTGTCGTGGGGCGCGCCGTCTTCGGTCGGCCGGGCGTTGCGGATCCGCGCGACGCTGCTCGATCGGGACGAGGACGCCGTCCCGGTGCTGCGCGAAGCCGCGGAAACCCTGTCCCGCTCGGGAGATCGTCTCGAACTCGCCCGCACCCTGGTTCTGCTCGGCGAACGGGCCACCGGGCCCGACGCCCGCGAGTGGCTGCGGGAGGGCCGGAGCCTGGCGGCCGGATGCGGCGCGAGCTGGCTGACCGGATCCGGGGAGCCGCCGGATCAGGCGGACGGCCTGCTGACCGCGACCGAGCAGCGCGTCGTGGAACTGGCGGTGTCCGGGCGCCGCAACCGCGACATCGCGGAACTGCTGGAGGTCACGGTGCGCGCGGTGGAGAAGCACCTCACCAGTTCGTACCGCAAGCTGGGCATCACCGGCCGCGCCCAGCTGGCCGCGGCGATGCGGGGCCACCGGGCGGGGTGAATGCCGATCAGGATCCGGTGGGCGCCGCCGTGTCGAGGCGGCCCTGCAGCCACGCCGCGGCCAGCTCCACGCGGGAATGACTGCCGGTGCGCTCGAACAGCGACGTCAGCCGCGCTTCGACGCGTTTCTCACTGACCTGCAGCGCGGCCGCGATCTGCCGGTTCGTGTGGCCGCTCGCGATCAGGCCGACGATGTGGCGCTCCAAGGGATCCAGCGCCGCCCGGTCGGTCCGGTCCGCCTGCTCCGGCGAGACGGCGATGCGGTGCCGGTCGAGCAGCGCCGAAACGGACGCCAGCTCGGCGACCGCGCCGAGCCGCTCCAGCGTCCGGCGCGCTTCCAGCAGCGACGGCGCGGGAACCGGGCTCACCTCGCCGAACGCCGTGCACGCCTCGGCGATCCGGAACACGTCGCCGGACTGCCGGGCCAGTTTGACCCCCGCGTGCACCGATTCCCTGTCCCCGCGCACGAGACCGCCGCACACCAGGGCCGCCTCCTGGACCGACGGGGTCGGGCATCGGGTCGCGAGGTTCTCCAATTCGGCCAGCAGACGGGTCACGGTCTCGGTGTCACCTTGACGCCGCGCGCCGTACAGGAGCCGCGCGAGAAGCCGTTCCATACCCGCGCGCACGCCGCGTTCGCGGCAGTCGAGGTAATCCCGCCAGCCGCGCTCCACCGCCTCGTCGTGCCGTCCTTCGGTTTGGCGCAGCCGGCAGCGGACCCAGGCGGCACAGGCGTCGACGGACGTCCGGAAAGGCAAGCGGCGCAACCAATCCGCTGCTCGTTCCGGCTGATCGCGCTGGGCGCAGATCTCCGCGGCGAACACACTCGCGAACCGGTGGCGACGGGGTGGATCCCACCACAGGCGGTCGCCTTCGAGTCGCCGCGCCAGCGACAGCGCCGTGTCCCACTCGCCTTCGCGGTAGGCCTGCCGGACGGCGTGCCAGTCGCACGAGAACCCGGTCGAGGGCGGCTGGTACCGGCCGCACAGCAGGACCTTCAGCACGCTGACCGTGTCGAGGACCTCGGCGGCCTCGGCGACGTCCTCGTGCGGCGGCATCTCCGTCGATACCAGCCATTCTTCGGCAGGCCTGCCACCGTCGCCGGGCAACGAGCCGAGCAGGATCCCGGCGCCGAGGGCGAACAGACGGTCGTCTTCGGCGCCGCAGGCACGCGCGAGCGCCCGGACCGCCTCGGCGGCCACCGGCCGGTCGGCCCGGTTGACCGCGTCCAGCAGGCGGTGGCATTCGTGAGCCGAGTCGAGGGCGCGGGCGACCTCGACTGCCAGCGATCGTACGACGTCGAGTTCGGCGAGCCGCTGATCGTGGGCGAGGGCACCCAGCCAGCACAGCAGCGCGGTGACGGACAGCCGTGCGGACGGCTCGGCGTCGGCGAGTCGCGGTGCGACGACGGTGGCGAGGTCGTCGGCCAGCGTGCCGTACTCACCGGCCGCGAGGCTGTCCGCGAGCAGCGCACGGAGCGTTTCGGGGAAGCGGGCGTCGGCCGGCGCGAGCAGCCGCAGCGCCGCCCTCCGGTAGCGGCGGGCCGTGGGCAGGTCGGCGTTCGCCGCGGCTTCCAGCAGCGGGCTCGCGGCCTCGGGATCCGGCGGCGACGGCGGAAGCTCCGCGAGATGCGGGGCGATCTCGGCGGATCGCCGCTCCCGGACGATCCGCCGATGCAGCACGGCGCGCCAGCGCGCGCCGTGCTCCAGCCGGAGCCTGTCGGCCAGGGCGGGGACGGCGAACTCGATCGCGCCGTCGGTACCGCTGCCGGTGCGAAGGATCCCGGCCCGGACCAGATCGTCGAGGGCCTGTCCCACGATGGACGGCGTCATTCCCGCCGCGGAGGCCAGCCAAGGCAGTCTTTCGAGGGTGACGGCGCTTTGTTCGCCCAGCACCGCGATGATGGCGGCCAGCCGCCGGGCGCGCGGCCCGAGCCGTCGCAGGCGGAGCGTCTCAGGATGCCCGCCGGGCAGCACGATCGGCGTTCCCGCGCCGATCAGGCACACGTGCTCGTCGATGACCGCCAGTCTGCCGGTGGCGCGCAGGCCCGCGACCGTCGCGCCGACCGTGCCGGGATTGCCGAACAGCGGCCCGAGCGCGGCGCGCACCGCCGTGACGAACGCGGGATCACTCGCGATCCGCCCGGCGCGGGTCGTCCAGGCGGGGAGCAGCGCGGTCGCCTCGTCGGCGGTCAGCGGCAGGAGACCGATCGCGCCGTCGGCGACGGCGAACACCTTGCCGACCGGGCCGTCCCGCCTGCTCCGGCCGGTCACGGTCGCGACGGTGACCGTCCCGGTGGCGCGGGCGCCTTCGGCGACCAGGGTGAGCACGGTGGCGAGCTCCGGCGGCAGCAGGTCGAAGTCGTCGAACAGCAGCACGATGCGGCCGCGCGGGGCGAGCGTGGCGAGGACGGTGACCAGATCGTGGGCCGTCGTCTGCGGTCCGGCGCCGGAACCCGATTCGAGCCGGGTTCGCAGCCAGGCGACCGCGCTGAGCATGCTGACCAGCTCGGGGCGGTCGAGGACGGTGATCAGCTCGGCCAGCTGGGTCGTCAGCCGGAGGAGGACGGTCCTGGGCTCGAGGCCGGCGGGCACGGCCAGCACGGCGGCACCGGAGCGGCGGCCGCGCTGGGCGAGACCGGAGAGAACGGTGCTGCGGCCACTGCCCGAAGGCCCGTGCACCACCCAGATCGCGCCGGGCCCCGTGAGCACCCGGTCCAACGCGGCCTGCGCGTCCTCCGGTCCGGCGCTCGTGACGGCCGTCGCTCCCATTTCCCTCCTCGGCCGTCGCGGGTCCACGGCGCGGCCGGGCGACGGTCGCTCCGAGCATGGCGCAAGGAGGACCGTTCGGTCGGGAGGTCAGGCGGCCGGGGCACCTTCGGCCAGCATAGTTGCCCCGGCGGACCACGGTCGGCCGCTCTTCGGGATGGTCCGTGGCAGTGCGGAAGGGAACGTCACTTCGTCATGAGGGGGCCGGCGAGACACGCCCGGCCAAGTCCGTGAAGGCCTCCTTCCCTACCTTGAGAGTAGGGAAGGAGGCCTTCACGTCGTTCCTGGCCGTACGTCCGTGAAGGACCGCTTCGTGTACTTCGGACCCTGCGCGACGCCCACCAAGTCACGGCAGCGGGCTCGGAGCGGGCCGCGGAGGCGGCACGTCGGTCTCGATCACCTTCGGCACGCCCCGCAGGCTCCGCAGCGCCACCAGCGCGAGGATCGTCATCACCGCCGCGCTGCCCAGCATGCTCGTCCGGATGCCGCCGACGAACGACTCCTCGGCAGCCGTGCGGACCGCCGTCGCCACCGGTTCGGGCAGGCCGGTCGCGACCGCCGCGGTGGCGCTGAACGATTCCCGCACCTGGGCGGCCAGATCGGGCGGCACTCCGGCGGGCAGCGTCAGTTCGGCGTGGTAGACGGCGGACAGCACGCTGCCGACCACCGCGATCCCGAGTGAGCCGCCGAGTTCGTAGGCGGTGGCGGAGATCGCCGACGCGGCACCGGCGCGGTCGCGAGGCACCGTGCCGAGGATGGTGTCGCCGGTGACGGTCAGTGTGAGCCCGGCGCCCGCGCCGAAAGCCACCTGCGCGGCCAGCACCAGCAGGTACGGCGAGTCCGTGCTCACCGCGCCGAACAGCCCGAAGCCGATCGACGCCAGCGCCAGCCCGCCCGAGACCGTCGGCGCCCGGCCGAACCGGCGCACCGCCTTGGCCGCCACGACACCGCCCGCGACGAGTGCGGCGACGGCGCCGGGCACGAAGGCCAGCCCGGAGCGCAGCGGACTCCAGCCCAGCACGAGCTGGAAGTACTGGCTCGAGATCAGCGCGAACGCCGACATCGTGAACACCGACACCAGATTCGAGCCGACCGACGCCGAGAAACCGCGGCGCCGGAACAGATCGAGATCGATCAGCGGCTGCTCCAGCCGACGCTGGCGCCTGCCGAACCACAGCAGCGACGCACCTCCGAGAGCGAACGCGCCGAGCACCTCCGGATACCAAAGCCCGGCGTAGAACGCGCCTTTCAGCGCGTACACCACGGCGACCAGCCCGACGATGGACAGCAGCACACTGGGCAGGTCGAGCCGCAACCGGCCGCTGGACCGAGACTCCGGTACGACGCGCGCGGCGCCGAGGATCAGCAGCGCCACCGGGATGTTGACGAGGAACACCGAGCCCCACCAGAAGTGTTCCAGCAGGACCCCGCCGACGATCGGGCCGATGGCGAAACCCGCGGCCGAAACCCCGGCGGTCACCCCGACCGCGGCCGTCCGCGCTCGCTGCGTGGTGAAAACCGCGCGTAGCAAGGAAGTCGTCGAAGGCAGCACGGCGGCACCCGCGATTCCCAGCAGCGCGCGGGCCGCGATGAGCAGCTCGGCACTCGGGGCGTAGGCCGCCACCAATGAGCCCAGCGCGAACGCGGTGACGCCGATGAGCAGCACCCGGCGCCTGCCGAACCGGTCGCCGAAATTGCCCATGGTCACCAGCAGGCCGCCCATGGCGAACCCGTAGACGTCCGCGATCCACAGCAGTTCCTCGGCCGAAGCGCCGAGCTGCGTGGTCAGCGCGGGTACCGCCAGATGCAGCACGGTCATGTCGATCGCGACCATCAGCTGCGCCAGGCAGGACACCATGATCGTCGCGACGTCGCGGACCTTGGTGCTCATGCGGCCACCGCCTCTCGCCCGCGGGGCCGTCGTCTCGGTTTCAGAGTGTCCCGGAGGTCGGCGCGCAGCAGGGTGAACGCCGACGTCAGCCCGGGCAGCCGGTGCAGCAGGTGGTCCGGACCGGCGACGAGGACCCGGCCGACGCCGAGCGTGGCGAACCGGTGGACCAGCCCCGGCAGCCGGACCGCGTTGACCGTCGACTCCAGCAGGAGCGATGCCACCTCGTCGCCGGTCCGGACCGGCTCACCGTCCTGATCGGACACGATCGGCAGCTCCGGGTCGGCGAAACCGAACCCGCCGAAGACCTCTTCCGCCAGCCTGTCGCGCAATCCGCCGAGCATCCGCGCGTGCGCCGCGGGACGCATGGTGGTGAGCGCGTAACCGCCCGCGGCCCGGACGCGCCGGACGAATTCGTCCAAATCGGACTCGCGCAAGGTCACCAGGTGGACCTCGTCGTCGAACCGGCCGGAGAGTTCGTGGCCGATCCCGTCGAGGATCCCGCCGAGCGCCGCCTCCGGCGTGCGCACGATGAACTGGCTGACGAGATCCTGGTGCGCCGTCTCGAAGTACTCCCGTTCCCGCCGTGCGACGGCGTCGACGAGCCGGACGAGATCCGCCACGGGAAGGGCGCCGGCGCGGACCACGGCGGCGCGTTCACCGAAGCTGGCGCCGCCGACCGCGACCGGCACCAGCCCGTGCTCCCGCTCGGCGCGTTCGGCCAGCGCCAGCGACGCGAGCACGAACGCGATCTGGGTGTGCTCGTTGTACTCCTCGTCCGTTCTGGCGAGCGGATCCAGCAGGGAGCGGCCGAGCGCGTGCTCCGCCACGCCGAGCAGGCGCCGGGCCAGGGGATCGATGACGAGGAAGCGGCCCAGTTCGCGAGCACGGGCGGGGCCCATGCCGGGGAACAGGACGGCATCGGTGGAACTTTCCACTGCGCACACCCGGTTTCGTGGTGGGGATCAGAGTTGTTCGGCGGCGGCGAATTGTTCGAGCCGCTTCCGGTCCGGTTTCCCGTTGCGGTTCAACGGGAACTGATCGGTGACGAGGACGCGGTTCGGCTGCTCGGCGGGCGGCAGCACACCGCAGATCCGGTCGCGCCAGTACCGCGAGTCCCGCCGAGCGTCGTCCTCGACGACGAAGACCAGGCTCGACCCGCGACGCTGATCGGGCAGCGCGACGATCTTCGCCGAACAGCCCTCCCCGGCCAGCCGGTGCTCGATCACCTCGGGATGCAGGGTGTGCCCGTTGCGGTGCACCGCCCGTTTGCGACCGACGACGAGCAGGTTCCCGTCCGCGTCGAGACGGCCGAGGTCTCCGGTCGCGTACCAGCCGCGGTCGACGGGGATCACCTGCCCGGTCGCGTCGAGGTAGCCCTCCATGAGGTCGGGGTCGAGGACGAACAGTTCGCCGATCTCGCCGTGGGGCAGCACGGTGCCGTCGTCGGCGCGGACTTCCAAGTCCAGTCCTTCGACGATTTGCCCGCAGCCACGCGGGTTCCCGATGTTGGCGAAGGCCACGTTGCCCATCTCGGTGCTGCCATAGCTGTCGAGCAGCGGCATGCCGAACAGCTCTTCGGACTGCTCCACGACGCCGGGTTCGAGTGGCGCGGCGCCGCTGCACAGCATGCGCACCCGGGAGAATTCCTCTTTGAGCGCCGGACGTTTGCCGATGATGTTGAACAGGCTGCGATAGGTGGACGGCGTCGCGTCGACGACCGTCGCCCCGGCACGTCCGGCCAGGCGCAGCGCCCGGTCGGGGCGGCGGTACGGCGCGATCACCAGCGAGCAGTCCCGCAGCCACGCGATCATCACCATCGAAAGGCCGTACTGGTGGTTGAACGGCAGCAGCGGCAGGAGGACGTCGTCGGCGACGTGGCCGACGAGATCGGCGTTGCGCTCGAGGTTCTTCAGGAACCGCGCGCCGTTCTTCGCGACGCCCTTGGGGATGCCGGTCGAACCGGACGACCACATCACGAGACTGTCGGGCAGCTTTTCCCAGACGTCGAAACGCAACTGGACATCCGTCGGGGCCCGGTCGGCGGCGGCCACCATGATCTCGTAGGTGTAGGCCGACGGCGCGTCCGGCGGCATCGGCGCGTCGTCGTCGATGACGGCCAGCACGACACCGGAGCCGGCGATCGTTTCGGCCGTGCGGTCGGCGTGCTCCATATGGTCGACGAGCACCACCGACGCGCCGACGTGCATCAGCGCGACGAGGATCGTCAGATAGGCCAGCGTGTTGTCGGCCTTGAGCAGGACACGGTCACCGGAGCCGACGCCGCGGTCCCGCAGCACCTCGGCGACGCGGAGGGCCTGCTGTTCGAAGGCCGCGCCGCCGGTGACCGCGTCGGGGGAATAGATCTTCGCGAACATGGGGAAGTCCTTTCCGCTGTCAATCCAGGCTCACCGGGGCGATTTCGTCGAACACGTCGCCGGGACCGGGGTTGTCCGGATGGGTGCCGCCGCCCAGGTGCTCGACGACGCCCCATACGGCGTTCAGCGCGGTGGTGACCGCGCTCTCGGAGAAACCGGCGATCCACGCGACGTCGTCGCCGGCGAGGAAGAAGCCGCGGTGGTGCTCGGCGGCGTCACGCTGCATGAACTGGGTGAACAGGCGCCGCTGGTAGCGGTAGCTGCCGGGAAGGCAGGATTTGAAGGCGCCCTTGAAATGCGGCTGCGTCTCCCAGGTGATCGCGATCGGCGGGCCGATCATGTGCGACCGGATGTCGACACCCGGATAGATCTTGGCCAGCGCGGAGAGCATCACGTCGAGCCGCTCGTCCGGGCTCAGCGACGCGACCTTGAGCGAGTCGTCGTTCCAGGTGTAGGAGAGCAGCATCGTGCCGGGTTCGTCGGGGCCGTTGTCGATCAGGTAGACCCCGCGCGGGATGCGGTCGGTGAGCGTCGTGCTCATCACGTCGCGGCCGGTCGCCGGGTCCTGGTCGAGCCAGAACGGCCGGTCGGTGATGACGAACAGTTTCGACGCGCCCATGTAGTGGGTGCGCTCCAGCGCGGTCCAGACCGGCTGCGGCAGCAGGGCGTCGTCGCTCTTCATCCCCGAGAGCAGGTTCCAGTTCTGCGCGGCGAAGATCGCCGCCGGGTACGTGCGCACGTCGCGGTTCGCGTCCTCGATGGTGAACCCGCGGCCGGTGCGGTCGATCCGGACCACCGCCGGGCGCGGTTCGCCGCCGTGCAGGCTTTCCAGTGACGTGCCGGACGGCCAGTAGTCGAGGTCGGCGGGTTCGTCCGCCCACAGCCCGAGCGGCAGCTGCTGGCAGCCGCCGAGGATCCGGTGGTGCTCGTCGCTGGTGTCGGTGCAGATCACCCGCAGGATTTCGAGCGCGGAGTTGGGGAAGTCGGTGTCCCAGCCGCCGCAGCCGAAGCCGACCTGGCCGAAGATCTCGCGGTGCTCGAACGACGAGAACAGCGGCGACGAGGTGAGGAAGCCGTAGAACGACACGTTGTCGAACTTGGTGACCAAGTGGTTCCACAGTGCCTTGATGGTCGTGATGTCGCGGCGCCGGATGGCGTCCTCCATCAGCGACATGTCGGCCTGCTCCTGGAGCGTCTTCGTCCAGGCGTCGTTGACCTCGCGGTATACCGGCGGCAGGTCGGCGGACGTGCGCGCCCAATGGTTCTCGCCGTGCAGGTTGATCACCGTGCTCGGCGACGCGGGGGAGAGCGGGTTGGGGAACGGCGTCGTCTCCAGGCCCACCTTGTCGATGTAGTGAAAGAGAGCCCCGGCGGACGGCGGGAACCGCATCGCGCCCAGTTCGGCGACGGCGTCCGGGTAACCGGGCAGGCTCACCGACCGCATCCGGCCGCCGAGCTGCTCGGCCTCGTAGATCACCGGTTTGAGGCCGAGCTTCATCAGCTCGTAGGCGGCCACCATCCCGGACAGGCCGCCGCCGATCACCGCGACCTCGGTGCCGTGCGCCTGGCGCGGCACCCGGCCGAGACCGGCGGGATGGCGGAGCCAGTCGTCGTAGGCGAACGGGAAATCGGGGCACAGCATGCTCGTCGGCGGCGCCGCCTCGGCCCGGGGGCCGGGCAGGATGCGTTCTTCGACGGGAGACAGGGTCATCGGCGTTACCTCCGGCACTGGTGTCTGGCGTCGCGCGGACGACCGCGGGCCGGCACGGCGGACGCCGGCGTTCTCGTGCGGCTACGGGTCTCGGCGCTGAAATCCGGTTCGCCGAAAGCCACGTTAACGATTCCGTCCCGGCGCGCCGGATACCTTTTCCACCGCTTGCCCACGGCACGGAAACCGGGCAGGGGAGCGGCCGGTTACCCGGCGGTGGAACAGTTCCGCCCCGCCCGCGAGGGCCGCTGTGGCTAGCTGGACCGCGACTTCCCTGTGCCGGGCGACCCGAGGTGGCGAGTGCGCGCATGACCGAGCTGGATTCCCTGCGACGGCTGGAAAGCAGGCCGCGCGCCGAGCGGCGCCGCACGCTGCTGGGCCTGGTGCGCCGGGCGACGTCGGCGGTGCTGGACGGGCCGCTCCCGCCCGGCCGCACCTTCGCCGATCTCGGGTTCGATTCCCTGCTGGCGGTGAAGCTGCACGCGTGGCTGACCGCCGAGACCGGCCTCGAACTCCCGGTGACTCTCGCCTATGACCATCCCGGACCCGAATCGCTGGCGGCCTTCCTCGACGAGTGCCTCTTCGGAGCCGAGGCCGCGGACACCGCGGAAGGGGGTGCGGTCACCGGCGAACCGATCGTGATCGTCGGCATCGGCTGTCGCTTCCCCGGCGGCGCGGACTCACCCGAGGGCCTCTGGTCCATTGTGGATGAAGGCAGGGACGTGGTCACGGAATTCCCCCGTGACCGCGGCTGGGACGTCGACGGTCTCTACGACCCGCGACCGGGTACCCCGGGCAAGACGTACGTGCGCCACGGCGGTTTCCTGCCCGGTGCGGCCGAATTCGACGCCGGGTTCTTCGGTATCTCGCCGCGTGAGGCGCTGGCGATGGACCCGCAGCAACGGCTGGTCCTGGAGACGGCGTGGGAGGCGCTGGAACGCGCCGGGATCGATGCCGGAACCCTGACGGGCAGCCGGACCGGAGTGTTCGTCGGCGCCGAGCCGCAGGAATACGGTACCCGCCTGGCCGACGCGCCCGAGGGGCTCGACGGGCTCCTGCTCACCGGCAGCGCGCCGAGCGTCGTCTCCGGAAGGATCGCGTACACCCTCGGTCTGCAGGGACCGGCGTTGACCGTCGACACCGCCTGCTCCGGGTCGCTGGTCGCGCTGCATCTCGCGGTCCGCGCGCTGCGGAACGGTGAATGCGGCCTCGCGCTCGCCGGTGGGGTCGCCGTGCTCGGCACCCCCGGCCCGTTCGTGGCCTTCTCGAACCAGCGCGGCCTGGCGCCGGACGGGCGCTGCAAGCCGTTCTCGGCCGCGGCGGACGGCACCGCGTGGGCCGAGGGCGCGGGAATGTTCGTGCTGGAAAGGCTTTCCGACGCCGAACGGCACGGGCATCCGGTGCTCGCGGTGATCCGCGGCAGCGCGGTCAACTCCGACGGCGCGTCGAACGGGCTCACCGCGCCGAACGGCCCGTCCCAGCAGCGGGTGATCCGCGCCGCGCTGGCCGACGCCGGACTGTCGGCGTCCACTGTGGACGCCGTCGAGGCGCATGGCACAGGGACCACGCTCGGCGACCCGATCGAGGCGCAGGCGCTGCTCGCGACGTACGGCCGGGACCGGGAAACACCGCTGTGGCTGGGTTCGGTGAAGGCCAACATCGGGCACGCGCAGGCGGCCGCGGGGGCGGCCGGGGTGATCAAGATGATCATGGCGCTGCGTCACGGCCGTTTGCCGCGATCTCTGCACGGTGCCGATCCGACCCCGGCGGTCGACTGGTCCGCCGGCGCGGTCTCCCTGCTGGCCGAGCCGGTCGACTGGCCCCGTGGCGGGGAACCGCGCCGGGCCGCCGTCTCGTCGTTCGGCATCTCCGGCACGAACGCCCACCTGATCCTGGAGGAACCGGCACCCGTCGCGACCGCCGAGCCCTCGCCCTCAGCGCCCTCGCCGGTCGCCGTCGCGTTCTCGGCCGCCGATCCGGACGCGTTGCGGGCCCACGCGGCACAGCTCGCCGCCGTCGACGCGAATCCGGTGGACCTCGCCTTCTCGCTCGCCAAGACCCGGGCGACGCTGACGGAACGCGCCTTCGTCCTGGCGCCGGACGCCGCGAGCCTGACGGAAGCGCTGACCGCGTTCGACGAACGGGTGCTCCGCGGCGGCCCGCTCCAGGAACCCGCCGAACTCGCGTACCTGTTCACCGGGCAGGGTGCCCAGCGCATCGCGATGGGCCGCGAGCTCTATGCCGCTTACGACGGCTATGCCGAGGCTTTCGACGAGGTCTGCGCGCATGTCGACCTGCAGCTCGATCCGCCGCTGCGGGACGTGGTGTTCGGCGAGGCCGACCCGGCGTTGCTCGACCGCACCGACTACGCGCAGCCCGCGTTGTTCGCCGTCGAGGTCGCCCTGTTCCGGCTGCTGGAGTCCTGGGGTGTCGCCCCGGCTTATCTGTGCGGGCATTCGGTCGGTGAGTTCGCGGCCGCGCACGTCGCCGGTGTGCTGTCACTGTCCGACGCGGCGATGCTGGTGACCGCGCGCGGAAGGCTCATGCGTGAGCTGCCCGAAGGCGGCGCGATGGTGTCCCTGCGTGTCTCCGAGAAAAGGGCTCATGCGTTGCTGGCCGGGCACGAGCGGCGCGCCGGGATCGCGGCGGTCAACGGTACGGACGCGGTCGTGCTGTCCGGTGCCCGTGACGCGCTGGAGACGGCGATCGGCGGCTTCGACGGCAAGGTCAAGTGGCTCAATGTCAGCCACGCGTTCCACTCCCCGTTGATGCGGGACATGCTCGACGACTTCGCCCGGATCGCGCGGCTCGCCGACTACCACCCCGCGAACCTGCCGATCGTCTCGACGGTCACCGGCGAGATCGGCGGGCACGACTCCGCCGACTACTGGATCCGCCACGTCGAAGCGACCGTCCGCTTCGCCGACGCGTCGCGTGTCCTGCGGGACAACGGCTGCGGCACCTACCTGGAGCTGGGCCCGGACGGCGTCCTCTCGGCGCTGGTCGAAGACGGTGTCGCGCGCCCGTTGCTCCGCCGCGACCGGCCCGAAGTCCCCGAACTCCTGACCGCGCTGGGCACCGCCCACGTCCGCGGGGTGGACGTCGACTTCGCCGCGCTCGTCCCGGGCGGGCGCCGGATCGACTTGCCGACCTACCCGTTCCAGCGGTCGAAGTACTGGCTCACGCCCGGCCCGGGCCGTGACGCGCGCGGCCTCGGCCTGCGCCGCGCCGAACACCCGCTCCTCGGGGCGGTGGTCGCGGTGCCCGGCGGCGACACCGTGTTCACCGCGCGGCTCTCGACGACCGATCAGCCCTGGCTGGACGGCCACCGCGTCGGCGACGACATTCTTTTCCCCGGCACCGGATTCCTCGAACTCGCGCTGCACGCCGGAGCCGAAACGGGCTGCGGACGGGTGGAGGAACTGACCCTGGGCGCCCCGCTCGTGCTGTCGGCCGCGGCCGAGATCCAGGTGGTGGTGGCCGCCGCGGACGACGACGGCCGCCGAGCGGTCACCGTCCATTCGCGACCGGAGCACGGCGAGGAGTGGACGCGGCACGCGAACGGAGTCCTCGCGCCGGACAGCGACGCCGACGTCCCGGGGATCGCATGGCCGCCGCCGGGTGAAGCCCAGTCCCTGGAAGGGTTCTACGACAACCTGCCCGGCTTCGGCTACGAAGGCGTGTTCCGTGGCCTGCGCTCGGTGTGGATCGATGGCGACGACGTTTACGCCGAGGTCGCGCTTCCCGCGGACGAGAACGGCGGCTTCGGTATCCACCCGGCATTGCTGGACGCCGGGCTGCACGCGATGTTCTTCCGTGAGTCGGCGGAATCCGCCGGTGGGCTGCCCTTCTCCTGGTCGGACGTCCGCCTGCGGGCGAGCGGCGCGACCGCGTTGCGGCTGCGGATCACGTTCCACGCGGCGGACACCGTGTCGCTGGTCGCCGTCGACCCCTCGGGCGCCGAGGTGCTGAGCGTTGGCTCGCTGGCCGTCCGCCGCCCGGTCGCCCGCGGCCAGGAACTCCCCGGTGGACTGTTCACTGTGGACTGGACGCCGATCGCGGTCGCGGAACCGGTGGCGTGCACGGCGTATCCGGAGGTCGTCCCCGGCAAGCCCGCGGTGCTGTCGGTGCTGCCCGAAGGCGACCCGGTCACCTCCGCGCACGAGCTCGGCGCGCGTGTCCTGGAAGTGCTGCAGGACTGGGTGACGCGGGAAGAGTCCACTTTGGTCATCCACACGCGACACGCGGCTGGACCGGACGCCACGGATCCGGCGGCAGCGTCGATCTGGGGCCTGGTGCGCAGTGCACAGGCCGAGCACCAGGGCCGGTTCGTCCTCGTCGACGGCGAGGCCGAAGACGTGCCGATGGCGGTGGCGACCGGGGAACCGCAGGTCGCCGTGCGCGACGGCGTCCCGCTCGTGCCGCGGATCGCCGAGGCGGGCGCGGGAGTCCTGCTGCCGCCCGGCGGGCCTTGGCGGCTGGGCAAGTCGGGCGAGGGAACAGTCGACGACCTGGTCCTGGAGACCGCGGGCGAACCGGACCTCGGACCGGAAGACGTGCGCATCGCCGTCCGCGCGGCGGGGCTGAACTTCCGTGACGTGCTGAACGTCCTGGGCATGTACCCTGGCGAGGCCGGGCCGCTGGGCTGCGAGATAGCCGGGACCGTGCTGGCCACCGGCGCCGCAGTGACCGACCTGGCGCCGGGTGACCGGGTGATGGGCATGGTGCACGGCGGGATCGGCCCGGTCGCCGTCGGCGAGCGCCCGTTCCTGACGCGCGTCCCGGACGCCTGGACCGACGAGCAGGCCGCGACCGTGCCGCTCGTCTTCCTGACCGCCTACTACGCGCTGGTCGACCTGGCCGGTCTGAAAGCGGGCGAGTCGATCCTGATCCATTCGGCCGCGGGCGGGGTCGGGATGGCGGCGACCCAGCTCGCCCGCCGGCTGGGCGCCGAGGTGTTCGGCACCGCCAGTGAGGGCAAGCAGCACGTCCTGCGCGCGGCCGGGCTGCCCTCGGACCACATCGCGTCCTCGCGGACCCTCGACTTCGCCGAAGCCTTCCGGACCGCGACCGGCGGACGCGGGGTCGACGTCGTGCTCAACTCCCTCGCGGGCGATTTCGTCGACGCCTCGCTCGGCGTGACCGCGTCCGGCGGCCGGTTCCTCGAAATGGGCAAGACCGACGTCCGCGCGCCGGAGAACGTCGCCTACCGCGCCTTCGACCTGATCGAAGCGGGCCGGACGCGCACCGCCGAGATCTGGGCCGAGCTGATCACCCTGTTCGACCAGGGCGCGCTCACCCCGTTGCCGGTGCGGACCTGGGACGTCCGGCACGCGCCCGACGCGTTCCGGTTCGTCAGCCAGGCCAGGCATGTCGGCAAGGTCGCGCTCACCGTCCCGCGAGCGCTCGATCCGGACCGGACGGTGCTCGTCACCGGCGGCACCGGCGGGCTCGGGGCGCTCGTCGCGCGGCATCTCGTGACCACGCACGGCGTCCGCAGGCTGCTGCTCACCAGCCGCCGCGGCCCGGACGCACCGGGCGCGGGAGAGCTGGCGGCGGAGCTCACCGGTCTGGGTGCCGAAGTCCGGGTCGTGGCCTGTGACGTCGCCGACCGGGACGCGCTCGCCGTACTGCTGGACGGTGTCGAGCTGACCGGCGTCGTGCACACCGCGGGTGTCCTCGACGACGGCGTGCTGACCGGCCTGACCCCCGAGAGGCTCGCGAAAGTGTTGCGCCCCAAGGTGGACGCCGCCTGGCATCTGCACGAACTCACCCTCGGCCACGACCTCGCGCTCTTCGCGCTCTACTCGTCGGTGTCCGGGATCGTCGGCTCTGCGGGCCAGGCCTCCTACGCCGCCGCGAACACGTTCCTGGACGCCTTGGCCGCCCACCGCAGGACGCAGGGCTTGCCCGCGGTCTCGCTCGCATGGGGGCTCTGGCGGGAAGGCATGGGCAGCGGGCTGGCCGAGAACGACGTCGACCGCATGGCGCGCGAAGGCCTGCCGCCGCTGACCGCGGAGTCCGGGCTGGCCCGGTTCGACGCCGCCCTCGACGGCGGGTTCACCGCCGTCCTGCCGATCGAACTGGACCGCGCCGCGTTGCGCGCCCACGCCAGGACCACCGAAGTGGCGCCCGTGCTGCGCGGTCTCGCCAAGGTCACCACCCGGCGCGCGGCGGCGCCCGCGACCACGGGCGGCGCCGGTCTCGGCGAGCGGCTCACCGCACTGCCCGACGAGGAGCGCACGGCTTTGCTGATCGACCTGGTGCGGCACAACGCCGCCGCCGTCCTCGGCCACGAGGCGGGCGGCATGATCGATCCGGCCCGCGCGTTCAAGGACCTCGGCTTCGACTCGCTGACGTCGGTGGAACTGCGCAACCGGATCAACACCGTCACCGGGCTGCGCCTCTCGGCCACCGCGGTCTTCGACCATCCGACCGTCGCGACACTCGCCGGGCATCTCCTGTCCGAACTGGCCCCTCCGTCGCTCAGCGCGGCCGACGCGGTGCTCGCCGAACTCGACCGGCTCGCGGAACGCCTGACCGCCGTCGACGACGACGGCCGGACCGCGGTCGCCGTCCGTCTGCGGACGCTGCTCGACGGCATCACCACGACGGGGACCGGCGTCGGCGGACGGCTGGAGGACGCGACCGCGGACGAGGTCGTCGACTTCCTGGCCACCGAACTGGGGATTTCGTGATGGCGGACAAGAAAGCCGTCGCCAAGGTGCTGGCCGACATCGAGCGGCTGAGCGAACGCCTCGGCGATCTGGACCCCGAAGACCGCAAGAAGGTCGCCAAGCCGCTGAAGAAGCTGCTGCTGGCCTACGCGGCGGGCGACAAGGACGACGAATTCGACGACCTGCTCTTCGACGCCGCTGTCGACAAGGTCTTCGACTTCCTCACCGACGAGATCTTCTGACCACCGAGCGAGGGTGTGATGGCGGACCAAGAGAAGCTTCTCGACCTGCTGAAGCGGGTGACCGGGGACCTGCACCGGACCCGGGAACGGCTGCGTGACGCCGAGGACGGACGGCACGAGCCGATCGCGATCGTCGGCATGGCCTGCCGGTTCCCCGGCGGGGCCGACACGCCCGCCGCGCTGTGGGACCTGGTCGAGGGCGGCCGCGAGGGCATCGGCGAGTTCCCGGCCGACCGCGGCTGGGACACCTCCGGCCTGTTCGACGACGACCCCGACCATCGCGGCACCACCTACGTGCGCACCGGTGGTTTCCTGCCCGGCGCCGCCGGATTCGACGCCGAGTTCTTCGGGATCTCGCCGCGTGAGGCGCTGGCCATGGAACCGCAGCAGCGGCTGCTGCTGGAGGTCGGCTGGGAGGCCGTCGAACGCGCCGGCCTCGACCCGGCCGCGCTGCGCGGCAGCCCCACCGGTGTCTACGTCGGCGTTTCCGCGCAGGAGTACGGGCCGCGTCTGCACAATCCGGGCGACACGGTGGACGGCTACCTGCTCACCGGCACCACCTGCAGTGTCCACTCCGGACGGATCGCCTACCAGCTCGGCCTGGAGGGCCCGGCGGTCTCGATCGACACGGCGTGTTCGTCGTCGCTGGTCGCCGTGCACGCGGCGGTGCGCGGGCTGCGGGCGGGAGAGTGCACGCTCGCCCTCGCCGGTGGCGTCAACCTGATGGCCTCGCCGGGGATCTTCGTCGATTTCGCGCGGCAGCGCGGCCTGGCGCCGGACGGGCGCTGCAAGTCGTTCTCCGACGCCGCCGACGGCACCGCCTGGGCCGAGGGTGTCGGGATGCTCGTGCTGGAGAAGCTGTCCGACGCCCAGCGCAACGGGCACCGGATCCTCGCCGTGGTGCGGGGTTCCGCGGTGAACTCCGACGGCGCTTCCAACGGCCTCACCGCCCCGAACGGTCCGTCACAGCAGCGCGTGATCCGCGCCGCGCTCGCCGACGCGCGACTGTCCACTTCAGACGTAGACGCCATCGAGGCGCACGGCACGGGCACCAGGCTGGGTGACCCGATCGAGGCCGAAGCGCTGATGGCCACCTACGGCCGTGATCGTGATCGCCCGCTGTTCCTCGGCTCGGTCAAGTCGAACTTCGGGCACGCGCAGGCCGCGGCCGGGGTCGCCGGGATCATCAAGATGGTCGAGGCGATGCGTCACGGGGTCCTGCCGCCCACCCTCAACGTCGGCACGCCCAGCCGCGAGGTCGACTGGTCCGCCGGGCCGGTCTCGCTGCTGACCGAACGCACACCATGGCCCGAGACCGGGCGGCCCCGTTCGGCGGCGGTGTCGTCGTTCGGGATCAGCGGGACGAACGCGCACGTCGTGCTGGAACAGGCCCCGCCGGAGGAACCCGCCGCCGTTCAGGACGCTCCAGCCGTCGTGCCGTTGCTGCTGTCCGCGGCCACGGAACCGGCGCTGGCCGCACAAGCGGCCCGTCTGCTTTCCGTGGCCGGTACCGCCGAGCCGATCGACGTCGCGCACACGCTGACGACCCGGGCGGCGCTGCCGTACCGGGCCGTCGTCACGGGCACGGACTGGGAAACCCTCTCGGCGGGTCTGTCCGAAGTGACCGAGGGTGCGGGGTCCCGGGTGATGGAGGGTGGGCTGGTCTTCCTGTTCACCGGTCAGGGTTCGCAACGGCCGGGGATGGGTGCTTCGTTGTACGAGGCGTTCCCGGTGTTCGCGGCGGCGTATGACGAGGTGTGCGCGCTGCTGCCGGAGTTCGGGGATCTGTCGCGGACGGAGTTCGCGCAGCCGGCGATTTTCGCTTTGGAAGTGGCGTTGTTCCGGTTGGTGGAGTCGTGGGGTGTCCGGCCGGATTACCTGGCGGGGCATTCGATCGGCGAGATCGCCGCCGCCCATGTCGCCGGAGTGCTGTCCTTGGCCGACGCGGCGAAACTCGTGACGGCACGCGGCCGGTTGATGCAGGCCTTGCCGCCGGGCGGGGTGATGGTCGCGATCCAGGCGTCCGAGGACGAACTCGGCGAGCTGCCCGAGGGAGTCTCCCTGGCCGCAGTGAACGGTCCGTCGTCGGTGGTGCTTTCCGGCGCCGAGGAAGCCACGCTCGCGCTCGCGGCTCGGTTCAGCGACCGGAAGACCAAGCGGCTGGACGTGTCGCACGCATTCCACTCGGTGCTGATGGAACCGATGCTGGACGACTTCGCCGAAGTGGTCCGGGGCCTGGAGTTCTCGGCGCCGCGGATTCCGATCGTGTCCACGGTGACGGAGACGGCGGACCTGACGGACCCGGCGTACTGGGTCACGCATGTCCGGGAGACAGTGCGGTTCGCCGGCGCGGTCGAGCGCCTGACCGCGGCCGGGGTCACGAAGTTCTTCGAGCTCGGGCCGGACGCCGTGCTCAGCGCGCTCGTCGACGCCTGCGTGCCCGCGCTGCGCCGCGGTCACGACGAACCCCGGCAGCTGGTCTCCGCGCTCGGCACGCTGCACACGCGCGGTGTCCCCGTCGACTGGGCCGCCTACCTCGGCGGCGGCCGGTTCACCGAACTGCCGACGTACGCCTTCCAGCACGAGCACTTCTGGCTCGGCCAGGAAAGCGACGCCGACGTCACCGCGGCCGGGCTCGCCGCCGCCGACCACCCGCTGCTCGGCGCCGCCGTGTCCGTCGCAGCCGACGACGGTGTCCTGCTCACCGGACGCCTCTCGCTCGACCGGCATCCGTGGCTGGCCGACCACGTCGTCGCGGGCCGCGTGCTCGTCCCCGGCACCGCGTTCGCCGAACTCGCCGTCCGCGCGGGCGACGAAGCGGGCTGCGCGGGCGTGGAAGAGCTGGTCCTGCGGGAACCGCTGGTCCTCGAACCCGGCACCGCGCCGGAGGTCCAGGTCGTCGCGGGCGCGGCCGACGAGCACGGACGCCGTCCGGTGTCGATCCATTCGCGGCTTCCGGAGCGGCCGTGGGTCACCCACGCGACCGGCTTCCTCGGCGCTCCGCCGGTGTCCACTATGGACACCGTTTGGCCGCCGGAGAACGCCGAATCGCTGGGGCTCGAAGACGCCTACGACCAGCTGGCCGCCGCCGGACTCGCGTACGGGCCGATGTTCCGCGGCCTGCGCAAGGTCTGGCGTCGCGACACGGAGATCTTCGCCGAAGTCGCTCTGCCGGAGCCCGGGCAGGCGGCGAAGTTCGGTCTGCACCCGGCACTGCTGGACGCCGCGCTCCAGGCCACCGCCGTCACCGGCGAGGACCAGGGTTCGGTGCCGTTCGCCTGGCGTGACGTCGTGCTGCACGCGCGGGGCGCGACCGAACTGCGCGTGCACGCTCGGCCGGTCGCCGACGGCTTCGCGCTGGACCTCGCCGACGGCACGGGGACACCCGTCGCCTCCGTGGGCGGGCTCAGCGTCCGCGCCGTCACGGCCACGGCCACGGTGCGGGACGGCCTCTATCGTGTCGAAGACGTGCCGCTTCCCACCGGTTCTGAGGACATCACGCCCGCGGCGGTGGTGGAAGCCGATTCGCTCGACACCACTCTCCTCGCGTTGCAAGACTTCCTGGCCACGGACGAGCCAGCTCCGCTGGTGGTGCTGACCGATCGCGAAGGCGCGGTCGAAGGGCTGGTCCGGGCCGCGCAGACCGAGCATCCGGGCCGGATCGTCCTGGTCCGCGGCACGCATGCCGACGTCGAAGCCGCCCTCGGCACCGGTGAACCCGAAGTGCACGCCGACGGCGGAAGCCTGTTCGCGCCGCGCCTGGCCAGAGCAGGCACCGGTGAGTCCACACTGGACACTTCCGGGACCGTGCTGATCACCGGCGGCACCGGTGGTCTCGGCGCCCGCCTCGCCCGGCATCTGGTCGCCGAACACGGTGTCCGGCATCTGCTGCTGGTCAGCCGCCGTGGCGAGGCCGCGCCCGGTGCCCAGGAACTCGCCGACGAACTCGGGGCCCGGATCGAGGCCTGCGACGTCTCCGATCGCGATCAGGTTCGCGACCTCCTGGCGCGGGCCGAGCCTCCGGTCACCGGCGTCGTCCATGCGGCGGGTGTCCTCGACGACGGTGTGGTCACGTCGCTCACCCCCGAGCGGGTCGCCGCCGTGTACCGGGCGAAGGCCACGGCCGCCCATGTACTCGACGAACTCACCGGTGACCTCGACTTCTTCGTGCTGTTCTCCTCGATCGCCGGGGTGTTCGGCTCACCGGGGCAGGGGGCGTACTCGGCGGCGAACGCCGAGCTGGACGCTCTCGCCCGGCGACGCCGCACCGCTGGGAAGCCCGCGCAGTCACTCGCGTGGGGTCTGTGGCGAGACGGGATGGGTGCTTCGCTGAGCGGCACCGACCGGGACCGGATCGGCAGGGACGGCTTCGGCGCTCTCGAACCGGAAGAGGGGCTCGCGCTGTTCGACGCCGCCGTGGCCGACGGCGGTGCCGTCCTCGTCCCCATGCGGCTCGACCTCGCCGCCGTGCGGAACGCCGGTGTCCCGCCGTTGTTGCGCGGCCTGGTCCGCGTCCGGACTCGTCGCGAAGCCGCCCGCCGCACCGATACCGGGCTGGCGGGACGGCTCGCCGGGCTGTCCGAAACCGACCGGGAAGCCCTGCTGATCGACCTGGTCCGGGCACGCGTCGCGGCTGTCCTCGGCCGGGCGGGCGCGGGCACCGTTGAGCCGTCGCGGCCGTTCACGGAACTGGGCTTCGACTCGCTGACCGCCGTCGAACTGCGCAACGAACTCACCACGGAGACCGGGTTGCGGCTGCCCGCGACGCTCGTCTTCGATCATCCGAGCCCGGCGGCGGTGGCCGCGTACCTCGGCGCCGAACTGCTCGGCGCCCCGGAACCGGCGCGTCCGGTGGTGACCCGGCGCGCCGCCGACGAGCCGATCGCGATCGTCGCGATGAGCTGCCGGTATCCCGGCGATGTCCGGTCACCCGAGGAGCTGTGGGAACTCGTGGCCGCGGGCACCGACGCGATCTCGCCGTTCCCCGGCGGACGCGGCTGGGACGTCGACGGGATCTACGACCCCGAACCCGGCCTGCCCGGCAAGACCTACACCCGGCACGGTGGCTTCCTGCACGACGCGGGCGAGTTCGATCCCGAGTTCTTCGGCATCTCGCCACGGGAAGCCCTGGCGATGGACCCGCAGCAACGCCTGCTGCTGGAGATCAGCTGGGAGGCGCTCGAACGCGCCCGGCTCGATCCGGCGTCGCTGAAGGGCAGCGCCACCGGTGTGTTCGCCGGGATCATGTACTACGACTACGCCGCGAAACTGGCCAGCGTGCCCGACAGTGTCGCCGGATTCCTGGGCACCGGGACCTCGGCCAGCGTCCTGTCCGGGCGGATCGCGTACACCCTCGGGCTGGAAGGCCCGGCGGTGTCGGTCGACACGGCGTGTTCGTCGTCGCTGGTCGCCCTGCATCTGGCCGCCCGGTCGCTGCGGGCGGGCGAGTGCGACATGGCGCTCGCCGGCGGGGTCACCGTGATGGCGACGCCGGAGACCTTCCTCGACTTCTCCCGTCAGCGCGGGCTTTCCCCGGACGGGCGCTGCAAGTCGTTCTCCGCCGGCGCCGACGGCACCGGCTGGTCGGAAGGCGCCGGGGTGCTCGTGCTGGAGCGGCTTTCGGACGCTCGCCGCAACGGGCATCCGGTGCTGGCCGTGGTGCGCGGTTCCGCGGTCAACCAGGACGGCGCGTCCAACGGCCTCACCGCGCCCAACGGGCCCTCGCAGCAGCGCGTGATCCGCGCCGCGCTCGCCGACGCCGGTCTGTCCACTTCGGACATCGACGCGGTCGAGGCGCACGGGACGGGCACGCGGCTGGGCGACCCGATCGAGGCGCAGGCGCTCATCGCGACCTACGGCGCCGAGCGGGACGAACCGTTGTGGTTCGGTTCGGTCAAGTCGAACCTCGGTCACACGCAGGCCGCCGCCGGGGTCGCCGGGATCATCAAGATGGTCGAGGCGATGCGCCGGGGTGTGCTGCCGCGGACCCTGCACGCGGCGGAACCGTCGGCGGAGATCGACTGGGACGCCGGCGCCGTGGATCTGCTCCGTGACTCGAGGCCGTGGCCGGAGGTGAGCCGTCCTCGCCGGGCCGGGGTGTCGTCGTTCGGGATCAGCGGGACGAACGCGCACGTCGTCCTGGAGCAGGTCCCGGCCGAAGCGCCCGCTGAGCCCGCTTCGCACGGCGTCGTTCCGTGGGTGCTGTCGGCGAAAACCGATCAGGCCGTCGCCGACCAGGCCCGTGCCCTCCTGTCCCTTGTGGACGATGCCGATCCCCGTGACGTGGCGTACTCCCTGGCCACAACGCGGACCGCGCACGAGCGCCGGGCCGCGGTCGTCGGTGCGGACGCGGAGAGTCTGCGTGCCGGGCTCGAAACCATCGCCACAGGTGGTGGGATCGCCGGTCGTGCGACGCGGGGCAAGCTCGCTTTCCTGTTCACCGGTCAGGGTTCGCAGCATCCCGGGATGGGTGCTTCGTTGTACGAGGCGTTCCCGGTGTTCGCGGCGGCGTATGACGAGGTGTGCGCGCTGCTGCCGGAGTTCGGGGATCTGTCGCGGACGGAGTTCGCGCAGCCGGCGATCTTCGCCCTGGAAGTGGCGTTGTTCCGGTTGGTGGAGTCGTGGGGTGTGCGGCCGGATTACCTGGTGGGGCATTCGATCGGTGAGATCGCGGCCGCGCATGTCGCCGGAGTGCTGTCGTTGGCGGACGCGGCGAAGCTCGTCACGGCACGCGGCCGGTTGATGCAGGCCTTGCCGCCGGGCGGGGTGATGGTCGCCGTCCAGGCGTCGGAGGACGAGATCGGGGAGTTGCCCGAGGGTGTCTCGCTGGGGGCGGTCAACGGACCGTCTTCGGTGGTGCTTTCGGGTGCCGAGGAGCCGACACTCGCCGTCGTGGCCCGGTTCGCCGATCGCAAGACGAAGCGGCTGGACGTGTCGCACGCGTTCCATTCGGTGCTGATGGAACCGATGCTGGACGAGTTCGCCGCGGTGGTCCGGGAACTGACGTTCTCGGAGCCGCGTATTCCGATGGTGTCGAACGTGGCTGACCCGGCGTACTGGGTCGCGCACGTCCGGGAGACCGTCCGGTTCGCCGCGGCGGTCGAGGAGCTCCGCGCCGACGGTGTCACGAAGTTCCTCGAAATCGGCCCGGACGCGGTGCTTTCGCCACTCACCGACGGCATTCCCCTGCTGCGCAAGGGACGCGACGAAGCCGTGACGGCGATGACCGCGCTCGCCACCCTCCACGTCCAAGGTGTCCGCGTCGACTGGGACGCCGTGCTACCGGGTGCCCGCGCGGTCGACCTGCCGACATACCCCTTCCAACGCAAACACTTCTGGCTCGAACCGGCCCCGGTCGGAGATCTCACCTCGGCCGGGCTGGACTCGCCGGGGCATCCGCTGCTCGCCGCAGGGCTGTCCCTCGCCGAGAGCGACGGTACCGTCCTCACGGGACGGATCTCGCTCGCGACCCATCCCTGGCTCGCCGGGCATACGGTGCACGACACCGTCCTGCTGCCGGGCGCGGCGCTCGCCGAACTCGCCGTCCGGGCGGGTGACGAGGCCGGGCGGCCGCGGCTGGTCGAACTGACCTTGCACGCTCCCGTCGTGCTCCCCGAGAGCGGGCCTCTCGAACTGCAGGTCGCGGTCAGCGCCGCGGCGGCGGTGACCATCCACTCGCGGATCCCCGGCGAGGATTGGGAACTCAACGCGCTGGGCCTGCTGGCCGAGGCCGAGCCGCCCGCGAAGGGCTTCGTGTGGCCGGACGGTCTCGAACCCATCGACCTCGGCTCGTTCTACGACGACCTCGCCGACCGCGGGTTCGTCTACGGCCCGCTCTTCCAGGGCCTGCGTGCGGCGTGGCGGCACGGTGAGGACCGCTACGCCGAGATCTCGCTGCCCGAGGACGCCCGGGAGGACGCGGCCCGGTTCGGGATCCACCCGGCGTTGTTCGACGCCGCCCTGCACGGCATGTTCCTCGGCGAGGGTGAGGAGTCGGGGGCGCTGCCGTTCAGCTGGAGCGATGTCAGCCTGCACGCGACCGGCGCCACGACGGTCCGCGCGCGGCTGCGGTTCCTCGCGCCCGGGGAGGTCGCGGTCGACCTGACCGACCTCGCCGGGGCACCGGTGCTGTCGGTCGGCTCACTGGTCGTCCGCGCGGTCACCGGCGAACAGGTGCGGGCCGGGGAAGACCGGTCGCTGTTCCGCGTCGAGCACATCGCGGCCGAGGCGGCGTCCGCCACGCCGGTGCCGTGGGTGCGGTGGGACGAGGTGACCGAGCCGGTCCCGCCGGTGGTCGTCCTGCCGGTGCCGTCGGCGGGGATCCACGCTGTCCTCGAAGTCCTGCAACGGTTCCTGTCCGAGCCCCGGTTCTCCGGCTCGCGGCTGGTGGTGGTCACCGGCGATGGGCTCGACGACGCGGCCGCGGCCGGCCTGGTGCGGTCCGCGCAAGCCGAGAACCCCGGCCGGTTCGTCATCCTCGACGGCGAAGTGTCCGATGTGGACACCGCACTGGCCACCGGCGAACCCCGGATCCGGGTTCGGGACGGCCGCGCCGAGGTGCCGCGGCTGGTCCGGGCCGAGCCCGGCCCGAAACCGGACTGGGAGTCCGCGGGCACGGTGCTGATCACCGGCGGTACCGGTGGTGTCGGCGCGAAACTGGCCGAACGGCTCGTGACCGAACATGGAGTCGGGCGGCTGGTCCTCACCAGCCGTCGCGGCCTCGCCGCTCCCGGCGCCCAAGAACTGGCCGCCCGGCTGGGCGAGCTGGGCGCCGAGGTGCGCGTCGAAGCGTGCGACGTCGCCGATCGCGACGCGGTCGCCGCTCTGCTGGACGGCATCCCCGAACTGTCGGGCATCGTGCACGCGGCGGGTGTGCTCGACGATGGCGTCGTCACCGCGCTGACCCCGGAACGCCTGGACCGGGTCCTCGGCCCGAAGGCCGACGGGGCCCGTCACCTGCACGAACTGACCCTCGACCGGACGCTGACCGAGTTCGTGCTGGTCTCTTCGGTGTCCGGCGTGCTCGGCGGGCCGGGGCAGGGCAACTACGCCGCGGCCAACGCCTACCTCGACGCGCTGGCCGAGCGACGGCACGCCGACGGCCTGCCCGCGCGGTCGCTCGCGTACGGGATGTGGGCCGCCGAGGGGATGGGCGGGGTCCTCGAC
Organism: Amycolatopsis sp. NPDC043889; assembly: GCF_056435645.1. Taxonomy (NCBI): domain Bacteria; kingdom Bacillati; phylum Actinomycetota; class Actinomycetes; order Pseudonocardiales; family Pseudonocardiaceae; genus Amycolatopsis; species Amycolatopsis sp. NPDC043889. Next base: position 214,453 of record NZ_JBWKEC010000013.1, read on the forward strand.
CAGGCGCTGATCGACAGGATGCGGCGTGACGGCTTCGGGGCGCTCACACCGGAAGAGGGCGCGGCGTTGTTCGACCTGGCACCCGGGCCGGTGGCCGTACCGGTCAAACTCGACCTGGCCGGGCTGCGGGACCAGGCCAGGGCGGGTGTGCTGCCCGCGCTGCTCACCGGGCTCGTCCGGCTTCCCGTGCGGCGGACGGCTTCCCCGGTCGCGGAATCCGCCGCCCTCACTCCCGAGGCGGTGGAAGACCTGGTCCGGACGCAGACCGCGCAGGTGCTCGGCTTCGCCACGGCGGACGAGGTGGATCCGGACCACGCGTTCACCGACCTCGGCTTCGACTCACTGACGTCGGTCGAACTGCGCAACCGGCTCGCGGCCGCGGCGGGACGGCAACTCGGGGCGACGGTGGTGTTCGACCACCCGACCCCCTCGGCGCTCGCGGCACACCTCCGGACACTGCTGTTCCCGGAGGTCGCGGTGCCCGACGAGGCGCGGCTGCGGCGGGCGCTGGCGGGCGCGCCGGTCGAGCGGCTCCGGGAACTGGGGGTGCTGGAGGCTCTGGTGAAGCTGGCCGAGGAACTGCCCGAGTCCGAGGCCACGGTGTCCGCCGAGTCGATCGACGATCTGGACGTGGGGGACCTGATCAGCCGGGCGATGTCGACCGCCGAGCAGGGCTGAAGGGGTCCCCCGGTCCATGTGGTCGTGGGTGGGGGGTTTGGGTGGGGACCCAACCCCCCCCCCCCACCCCCCCAACCCCCCCCCCCCCCCCCCCCAACAAACCCCGCAGCACTTCGGTGTCCGCGGCGTGATTTTCCTTGGGGGTAAAA
>NZ_JBWKEC010000014.1:0-213495 GCF_056435645.1 Amycolatopsis sp. NPDC043889
CCCTAAGCCCCCGGCCTGGGGGGTTTTTTGGGGGGGGGGGGGGGGGGGTGGGGGGGGGGGGGGGGGGGTTTTTGGGGGGAAAACCAAAAACCCCACCCACGACCACCTGGACCGAAGTCTCAGTCCGCGCCGACTTCCGATTCGTCACCGGCGCCCGTCACGGCCTGCGAGAGGCCGCTGGAGGCGGCATCCGCCTCGAGGTGCGCGGCGATCAGGTCCAGCAGCTTGTCCGTGTCGACCGGCTTGGTCACGTAGTCGTCCGCGCCCGAAGCGAGCGTCCGCGCCTTGTCCTCCGCGGTCGCCTTCGCCGTGACGGCGATCACGGGCAGGTCTTCGTGTGCGGCCTCGGCGCGGATCGCGGTGATCGTGGCGTTGCCGTCCAGTTCGGGCATCATCACGTCCATCAGGACGAGCGCGGTGTCCTCGTGCCGTTCCAGCGCCCGGATGCCCGCGACGCCGGTCTCGGCGTAGATGACCTCCAGGCCGTTGCGCTCCAGCACGGCGGCCAGCGCGAAGACGTTGCGCAGGTCGTCGTCGACGATCAGGATCTTCTCGCCGTGGAACCGCTGTGACGGCGCGGAGGGGGCCACCTGCGGCACGGCCATGATCAGCGGGACACCGTCGGCCGCGGCGGTGGTCGGGACCACCAGGTTCGCCGCGCTCACCGGCAGGTACAGGGTGAACGTGCTGCCCTTGCCGGGTTCGCTGCGGACGCGCAGTTCGCCGCCGAGCAGTTCCGTCAGCTGCTGGCTGATCGACAGCCCCAGCCCGGTGCCGCCGTATTTGCGGCTGGTGGTGCCGTCGGCCTGGCGGAACGCGTCGAAGATGATCGCGAGCTTGTCCGGCGCGATGCCGATCCCGGTGTCCTCGACGGCGAACGCGAGGACGCCGGGAGCGTTGCGGAGCGAGTCGGCTTCGACCTCGCCCGGATCGGCCATCCGGATGTGCAGGCGCACCCCGCCCTCGTCGGTGAACTTCGCCGCGTTGGACAGCAGGTTCCGCAGTACCTGCTGCAAACGGTGTTCGTCGGTGTGGATCGACGACGGCACAGGCGGGTCGATCAGGACGGCGAACTCCAGGCCCTTGTCCGAAGTGAGCGGACGGCAGATCGATTCGACGTACTCGACCAGTTCGGGCAGCGTGACGTCGGACATCTGCAGGTCCAGGTGACCGGCCTCGACCTTGGCCATGTCGAGGATGTCGTTGATCAGCTGCTGCAGGTCGCTGCCCGCCGAGTAGATCGTCCGGGCGAACTGGACCTGCTTCTCCGACAGGTTCCCGTCCGGGTTCTCCGAAAGGAGTTTCGCGAGGATCAGCGCGCTGTTGAGCGGGGTCCGCAGTTCGTGCGACATGTTCGCCATGAACTCGGACTTGTACTGCGACGCCATGGTCAGCTGCCCGGCACGCTCTTCGAGTTCCTGCCGCGCCTGTTCGATCTCGCTGTTCTTGACCTCGATGTCGCGGTTCTGCTGCGCCAGCAGCGCCGCCTTCTCCGCCAGATCCGTGTTGGACCGCCGCAGTTCCCGTTGCTGCGCCTGCAACTGCTCGGACCGCGCGCGCAGTTCCTGCGCCAGGCGCTGGGATTCGGTCAGCAGCGCCTCGGTGCGCGAGTTCGACTGGATGGTGCTGACGTTGACCGCGATGGTCTCCTTCAGCTGCTCCAGCAGGTCGATGTGGACGGTGCTGAAGGCGTTGATGGTCGCCAGTTCCAGCACCCCGAGCACCTCGCCCTGGAACAGCACCGGCAGCACGATCACGTTGACCGGCGCGGCCGAACCCAGCCCGGAGGAGATGAGCGCGTACTCCGGCGGGGCTTCGTGGACCAGTATCGTGCGGCGGTCGACGGCGGCCTGTCCGATGAGCGACTCGCCGGGGGAGAACCGCAGGCCCGTCTGGGATTTCGCCAGCCCGTAGGTCGCGATGCTCTCCAGGACCACCTCTTCCTGCTCGTCTTCGCGGGCGAGGAAGAACGCGCCCTGCTGCGCCGACACGAGCGGGGTCAGCTCGGACAGGATCAACGACGCCACCGACGCGAGGTCCCGGTGGCCCTGCATGAGCGCGGACAGCCTGGCCAAGTTGGTCTTGAGCCAGTCCTGCTCGCGGTTCGCGCGGGTGGTCTCCTTCAGGTTCGCGATCATCTGGTTGATGTTGTCCTTGAGCTCGGCCACCTCCCCGGACGCGTCGACGGTGATGTGCCGGGTCAGATCGCCGGCGGTCACCGCGGTGGCCACCTGCGCGATCGCCCGCACCTGCGTGGTCAGGTTCCCGGCCAGCTGGTTTACGCTTTCGGTCAGCCGCGACCACGTGCCCGCGACACCGGGCACCTCCGCCTGACCGCCGAGCGTGCCGTCCGTGCCGACCTCGCGGGCGACGCGGGTGACTTCAGAGGCGAAGGCCGAGAGCTGGTCGACCATTGTGTTGATGGTGGTCTTGAGTTCGAGGATCTCGCCGCGCGCGTCGATGTCGATCTTCTTCGACAGATCGCCCTGCGCCACCGCGGTGGTCACCGTCGCGATGCTGCGGACCTGGCCGGTCAGGTTGTCGGCCATGACGTTCACGTTGTCCGTCAACGCCTTCCACGTGCCCGCCACGTTCGGCACGCGGGCCTGGCCGCCGAGGATGCCTTCCGTACCCACCTCGCGGGCGACGCGGGTGACCTCGTCGGCGAAGGCGCGCAGCGTCTCGACCATGCTGTTGATCGTCTCGGCGAGGACCGCGACCTCGCCCTGCGCGTCGATCGAGATCTTCTTCGACAGGTCGCCGTTCGCCACCGCCGTCGTCACCGTCGCGATGCTCCGCACCTGGTCGGTGAGGTTGGTGGCCATGACGTTGACGTTGTCGGTGAGGTCCTTCCATGTCCCGGCGACACCGCGCACCTGGGCCTGGCCGCCGAGCTTGCCCTCGGTGCCGACCTCGCGGGACACCCGGGTGACTTCGTCGGCGAACGCCGACAGCTGGTCGACCATGATGTTGACGGTGTTCTTGAGCTCCAGGATCTCGCCGCGCGCGTCGACGATGATCTTCTGCGTCAGGTCGCCCTTCGCGACGGCGGTGGTGACCTGGGCGATGTTCCGGACCTGGTCGGTCAGGTTCTTCGCCATGAAGTTGACGTTGTCGGTGAGGTCCTTCCACGTCCCGGCCACGCCGGGCACCTGAGCCTGACCGCCGAGCCGCCCGTCGCTGCCGACCTCGCGGGCGACCCGGGTGACCTCGTCCGCGAACGCCGACAGCTGATCCACCATGGTGTTCAGCGTGTTCTTGAGTTCGAGGATCTCGCCCTTGGCGTCGACGGCGATCTTCTGCGACAGGTCGCCCTTCGCCACCGCCGTCGCCACCTGGGCGATGTTCCGGACCTGCGCGGTGAGGTTGTTCGCCATGAAGTTGACCGACCCGGTGAGGTCGCGCCAGGTCCCGGCGACCCCGGGCACCTGCGCCTGGCCGCCGAGCTGACCTTCCGTGCCGACCTCGCGGGCGACCCGGGTGACCTCGTCGGCGAACGCCGAGAGCTGGTCGACCATCGTGTTGACGGTCGTCTTCAGTTCGAGGATCTCGCCGCGCGCGTCGACCGTGATCTTCTGCGTCAGGTCGCCCTTCGCCACCGCCGTGGTGACCTGGGCGATGTTGCGGACCTGGTCGGTCAGGTTGTCCGCCATCTGGTTCACCGAGTCGGTGAGCCCGCGCCAGGTGCCCGCCACGCCCGGCACGGTCGCCTGTCCGCCGAGACGGCCTTCGCTGCCGACCTCGCGCGCCACCCGCGTGACCTCGTCCGCGAACGAGGACAGCTGGTCGACCATGGTGTTCAGCGTGTTCTTGAGTTCGAGGATCTCGCCCTTGGCGTCGACGTTGATCTTCTGCGAGAGGTCGCCCTGCGCGACCGCGGTGGCCACCTGGGCGATGTTGCGGACCTGGTCGGTCAGGTTGTCCGCCATCAGGTTCACCGAGTCGGTGAGGTCGCGCCACGTGCCCGCGGCGCCGGGGACCTGCGCCTGACCGCCGAGACGGCCTTCGCTGCCGACCTCGCGGGACACGCGGGTCACTTCGTCGGCGAACGCCGAGAGCTGGTCGACCATGATGTTGACGGTGTTCTTGAGCTCCAGGATCTCGCCGCGCGCGTCGACGTTGATCTTCTGGGTCAGGTCGCCGCGCGCCACCGCGGTGGTCACCTGGGCGATGTTGCGCACCTGGTCGGTCAGATTGCTGGCCATGACGTTGACGTTGTCGGTGAGATCACGCCAGGTGCCCGCCACGCCAGGGACCTCGGCCTGCCCGCCGAGCCGTCCTTCGGTGGCGATCTCGCGGGCCACTCTGGTGACCTCGGTCGCGAACCGCGAAAGCTGCTTGATCAGGCCGTTGACCGTCTTCGCGACTTCGGCGAACTGACCCTGCAGCGGCCGCCCGCCGACTTCCAGCGGCATCGGTTCGGACAGATCGCCCTCGGCGACCGCCCCGAGCACGCGGTTGAGCTCGGCCGTGGGCCTGCTCACGTCCTCGATCAGCCCGTTGACGACATCCACCGCGGTGGCCCAGCCGCCGGGGCCGATCTCGGCCGCCACCCGCTCGGTCAGCCTGCCTTCCTTGCCGACCGCCTCGCGGACGCGCAGGAGTTCGGTCACCAGTCGCTGGTTCCGTTCGGCGATGTCGTTGAAGGCGCCCGCGAGCTGGGCCGCGAGTCCGTCCCCGTGCGCCACGAGCCGCCGCCGGAAGTTGCCGTCCCCGAGGTCACGAGCCGCCGCGAGCAGGCGTTCCAGGGTCGCTTCGTCCACCTGGCCGCCACCACCTTCCACGGGGATCCGGTCCCTTTGGGAGTGCTGTGTCATCTGTGTCGACCCTCTCCACCACGCATGCCAAGCCATGGTCGTCGCATCAGCGTGCCATGATTCGACCTACACTTCGAGCCAGTCCGCCCGCTCACACTGCGCTACCCGCAAGGCAGGAGGAGGTCCGGGAATGGTGTCACGGCCCGCCCCGGCCTCGACGTCGCTCCCCTCGGAGTCGTCGCCCCCGACGAGTGAGGGAGCCCTGCCCGAATCCGGGCGGTTCTGGCGCGAGCTGCTCGAAGACGTCCGTGACGCGGTGCTCGTGCAGGACGTCGGCGGCGCGCTGCGCTGGTCGAATCCCGCCGCCCGTGAGCTGTTCGGCGGCGGCCGCCCGGTGCTCACCGCCGAAGGCCCCGACGTCGGGCATGTCGAGCACACCGGCCGCCGGTTCCCCGCGCGGATCCGGACGTTGCCCGGCGGCTGGCACGCGTGGACGGTGACCTCCGCGGTCGCGGCCGACGGCCCGCGCGTGGACGGTTTCCTCGCCGCCTCGGCGCCCAGGCTCGCCTCCGCGCGGGGCAGGCACGGGACGGCGAAGGTGATCGCCGAGGTCGCCGCGGCCGAACTCGCCGACTGTGTCTTCGTGCTGCTGCCGACCACTCGCGGCCGGTGGGAGTGGTGGAGCTGCGATCACCGCACCACCCACGGGCACGGCCGGATCAGGCGCGTTCCCGCCCAGCTGGCGCCGGTGCTCGCCGGCACCTTCGCCTCCACGGACGAACTCGAAGCCAAGGCGGTCCCGGAGGAGGAGATCGCGACCCTGCCGGCGATCGTCGCGGAACGGCTCGCCGTCCATTCGTCGGTGACCGTGGTCTCACTGGGATTCGATGGCGGATCCGGGGTCACCGGCGCGGTGGTGCTCGGCAGGCGCGGCGCGCCCGCGTTCGGCGAGGACCACCCGCGAGCGGTGACCGAGTTCGCCCGCGCCGCCGGGACGGCGCTGGCGAACGCGCACCGCTACGCCCGCCAGGAGGAGGCCACTCGCGGTCTGGAGACCACGCTGCGCCCGACGCCGCCCCCGGACGTCCACGGCGCCAAGTTCGACGTCTGGTACGAGCCCTCGGGCGGCCTGCTCGACGTCGGCGGCGATTTCTACGACGTCCTGCCGCGGGAAGGCGGCGGCGCGATGTTCGTCCTCGGCGACGTCTGCGGCAAGGGTGCCGAGGCGGCCGCGCTCACCGGCCGGGTCCGGCAGACCCTCGCCGCGCTCGACCTCGTCGAGCACGACAACACGACGTTGCTGAGCCTGCTGAACTCCCTGCTCATCACCGGCGGCAGCGGCCGGTTCGCCACGCTGGTGCTCGGTTCGGTGCTGGCGGGCGAAGACGGTCTCGACGTCACCTTGGCCTCCGGCGGGCATCCCGCGCCGCTGGTGGTGCGCCGCCGCGGCGGGGTCGACGAGATCACCCTGCCCGGCACGCTGGTCGGGATCTCGCCGCAGGCCCGGTTCGCCGAGACGGCCATCCGGCTGGCCGAGGGCGACGTCTGCCTGCTCTACACCGACGGGATCACCGAAGCGCGGCACCACGAGCGGCCGCCGGACCTGTTCGGGGACGAACGGCTGCGTGAACTGCTGTCCGGGTGCCAGGGGCTGTCCGGCCGCGAGGTCGTCGCCCGGATCCGTTCCGCGGTGCGGGAATGGCTCGGCAGCGGGGCGCACGACGACATCGCCGTCCTCGCCATCGAAGCCTCACGACCCGTTCAGTAGCCGCACCACTGCCCGCTCCACGATGCCGCGGGCTTCGTCGGGACTGGCCGCCTTCGCGGCTCGCCGTACCGCGCGTTCGACGGTCCGATCCCGCCGGTACGCCTCGATCACCCGTGGGTCCACATAGGACCTCCGCGCCACGGCGGGCGTATTCCCGAGCCCTTCGGCGACTTCCGTCATCACGGCCTTCTCGACCCGCTTCAATCCTCGTTCGCTGGAGGGTTTTTCCGTGTCCGCGAAGACCGACGCGGCCAGGACGGTGGCGTTCCAGGTGCGCAGATCCTTGGCGGTGAAGCCGTCCCCGACGATTTCCCGGAGCCGGTCGTTGATGTCGTCGGCCTTCACCTCGTGCCAGCCGTCACCGTTGCGATAGGCGAGCAGGCGCACGTCGCCGCCCCGCACCCGCCGGAGGGAGCGGACCAGCCGTGCCAGTGCCTCGTCCCGCAGCCGGACCTTCCGCTGGATGCCGTGCTTCGCGGGGTAGTCGCACACCAGGCATTCGCCGCGGAGTTCGACGTGTTCGCACAGCAACGTCGCCACCCCGTGGGTGCCGTGCTCGTCGGCGTAGCTTTCGCCGCCGGTGCGGAAGACCCCGAGATCGATCATGCGCAGGGCGCCGGCGAGCACGCGTTCCCGTTTCAGGCCGCGCGAGTCGAGATCCTCCCGGACCACTTCGCGCAGCTTGGGCAGCTTTCGTGCCAGCGCGAGGACGCGCTCGTGTTTCTCCTCGTCCCGGGCCCGTCGCCATTCGGGGTGGTAGAGGTACTGCTTCCGCCCGGCATCGTCGATGCCGACCGCCTGGATGTGGGCGTTCTCGTGCGGGGAGATCCACACGCGCCGCCACGCGGGCGGGATCGCCAGCCGGTCGATCCGCTCGATCGTTTCCCTGTCCTTCAGCGGCTCGCCATCCGGGGTCAGGTAGCCGAAACCACGACCTCCGCGCCGCCTCCGGATACCGGGGGACCCCAGGTCCGCTCGCCGAAGTCGCATGGGAGCTGATACCCGCCGCGGCGGGAGTTCATACCCATGGTTCGGCGGTCGCGGTCCGGGGTAGTCCGAGAGCGACGACGACCTCAGGAGGGAACCCGATGGCGACATCGCTGAACGGACGCCGCGTGGCCATCCTCGCCGCGGACGGCGTGGAACAGGTCGAGCTGGTCGAGCCGCGCAAGGCGGTCACCGACGCCGGGGCGACGGCGGAAGTCGTCTCGCTGGAGCCCGGTGAGATCCAGGCCATGAACGGCGACATCGACAAGGCGGACAAGTTCACCGTGGATCGCGTCGTCAAGGACGTCACGGTCGACGACTTCGACGCGCTAGTGCTGCCGGGCGGCACGATGAATCCGGACAATCTGCGCGCGGACGAGAACGCGGTCCGCTTCGTGCGCGAGTTCGTGACCAGCGGCAAACCCGTCGGCGTGATCTGTCACGGGCCGTGGACGCTGGTCGAGGCCGACGTCGTCCGCGGCCGCACGCTCACGTCGTACCCCAGCGTGCGCACCGATATCCGCAACGCCGGCGGCACCGTCGTCGACCAGGAGGTCGTCATCGACGGCAACCTCACGTCGAGCCGCAATCCGGACGACCTGCCCGCGTTCTGCGCCGCGATCGTCACCGCGTTCGCCGGATAAACGAGTGGCGCACGTCACAGATCTGAGGGATCGTGGGTGGCGGAGAAGGAGGTGCCGCGATGACCGTGCATGCCAGACGCTACGGCCGTTGGTGCCGCGAGCATTTCGAGACCGAGCACGAGCCGGAACGCCCGCGGCCCGCGGAGACCACGGCCGCCCCGGAGGTCACCGACGCTCAGGTCGAGCAGGCCCAGGCGGGTGACGCCCCGGAGGGGAAGCCGGGCTCGCTCAACTGAGCGATCGCCGGTACCAGACCCGCTTCGGGCCGGGGAGGCCGATCCGCGAGACGAGGTCGGTCACCACGCCGCCGATGATCAGCCACAGCAACGCGGCGAGACCGTCGTTGAACAGGGTGCGCAGTTTGAGGCCTTCCGGGGTGAACAGGTTCCGCAGGCCGAGCGAGACAGCGCGCGACCACTGATCGATCAGCCGCGCGAACCCGTTCCCCGGGTTGGCTTCGCCGAACACCAGCAGGATGTGCACGATCAGCACCAGCGCGAAGATCCAGCACACCGCGTGGACGACGGCGTTGACGACACGCACGACGCGGATCCTGGCGGGTGTCTCTTCGACGATCTCTTCCTGCGGCTCTCGCGGGTCGTTGATGTAGGTCATCGCCGTCTCCCATCATCGTCCACAGTGGACACACTCTGCTGCGCGGTCGCTCAGCCGGGGGGCCCTGGCCTGCTGCTCTTCGTCGGAGGCCCAGGCCTGCCCTTGCTCGGCTTCGTCGACGTGCTGGGCCGGTCGCTCGAAGCGGTCGTGCCGTCCGGTGCCGTGGTGGCGCTGGTGCTTCCGGTGGTGCCGGTCGGCTTCGCGGAAGCCGGGACGGCTTCGGTGACCACGACCGTGCCGTTGCTCGCCTTCGGGCCGCGGGTGGGCACCTCGACGGCCTCCGAGGACTGCGGTCCCCGGCCTGCCGCCGGGCCGGACGATCCGGTCACCGCAGGGGGGACCATTCCGTTCGGCTGGGCAGGCGCGGGCACCCCGGTCTGGTTGAGCGCCAGCATGACGCCGAGGGTGATCGCGGCGGCGGGCGCGCTGACGGCGGCGACCACGGCCGCTCGCTTACGGGTCGCGGGCGCGAGCCGGACCACCTTCGTCCCGGTGGAATCCTCCAGCAGGATCCGTGAGATGGCCGCGGCCGTCGGCCGCTGCGACGGCTTCCGCGCGGTCATCCCGCGCAACAAGGTCGTCATGGTCGCCGACAGTCCGCCGGGGATTCGGGGCGGGCGGTGCAGCCGCCCGACCGCGGCCTCGACCGGCGTCCCGGTGTACTCCCGCTCCCCGGACAGGCATTCGAGCAGGACGAGGCCGAGCGAATAGATGTCGGCGGGCGGGCCGACGTTCTCGCCGCGGACCTGTTCGGGCGCCATGTACGCCGCCGTTCCGACGACGCCGCCGGTCTCGGTCACCCTGGTCGCGTCGAAGGCGTGAGCCACTCCGAAGTCGCCGATCAACGGACCGTCGTCGTCGATCAGGATGTTCGCCGGTTTCAGATCACGGTGGGTGATGCCGTGCGCGTGGACATGCGCGAGCGCGTCGGTCAGCCGGGCGGCCAGCTCGACGACCTCGTCCTGGGGGAGCGGGCCGGACCGCAGGCGCTGGGCGAGGTTCGGGCCTTCGACCAGGCGCATCGTGAGGTAGGTGTAGCCGTCGTCGGAGCCCGCGTCGTACAGCGGGACGAGCCCGGGGTGTCGGACCGCGCTGAGGGTCTGGATCTCCTGCTCCCGGCGGCGCTCGTCCCTGGCCATCGTGTCCGCGTGGAACAGTTTCAGCGCGACTTCGCGCCCTTCGCGCAGGTCCCAGGCGCGGAACACGCGCGCGGTCGCGCCGCGGCCGAGCAGCTCCCCGACCTCGTACCGGCCGGCGAGTTTGCGCGGCAAATGGTCCGGGTCGTGGACGTTCAGGCTGAACCGGCGCTGAGTGGTCCCGGGGTCTTCTTCCTCATCACCACCAGCACGCGCACCCGCGTCGTCCATCGGTGCTACCTCCGTCTCACCGGCCGAACGCCGTATACCCGGTCCGGCCCCGGGCGAAACAAGGTTTGCGAGCGTACCGGAGATGATCTGCGGGTTCACCCCGAACGGCGGGCAACCCGGGCGGGTGCCGGACGTCCCGTGGTCATGAAGCCGAACCGGTGGGCCGCGCTCGCCGCCACCGCACTGACCGCCCTGGCCGTCTTCACCCCGCCCGCCGCCGCCGATGCGCTGGTGCCCAAGGGTTTCGCTCCCGCCTCGACGAGCTGGACGGGGCCGCGGCACGGCTTCGTCCTCGGGTTCTCGCCGTGCGGCAAACCCGGATGGTGCGCGTCCCTGCTGTCGACCACCGACGGCGGGAAGCGGTGGCGCCGCGTCGGTGAACCGCCGATCTCCTTGCCGGACAACCACAATCAGGTCAAACTCACGGTGGTCGACGAGCGCGTCGCGTTCCTCTCCGACGGCACCAGGCTGCTCGCCAGCCACGACGGTGGCGTCAAATGGTCCGAGGTCCGCCTCGCCGGGGTCCGGGAACCCTTCTATATTTCGAAGATCGCCGAAGCGGGTCCGCGGGTGTTCGCGATGGTCACCGGATTCGGCACCCCGTCGACGACGACGCTGTACGCCGGGATCTCCGGCACGCGGCTGCTCCTGCCGGTCCCGGGATTCACCGTGACCGGTTCCTCGACCTACGGCGACATCGCCACCAGCGGCGGGATCCAGGTTTCGATGGGGGCGGACTACCGCGTCCAGAAGTACTGGACGTCGTCGGACGGCCTGTCCTTCGTGGCCGCGCCGGCGCCTTGCCCGGCGGACAGTACGGCTTCGCTGAGCGGAGTCCGGCGGGGACAGGTGCTGGCGCTGTGCAGCGGGGGACCGGGGACGCCGCAGCCGGGGGCGACCGTCCGGCGGCTGTGGCGCGCGCCGAAGCTCGGCGGGTACTTCACCGGGACGGGGCAGGCGCCCACCCTCGGGATCAACCAGAGCTTCAGCGCGGCTTCGCCCTCGGCGGCGACCGTCGCGGCGGAAGGCGGCGGCACCGGATTCCTGCACAGCACCGCCGACGGCGGATCGACCTGGACGACGACCGTGCTCAGCGGCCGCGGCGTCTGCCTCAACGATCTGGACTTCCCGGACGAGCGGGTCGGCGTGGTCGTGGACGGCCTTCCCGACGCCGAAGGTGGGTCCGCGGTGTACCGCACCACCGATGGCGGTGTCACGTGGCGTGAGCTCGTCTTCGGGTGATCGCCGCAGGTAGGCAAGGCCCTTGGGGAGGTTCACTTGGATGCACGCCATGTCGTAATCTGTGTACGGTCCGTCGATGTCGAGGGGAGCCGTGGGCGCGTTCACGTTGCCCGTGCGCGGCTGAAGGGTGGAACGTGTCCATGACTTCGGACGAGGTCCGGTCTGTGCCGAGGCGCCCGCTTCCCCTCGACTACAGCAAGCCCAACCTCGCCCGGATGAAGGACGTCCTTCTCGGCGGGCACGACCACTACGAGGTCGACAGGCGGGCGGTCGAGGACCTGCTCGCCATCGCCCCCGACGCCGCGGCGATGGCCAAGGAGTTCCGCTCTTGGGCGAACCGGGTGGTCCGCTTCCTCGCCGACGCCCGCGGTATCGACCAGTTCCTCGACCTGGGCTCCGGCCTGCCCACCTCGGAGAACACGCATCAGGCGGCGCAGCGGTACAACCCGGACGCGCTGGTCGTGTACGTCGACCACGACCCGGTCGTCCAGGCGCACGGGCTGGCGCTGCTGGAGGACCTCCTCGTACACGTGAGCGGCGCGGATCCGGCCGATCCGGAGCAGACCCTCGCCGATCCGGTGGTCGCCCAGCACCTCGAGTTCGACCGCCCGATCGCGGTGATCCTGAACTCGGTGCTGCACCACATCGAAGACCTCGGCGAGGCGCGGGCCGTCGTCCGCGCCTACGTCGACGCGATCGCGCCGGGCTCCTACGTGCTGATCACCCACGACTTCACTCCGGGCGAGGGCGCACGCGGCGCGCTCGCCCGGAAGCTCGACGACCTCATGGCGAGCACCGGGCACCGCACCGTGCACCGCGGCCGCGACGAGATCGAGTCACTGTTCGACGGGCTGGAGTTCCTCGAGCCGGGCGTCGTCCACCTGCACGAATGGTGGCCGGAGGGCCCGCGGCTCGCCCCGCTGACCGAGCTGAACCACCTGAGCCTCGGCGGTGTGGGGATCAAGCCTTAGGCGATTCGGGGCGGCCGGGCCGTCAGGTAACTCATGCGGCGGCCCTGCGCGCCGACTTCGGGTGGTAATGAGGCCTTCGCGGCATGGTCGATGGGAGTCGGCAGTGCCTTGTGTCCATAAAGGACGTTTCCGGGGCATCTGATGTCCGTTTGGTGTCTGTATGTGCTGTTCTGCGTGCGGTCGTGAGTGGCGATTCGTGTTCTAACCCGAATCGCCACTCACGACGTCGCGGAGCGTCAAGCCCTCAGCGAGCCGAAGAACGCCGTCAGTTCGTCGTGGGCGGTCCCGAAGTCCTCGGTGTTGCCGGTGAAGGCCAGTTCCAGCGTCTCGCCGTCGGACAACTCCAGCGTCAGGTACGCGGTGAGCTTCCGGCGGGGGAAACCGCCCGCGACGATGTCCGGGAACGGGATCCGCCGGGCGCCCGGTTCGGCGCGCAGATCGTCGAGGCCGCGCTCGCGCAGCTTCCGGATCCGCTTGCGGTCCGACACGCCGCGCGCCCCGATCAGGCCGGCGAGGCCGCGGCGGATCAGCACCGAACGCGCCATCGGCAGCAGCACCACTTCGGTGTCGCAGACGATCAGGTCGTAGAGCTTCCGCTTGGCCTTGAGCGCGGTGAACATCCCGAGCATCCGTGCTTCGGCGGGATCCGGCTCGGGCTGGGGTTCCTGCTTGCAGAAGTACCCGGCAGGCACGCTCAGCAGTTGCAGGTTGTGGACCAGTTCGTCGACCGCGCGCGGGCTCCGCACCGCCGGGCCGACCAGTTCGGCGACGTCGAACGGCTCGCCGTCGCCGAGGCACAGTTCCCAGCCGCCGCCCCAGTTCAGGCGGTGCGCGGCGACGCCGTTGTCGATCATCGCGGCGGTGACGGTGTCGGCGAACAGTTCGGTGAGCAGTTCGAGGCCCTCCTCGCGGGACGGTGCCCGCAGGGGTTTGGCGAGCGCGTCGGCGTCTCCGTCGCGCAGCACCCGCACGACCTCGCCGATCGTGCCGCGCGGCGCCAGCCTGCTCTCGATCCCGGCCGAGGTCAGCATTCGCGCGCCCTCCGCCACCGACGCGCGGCCCGCGCGTTTGACGACCTCGTCCCAGTCCGCGCGCGGTCCGACGGCGCGGACCAGCACCTCCAGCTCCGCCTCGGGCACGTCGATCTTCGGCGCGCCCAGGAGCGACCAGCCCGGCCGCGCGTCCGGCTTCACCGGGTTGTCCGGCACGCCCGCCAGCGCGGCGATCCGTCGCTTCGTGGGCGGATGGCTGTCGTACTTCGACAGCTCTTCGCCGTCGATGATGTCGTCGGCGTACTCGGTCACCCAGTCCCGCTGGACGGGGTGGTTGAGGTACGACCGGAACCCCAGCAACACGGCGGGAGTACGCCGTGCCGTCGCGCCGAGCGAGAGATAGCGCTCGGAGTAGTCCTTCCACAGCGGGCTCAGCGTCGCGACCTTCCGCAGCGCCGCGGCCGCCGTCCGGCTGCCCGCCGCGAGCACGGACGCCTCGTCGGCCTGCAGTTCCTGCCGCCGGTTCGCCGACCGCGCGACCAGGAGGTACAGCTTCGAGTAGGCGGAGAGCAGGGCCCTGGCGGGACCACCGTCCAGCCTGTCGACGGTGAAGGCGAGCGTCTGGGTGCCGCGGTAGGTCAGCGCGAGCAGGCGGGTGTGGCCGCCGCTGTAGTGGCCGAGTTCGTGCGCGAGCACCGCGCGCAGTTCGCTCACGCTCAGTGCGGCCAGCAGCGGCAGCCCGATCAGCATCGTGCGGCGGCCCGGCCGCAGACCGAGGAACCGGGCGTCCTCGCTGACCGCGGCGTTGATCTCGCCGATCAGCACGATCTCGTCCGGCGGACGCGTCTTCACCTGGGCGGCGAGGTCGTCGATCATCTCCCACAGCGCGGGATGCGCGTCGCGGTCCAGCCGCGGCCCCTCGATCGGTGGACGCCGCGCCCGCAGCGCGCTCAGCAGCCCGAAGCCGAGCGCGATCATGATCGCGAGCCCGCCGAGCATGACATAAGTGCCGATCTTGCCCTGGATCCGCAGGCCCGCCAGCACACTGGCGACACCCACCGCGACGACCACCACTGGGAACGCCACGAGCAGAAGTGTCGCGAGGACGGCGCGTCCTCGGGCCTGCATCGTCCGGTTACCTCTTTTCGCACAAGTGCCGTCTGTGCGGCCGAATAGTAACCGGCTACACAGCGGGCTCGTGCGAAAACAAAGCGCTACGCCCGCTACCTGGGAAAGCCCGGAGCCTCGTGAGTGGTAAGGACGGTTCTAACCGTCCTTACCACTCACGAGCCTTATGGCTAGGCGACGTTGAAGGTGTCGGGATCCGGCCCGGTCCGCTCACCGCGGTCCAGCACGGACAGCGAAGCGATGTCCTCCTCCGACAGCGTGAACCCGAAGACGTCGAGGTTCTCCTTGATCCGCGACGGTGTCACGGACTTCGGGATGACGACGTTGCCGAGCTGAAGGTGCCACCGCAGGACGATCTGCGCCGGCGTGCGGCCGTGCTTCGAGGCCAGCGCGGTGATCGCGCCCTCGCCGAGCAGGTCGCCGCCCTTGGCCAGCGGGCTCCACGCCTCGGTCGCGATGCCGTGCTTCGCGTCGAATTCGCGCACCGCGGCCTGCTGCAGGTACGGGTGCACCTCGACCTGGTTGACCGCCGGGGTCACCGAGCCGGCGTCGAGAAGCCGTTCGAGGTGCGCGGGCTGGAAGTTGGACACGCCGATCGCGCGCACCCGGCCGTCGGCGTAGAGCTTCTCGAAGGCCTTCCACGTGTCGCGGTAGAGATCGCGCTCCGGTGTCGGCCAGTGGATGAGGTAGAGGTCCAGCTGCTCGAGGCCCAGCTTGGCCATGCTGGCGTCGAACGCCTTCAGCGTGGCGTCGTAGCCCTGTTCGCTGTTCCACAGTTTGGTGGTGATGAACAGCTCGTCGCGGGCGATCCCGGACTCGGCGAGCGCCTTGCCGACGCCCGCTTCGTTGCCGTAGATGGCGGCGGTGTCGATGCTGCGGTAGCCCGCGTCCAGCGCGGCCTTGACCGCGGCGGTGGTCTCCTCGTCCGGCACCTGGAAGACGCCGAACCCGAGCTGCGGCATCTCCACCCCGTTGTTGAGCTCGACGGTGGGAATGTCGGTCACTTGCGTTCCTTTCGTGGGTGTTTCCGGTTCAGGCGGCGGGGGCCAGTTCGGCGCGACGAGCCTTTCGCCGCCCGTGGTCGAGCATGCCCGAGAAGACCGCGACCAGCAGTCCGGCGAGCGCGAGCGCGGCGCCGATCCAGTTGGGCGCGGTGTAGCCGAGTCCGGCGTCGATGGCCTTGCCGCCGAGCCACGCGCCTCCGGCGTTGCCGAGGTTGAACGCGGCGATGTTGGCCGCCGAAGCCAGCGCGGGCGCGCCTTCGGCCTTGTTCATGACGCGTGCCTGCAGCGGCGCGACGGTCGCGAAACCGGCGGCGCCGAAGACCGCGATGGTGATCGCGGCGGGGAGCTGGGAGTGCGCGGTGAAGACGAACACGACCAGTACGGCCGCGAGCACGGCGAGGATGACATACAGGCTGGGCATCAGCGACCGGTCGGCCGCCTTGCCGCCGAGCAGGTTGCCGACGAACAGGCCACCGCCGAACAGCACCAGCAGCCAGGTCACCGCGCCGGGGGAGAAGCCGGCGACCTCGGTCATCATCGGGGCGATGTAGGTGAAGGACGCGAACACCCCGGCGAAGCCGAGCGCGGTCATCGCCAGCGCGAGCCACACCTGCGGACGCCGGAACACGGCCAGTTCGCTGCGCAGTCCGGCGCTCTTCGTCGTCGCCTGCACGGGGACCAGCGCGAGGATCCCGATCAGGCCGATCACGCCGAGCGCGCTGACCGCCCAGAACGTCGAACGCCAGCCCAGTGCCTGGCCGAGCGCGGTCCCGGCGGGAACGCCGAGGACATTGGCGACGGTCAGCCCGGTGAACATCATCGCGATGGCGCCGGCCTGCTTGTTCGGCGCGACCAGTGAGGCGGCGACGACGGCGCCGACACCGAAGAACGCGCCGTGCGAGAGCGCGGCGACCACGCGGCCGGTCATCAGCAGGCCGTAGGTGGGGGCCAGCGCGGAAACGACGTTGCCGGCGATGAACAGGACCATCAGGCCGACCAGCACCGTCTTACGCGGCACCCGCGACGCGAGCGCGGTCAGCAGCGGGGCGCCGACCACGACGCCCAGCGCGTATCCGGAGATCAGCAGCCCGGCGGAGGGGATGGACACGCCGAAGTCGCCCGCGACCTCGGGCAGCAGGCCCATGATCACGAACTCGGTGGTGCCGATACCGAAGGCACTGATCGCCAGTGCGAGCAGAGCGGCAGGCATTGGAGGCTCACTTCTTCCCGTAGAGTGGTGTTGTCTGGCGTTGGCAACTACGGGCGTCTGAAATAGTTGCACGCGCCGTATATTGCACACGCTTGATGATGCATGACGCAACGAAGCTCGGGCAACCGGGGAAGAGGTGAACCGTGTCACTGGCCGACGACGCCGTGGAGGCACGCGCGCAGGGCTGGCGGACTCTGGCCGCACTGCACGCGCGGATCGAGGACGCGCTGGAGCGCGCGCTGGCGCAGCAGCACTCGCTGTCCGTCAGCGAGTACACCGTGCTGGACGTGCTCGCCCGTCAGGACGGTTTCCACCTGCGGATGAACCAGCTGTCGAACGCCGTCGTGCTCAGCCAGTCGGCGACGACCCGGCTGGTGTCGCGGCTGGAGGACCGGGGGCTGCTGCAGCGGTACCTGTGCCCGGACGACCGGCGGGGGATCTACACGGAGGTCACTCCGGCGGGGCAGGAGCTGCTCGCGGCCGCACGGCCGACGCACGACACCGTCCTCACCGAGGCGCTCGCCGCCGCCGAAGAACTCCCCGAACTCGCGCCTTTGGTCGCCGCGCTCGGAAAGCTCACCTTCGCCCGCTCCTGATCCCGCGCATTTCGTCCTCTGAATGCGGTAGTTGGCATCGCGAACCACCGCGTTCAGAGGACGAAACGCGGTCGGGGGCGTGCGCAAGGAGCGCATCCAGAGGACTAAACGCGGGCGGGCTGGCAAGGTGAGGGCGTGGACGATCTTCTCTTGCGCCGGGTCCGGGTCGGCTTGGCGGGTTCCCTGTCGGACGTGCGGATCGAGGGCGGCCGGATCGCGGCCATCGCGGGCCCGGGGCAGGCGGGTGAGGCGTCGGAGATCCTGGACGGGCACGGCGGCACCCTGCTGCCCGGTCTGGTCGACGCGCATGTGCACACCGCCCAGTGGTCGGCCGCGCGCCGCCGGATCCCGCTGGGGGAGGCGACCTCCGCGGCGCACGCGGTCGATCTCGTGCTCGCCCATCTGCTGGCGCATCCCGCGCCGCCCGGCGAGCTCGTGCTCGGTGCCGGGTTCCGCGACGGTCTCTGGCCCGACGCCCCGCACAAGGATCTGCTGCGGAAGGCCTTGCCAGGGCATCCGGTCGCGCTGTTCAGCGCCGACCTCCACACGTTGTGGCTCAGCCCGGCCGCGCTGAAGCTCATCGGCCGCGAGCATCCGACCGGGGTGCTGCTGGAGAACGATTGCATGAGCGCGACGGCCGAACTCCCGATCGCTCCCGAGGACGTCATCGACGGCTGGGTGGCCGACGCCCTCGACGCGGCGGCCGCCCGCGGTGTCACCAGGATCGTCGACTACGAATACGCCGACACGGTCACCGACTGGCGGCGACGGCTGGCACGGAAACCCCTGCCGGTCCGGGTTTCCTGCGTGATCGCGAAGTACCTGCTCGACACCGCCATCGAACGCGGCCACCGGTCCGGGGACGTCCTGGAGGACAGCGGCGGGCTGCTCACGGTCGGCCCGTTCAAGCTGTTCGTCGACGGTTCGCTGAACACGCGCACCGCGTACTGCGTGGGTCACTACGCCGAAACCGAGTCCCACGGACTGCTCGAACTGCCGCCCGAGGAGCTGGAATCGTTGATGCGCAAGGCATCCGAGCACGGCCTTTCGCCCGCGGTGCACGCGATCGGCGACCACGCCAACAAGATCGCGCTCGACGCCTTCGCGAAGGTCGGCCGCGCGGGCCGTATCGAGCACGCGCAACTGCTGCGCGCCGAGGACGTCGCGCGTTTCGCCGAGCTGGGAGTCGTGGCGAGTGTGCAGCCCGCCCATCAGCCGGACGACCGCGACGTCGCCGACCGGCACTGGCGCGGCTGGACCGATCGGGCCTTCCCGTACGGCGCGTTGCATCGCTCCGGGGTGACGCTGGAGTTCGGCTCGGACGCGCCGGTCGCGCCGCTGGACCCTTGGGACGCGATCGCGTCGGCGGTCAGCCGCACCGACGACGAGCGTCCGCCGTGGCATCCCGAGCAGGCCATGCCGCTGGAGGCCGCGCTCGCGGCGTCGTCAGGTGGCCGGACCGGGTTGGCCGTCGGGGACGTGGCGGATCTGGTCGTCACCGCGGTGGATCCGGCACGGCTGTCGCCGGCGGGCCTGCGCGACATCCCGATCACCGCCACGGTCATGGACGGCCATGTCACCTACGCCTCCTGAGTCTTTCCTTGCCCGGGCGCAACGTCTTAATGGAAGGGCATGGATCACCGCCTGCTCGACCGGCTCCGGGACCTCCACGGCTCCTTGAGCACCGACATCAGCTTCGTCACCCGGATGGTCGAGGAGGACGTGCCGCGCGCCGACGTCCTCCGTGATCTCGGGGAACGGCTCACCGAACTGGGTACGGCACTGCTCCGCCGCTCGGACGACGTCAACGCCGACGTGCTCGCGATGCTGCCCGAGAACGGCTGGCTGCCCGAAGCGGGCGCGCACCACCGGGCGCTGGTCGTGGCCCACCAGGTCGGCGAGCGGCCGCTGCGCTGCGGGCGGATCTATCTCGCCCTCTGCGGTGCGCCGTGCTTCCCCTTCTACGGCAGGGACCTCTCCGGGCGGACCGCCCGCCACGAGCGGTGCCCGACCTGCCGGGACCGCCTGTTCCGGTGACGGCGGCTGCGCGCGGCGGCGGGGTGCGGCAGGGTGAGGTGACATGAGCACCGAGAAGCTGTTCCGGATCGCCATCACCCTGAAGGGGCTCGACGGCGCGTTACAGCTGGTGGGCGGGCTGATCCTGTTGATCGTGCCGGCGTCGGTCATCTCCGGTTTCGCGCACGCCGTCGTCACCCGGGATCTGCTCGGCGACCCCGAAGGGACGCTGGCCCGGCACCTCGAACTCGCCGCCGGTCACTTCGCCGAAGGCCGGACGTTCGCCGTCGTGTACCTCGTGGCGCACGGGCTCATCAAACTCGGCCTGGTCTGGGCGCTGGCGAAGAAGGTGATGCGGGCGTACCCCGTCGCCGCCGTGGTGCTCTCGGCGTTCGTGGTCTACGAGATCTTCCGCGCGATCCACACGCACTCACTCGCGCTTCCGTTCTTCGCCGCCCTCGACGTGGTGATCGTCGTGCTGGTCCTGCGTGAGTACCGGCAGCTCAAACGGGATCGCGTCGCGGCCTGACCGCCCGGTTCAGGCCGCGACGCGAAACTTTTCCGTGGTGACCTCCGCGCCGGGCGGATCCACCACGAGCGCGGTGGCGTTGTCGGAGCCACCGAGCGAGACCGCCGTCCGCACCAGCTCGGTGGCCGCCCTGTCCGGCATCCCGAGGATGTCGAGCATGGTCGGGCCGCTGAGCGTCTTGTGCACACCGTCGCTGGTGAGCAGAAGTCCGCCGGTCGTGACGCTGGCCGTGCCGATCTCGTGCGCACCGGCCGTGCGGACGCTGGTGGTGACGACGTGTTCCATCCGCGGTGTCACGGGTTGTCCGTGGTCGCGGAAGTACTGCGCGAGCGTATGGTCCTTCGTCACCTGCCGCACGGTGTAACCGTCCCAAGCGTACGCCCGTGCGTCCCCGACCCACGCGATGCCATACCCCTCGTCGGTCCGCACGGCCACGACGAGGACGCAGTCACCGGTCTCGCCGAGGGCGAGCACAGCCCGCTGAGCTGCGAGAACGGCCCCGGCCGCCCCCTGGTCGACCGGTGTCCTTGCCGCCGCTGAGGCCGCCGTCCGGGCCGCGCGTGCCGCGTTCGGGTGATCTCCGACTCCATCGGCCAGCGCGAACACCATCCCCCTGCCGCCCGGGGCCGCGTACGCCGCGACGGCGTCCGCGTTGTGCTCGCGCGGCCCCCGCGCGCTCGCCGTGTGCCAGTGTGGAAGCTCCCTCATGGTCTTCTCCTCACCCCTGGGTGATTCCCTGCCCACTTCCAGGATCCGCCTGTTTCCTGTGGACGACCTGAGGGTTCGGTGTCGGGCGGCTGTCGGTCACGCGTCGTGTGCGGCCGGGCCCCTTCGCCGGGACGAAACCCGTAACTCGCGTGCTTGGCGGCGTAACTCGGGTGCACGGCGTCTGATCACGCGAGTTACGCCTCCAAGCACGCGAGTCACGTGGCCAGATCAGCGCAGTCGCGTGATCAGCGTCCGCAGCCAGCTCTCCGCCATCGCCGGTTCCTTCCGCAGATGCCGCACCAGCAGGTCCCGCCCCGCCTTCGAGCGCCCCGCCTCGACGATCGCGACCGCCTCGGCCAGCCCCCGCAGCCGCTTTTCCGAATGCTCCGGCGCGCGGCCGTTCTCGTCCGACCAGCGCGGCCGCGGGAACGACGCCGTGAGCTTGGGCTGGGTGTTCCCGAAGTAGAGCCAGACCGGCTCGTCGAGCGAGATGTTCCGCACGGCGTGCGCGGGCAGGTCGGCGGGCCAGGTGAACTGCCGCTGCCAGCGGAAGGCCGACGGGCTCGTGTCCTCGCGGATGGTGATCCCGAGGAACCGGAGCCGCCCGCGGATGATGCTCCAGGCCTCGCGTTCATCGTCGATCCACCTTCGCAGCAGTCCGTAGAGCCCGGTGAACGTCTGTCCTGTGTAGACGAGGTCGACGAACACCTTCGGCCGTCCGCGCGCCAGGTCGTGCGGGCTCAGGCCCGCCGAGGCGAGATATCCGCGAAGGGTGTCCACATCGGACTCCGGCAGGCCGTCCCAGGTGCCCGCGAACGACAGCGGCAACTGGTGGATCCTTTCCCGCCAAGGGGTTCCGCTCAGCAGGTCGTGCACGCTGTCCGCGGAGCGCCCGACGAAGTACAGATCCGCGTCACCGGCGCGGGCGATCACCTTCGCGGCGCATTCGATCAGCTCGTCCAGAAACCACAGCGTCGGCTTTCCGGCGCGCTCCAGTAGCGTCCCGAGCTGGTCGGGGCGCACGAGATCCCAGCGGTACGGCCGATTCACGCCGTCCAGGATTCCCGTGCGCCCCAACCTTTGTCGACGCATTTTCAGGAAAGCAGGTGGTACACCGTCTGCTCGCCGATCGTGGTGGCGGTGAAGTTCTCGGCGACCCATTCGGAGATCTCGTTCGAGCCCCCACCCGGCCCACCGCCGCGGCCGCCCTCGACGTAGTAGGTGATGTCACCGTTCGCCACGTACTGCTGGAATTCCGCCAGTGTCGGAGCCGGATCCCTGCCGCTCCAGCCGCCGATGCCGATCACCGACTTCCCGCTCGCGAGTTCGAGGTTCGCCGCGGACTGCGAACTCGACGTCGCGGCCGCCCATTTCGTCGTGGTGGCGGCGAGAACGGCCCCGATCTCCGCCGAGGACCCCTCTTCCATGCCCATTCCGCGCTCGCCACCGGTGGCCGGGCCGGAGATCGGGATCGAGCCGGAGTGCGCCTGCGAAGCGGTTTCGACGCCGAACGCGGTGGTGCCGAGGCCGACGGTCAGTACGGCGGCCGTCGCGACGACGGCGACGAGTCGGCGCGCGGGCGGGATACCCACCAGCACGATGGTCGCGGTCAGCAGGCCGAGCCCGGCGATGATCCAGCGCAGCGCGGGCAGCCAGCCGGCGTTGCGGTCCAGGAGGATGTACGCCCAGACGGCGCTGGCCGCGATCATCAGCGACAGGAACACCCGCGGCGTGAGATACGCCCGGCCGCGCCACAGCGAGGTCCCGGAGATCGCCACCACGGCGGCGATCGACGGCGCCAGCGCGACGGCGTAGTACGGGTGCACGATGCCGCTCATGAAGCTGAACACCAGCGAGGTGACGAGCATCCAGCCGCCCCACAGGATCAGCGCGGCCCTCGTCCGGTCGGTGACGGCGGCCCGCCGGGTGAACCACAGCCCCGCGACCAGCCCGATGAGCGCGGCGGGCAGCAGCCACGACACCTCGCCGCCGAAGCTCGCGCCGAACATCCGGGTCAGGCCGCTCTCGCCGCCGAAGCCGACGTTCCCACCGGCCGAGCCGCTCACAGCCCCGTTCGGGCCGCCGACCATCACGCCGCCGCCCATGCCGAAGATCCGGCCGAGGCCGTTGTAGCCCAAGGCCAGTTCGAGCAGGCTGTCGCCGTCCGAACCTCCGATGTACGGCCGGGACTCGGTCGGCCACAGATCGACCAGCGCGATGAACCAGCCGGCTGACAGGACGGTCGAGCCCCAAGCTCCGAGCAAGTGAAGCAAGCGTTTTACCGGCGTGGTCGGCGCCGCGATCAGGTAGGCGAGGCCGAACGCGGGCAGCACCAGGAACGCCTGCATCATCTTGGTCAGGAAGCCGAACCCGACGGCGACGCCGGCGAAGGCCAGCCAGCGCGGGCTCGCCTTTTCGATCGCGCGGATCGTGCAGTACCCGCCGGCGATCAGCAGCAGCGTCAGCAGCGCGTCGGGGTTGTTGAACTTGAACATGAGCGCGGCGACCGGGGTGACGGCGAACGCCGCCCCGGCGAACAGGCCGGCGACGGGTCCTGAGGTTCGCTTCACTGTCAGGTACAGCAGGCCGACCGAGGCGACCCCCATCAGCGCTTGCGGGGCCAGCACGGTGAAACTGGAAAAACCGAAGAGCCGGGCGAACGCCGTCGTCACCCAGAGCGCGGCCGGCGGCTTGTCGACGGTGAGCACGTTCCCGGCGTCGAGTGAGCCGAACAGCCAGGCTTTCCAGTCCTGCGTGCCGGACTGCACCGCCGCGGCGTAGAACGAGTTGCCGTAGCCGGAGGCGGTCAGGTTCCAGAAGTACAGCAGTGCGGTGGCGGCGAGCAGCCCGAAGACGGCCGGCCGAACCCACCGGCCGGGCGGCTTCGTGGCGTTTTCCTCGGCGTGGCCGGGTTCCGCCCGGGAAGCGAGTGCGGTGGTCATGGGTCAGCTCTCCATCTCGGTGGCGGGGCGGCGGAACACCCAGCCGCGCAGCAGCAGGAAGCGCAGGACGGTGGCCGCGAGGTTCGCGAGCACGAGCGCGGTGATCTCGAGCGGCAGGCCGGGGGCCGTCATCGTGTGCAGCAGCGCCAGCGCACCACTGGTGAGCGCGAGCCCGAGGCCGAACACGATGAGGCCCTGGAACTGGTGCAGCCCGGCGCCTTCCCGGCCGCGGATGCCGAAGGTCAGGCGCCGGTTGAGCGCTGTGTTGCCGATCGCCGTCACCAGCAGCGCGACGAGGTTCGCGGCCTGCGCGCCGGTGAACGTCCGCAGCAGCAGGAACAGCACGAGATAGGCGATGGTGCTGGCGACGCCGACGGCGGCGAACCGCACCAGTTGCCGCACCAGGCTGGGTGCCACGCCCGGCGCCCGCACCTGGATCGGCGCGCGGCCCAGCTGCTCGCGAAGGCCGCTGATCGGGATCTGCCCGGTCATCGTCGCCTTGGTCAGCCGTGCGATCCCTTTGAGATCGGCGGTCGCGGTGGCGATGATGTTCACCGACGAGTCCGGATCGTCCACCCAGTCGACGGGGACCTCGTGGATCCGCAGCCCGGCTTTCTGCGCCAGCACGAGCAGTTCGGTGTCGAAGAACCAGCCGGTGTCCCGGATATGGGGGAGCAGCCGTTCGGCGACGTCGGCGCGGATCGCCTTGAATCCGCATTGCGCGTCGCTGAACCTCGCCGCGAGCGTGCCGCGCAGGATCAGGTTGTAGCAGCGGGAAATGAACTCCCGCTTCGGTCCGCGCACCACCCGCGCGCCGCGGGCGAGCCTGCTACCGATGGCGAGGTCGGAATGTCCGGAGAGCAGCGGCGCGACGAGGGGGCCGAGCGCGGCCAGATCGGTCGAGAGGTCGACGTCCATGTAGGCGAGCACCGGAGCGTCCGAAGCGGACCAGACCGAGCGCAGTGCCCGGCCGCGGCCTTTCTCTTCGAGGTGGCGGACTTCGACGTCGTCGAACTCGCGGCTCAGCCGTTCGGCGACCCGCAGGGTGCCGTCGGTGCTGGCGTTGTCCGCGACGGTGATCCGGAACGGGTACGGGAACTGTTCCACGAGATGCGCGCGCAGCCGCCGGACACACGGTTCGAGGTCGGTCTCCTCGTTGTAGACGGGGATGACGACGTCGAGGACGGGGGAGCCGGCCGAGGCGATGGCGGGGCGGCGGCCGGAGTCGGCGCCGGAGAGGATCGCGGTTGTCATGGTGTCAATCTCGGTCGTCGCGCTGAGGTCGCCTTGTGCCCGAGCTGTGCGGTCGCTGTGTCCTGTCACGGGATTCACCGGCTCAGGTCGTAGACGGTGACACCGTCCACAGTGGCCGGTGTGTAGGTGTCCGCGACCCAGGCGGCGATCCGCTCGGCGGCGTCGCTGCCGGTCTCCCCGCGCATCATCATGCCTTCGCCGAGGAAGTAGTGGATCCGTCCACTTCGGACGTAGTGCTGGAACTGTTCCAGTGTCGGAGCCGGATCCGTGCCGTTGAACCCGCCGACGGCCATCACCGGCGCGCCGCTGCCGAGCTGATAGCCCGCCGCGTTGTTGGAGCCCACGGTCGCCGCCGCCCAGGTGTACTTCGCACTGTCCTGCCGGATCAGGGCGGCGAGGTCGTCTCCGGGCAGGCTCGTCCCGAGCAGTCCGCCGGCGCCACCCATCCGCATACCCCCGCCCGTTTCCGGCCCTGCGGAGGGAAGAGCGCCGGAGTGCGGCGTGGCGGCCGTCGCGACGGTGTACGCGCCGGTGCCCGCGAGAACGGTGACCAGAGCGCCGACGGCGACCAGTCGCCTTGCCACGTCGGGCAATCGCGAGGCGAAGAACACCAGAAGAGCGCACAGGAGACCGGACACGAGAATCGCGATCGACAACCCGGGAAGCCACTCGGATCGCCGTGACAGCAGGAGGTACGCCGTCAACGCGGTCAAGCCGATCCCGGCGCTCAGGGTGCCCGCGGCGGCCGGATTCCCTCGCGCGCGCCACAACTGGGTGCTCGCGATCCCGACGAGAGCGGCGACGGCAGGCGCGAGCGCGATCGTGTAGTACGCGTGGATGATGCCGCCCATATAGCTGAACACCACGGCGGTCACCAGGAACCAGCCACCCCAGACGATCAGCGCCGCACGCCCGCGATCGGTGCGTGGCGCGCGGCGGGTGAACCACAGCCCGGCGGCCAGCGCGACGACGGCGGCCGGAAGCAGCCACGCGATCCCGCCCGCCATCTCGCTGCCGAACAACCGGTCCCAGCCCGTGCCGCCCCAGCCGCCGTTGGGGCTTCCGCCGACACTGCCGACCTCGTCGCCGGTGATGCGACCGAGCCCGTTGTAGCCGAAAGCCAGCTCCCACAGGCTGTTCTCCTGCGAGCCGCCGATGTACGGCCGGTCGGCGGCGGGCCACAGCGCGACGACGGCGAGGTACCAGCCGGTTGACAAGAGGGTTGAGCTCAAAGCGCCGAGCAGGTGCAGCAGGCGGCGGCCCACCGGCGCCGGCGCGGCGATCAGGTAGGCGAGCGCGAACGCGGGCAGTACCAGGAACGCCTGCAGCATCTTGGCGAGGAAGCCGAAACCGATGGCGACCCCGGCCAGCGCCAGCCAGCGCGGGCTCGCCTTCTCCAGCGCGCGGACGACACAGTAGGCGCCCGCGGTCAGGAGCAGGACGAGCAGCGCGTCGGGATTGTTGAACCGGAACATCAGCGCGGCGGCCGGGGTGAGCGCGAGGACGGTACCCGCCAGCAGACCCGCCGCCGGACCGGAAGTCCGGCGCACCGCGGCGAACAGCAACGCCACCGAACCGACGCCCATCAACGCCTGCGGCACCAGGACGCTCCAGGAATCGAC
This sequence comes from Amycolatopsis sp. NPDC043889, assembly GCF_056435645.1. Taxonomy (NCBI): domain Bacteria; kingdom Bacillati; phylum Actinomycetota; class Actinomycetes; order Pseudonocardiales; family Pseudonocardiaceae; genus Amycolatopsis; species Amycolatopsis sp. NPDC043889. Next base: position 26,353 of record NZ_JBWKEC010000014.1, read on the forward strand.
GCCGAACAGGCGCGCGGAAAGGCTCATCACCCACAACGCGGCCGGTGTCTTGTCGACCGTGATCGCGTTCGCGGCGTCGCTGGAACCGAAGAACAACGCCTTCCAGCTCGCCGAACCGGCCTGCGCGGCCGCGGAGTAGAAGGCGTTGGCCCAGCCGGATTCCCCGAGGTTCCAGAGATACAGGACGGCGGTCGCGAGCAGAAGCGCGGCCACGGACGGCCGGACCCAGCGCGGATCGGCCGGTTTGTCCCGGGCGGGGTGAGCGGTTCGATCGGCTTCGTCGCGGGAGGCGAGGAGGGTCATGGCGTCAGCGTCGGGGGCCGACCTGGGGCGTGGTTGTGCCGAAGCTGTGCACCCGCTGTGAGGAGCCGATCACCGGCAGCCGGACGGCGAACTCGGTGCGTCCCGGACGGCTGTGCACCTCGATCGTGCCGTGATGGGCCACGACGATGGCCGACGCGATCGCCATCCCGAGCCCGGTGCTGCCCGCGGTCCGGGACCGGGAGGAGTCGCCGCGGGCGAACCGCTCGAACACGCTCGGCAGGAGTTCGGGCGCGATACCGGGGCCGTCGTCGGTGACGGTCAGCACCGCGGCCCCGCCGGGCGAGCGGGTCAGCGCGGTGATCACCGTGGTGCCCGGCGGGGTGTGCGTGCGCGCGTTGGACAGCAGGTTCGCCAGTACCTGATGCAGACGCTGGACGTCACCGCGGACGAGCACCGGGCCCGGCGGGAGCCGCAGTTCCCAGCGGTGCTCCGGGCCTGCGACATACGCGTCGCCGACCGCGTCCGCGGCCAGCCGGGTCAGGTCGAGTTCGCCCGCTTCGAGTGGCCGTCCCGCGTCGAGTCTCGCCAGGAGCAGGAGATCCTCGACCAGGGTCGTCATCCGCGCGGCCTCGGACTGGATCCGGGACATCGAGTGAGCGACCTCCGGCGGCGCCAGCGCGCTGCCGCGGCCGGCGAGTTCGGCGTACCCGCGGATCGCCGCGAGCGGGGTGCGAAGCTCGTGGCTCGCGTCGGCGACGAACCGGCGGACCCGGGTCTCGCTGGCGTGCCGTGCTTCCAGCGCCCGCGCGATATGCCCGAGCATGAGGTTCAGCGCCGAACCGACCTGGCCCACCTCGGTCCGCGGATCGGTGTCGATCTCGGGCACCCGCACGGAAAGCGCTACCTGTCCGCGGTCGAGCCGCATGGCCGACACCCGGCCCGCGGTCGCCGCGACCCGGTCGAGCGGCCGCAGCGTGCGCCGGACCGCGAACGCGCCGAGGAACCCGGCGCCGGCGACCCCCGCCGCCGCGACCCCGAACAGGATCCACCGGACGGTGGTCAAGGTGTCCTGCATCGGCGCGAGCGGGAGCCCGGTGACGACCACGCCACCCGGGATCGAGACGGCTTGCACGCGGTAGTCGCCCAGGCCGCCGAGCGTCAGTGTCAGTGGTGGCCGGTCCGCCGGGATCATGAACAGGCCGGACTCCTGCTCGGCCGAGAGGCCCTGGGGAAGTCCTTGCACGGTAAGGACTCCCGCGTACAACACCCGGTCACCGGACAAGCGCACGCTGAGCGTCCCGGAGGCCTGGCCCGGCGCGTTGAGCGGATCGGGACCGAGGCCGTCCTCCGGTGACCGTCTCGCGAAGTCGTGGGCGCGGGCCGACGCGGCCGAGAGCTGATCGTCGATCTGGCGGGTGAGGAACGACCGCAAGGCGATCTCGCCGGCGACGCCGATCACCAGGCAGACGAAGGTGAGCAGCAGCACCATCGAGCCGGTCAGCTTGGCGCGCAGGGAAAGCCGCCCGGGCCGGGGCCACCGGCGCGGGCCGGTGGACGGGGCCGAGCCGGTTGCCATGAGCCGAGCGTGCGCCGCGGTCGTATGCGCGCGTTGTGTCCCGCCTGTGAGCCCGCTGTGTGCTTCTGTGGTGGAGGCCGGTCCGTGAAGGCCTCCTTGCCTACCCTGAGGGTAGTGAAGGAGGCCTTCACTACCCTCCGGCGTCGCTGGGAAGCGTCAGCGGTCGTAGTCCACGCCCAGCTCGGGAGAGGTGGCCACCGCCCGGCAGGTCAGGATCCGCCCCGCCGCGACCTCGTCGTCCCCGAGCGCGTAGTGCACGTCCATCCGCGCGCTGCCCCGCACCACCGTCGCCCGGCAGGTGCCGCAGGCCCCGCCGATGCACGCGTACGGCGCGTCGACGCCGTGCCGGAGCGCGGCGCTGAGCACGGTTTCGCCCACCGTCGCGGGGATTTCGGCGGTCTTCCCGCCCGCGGTCACCGTCAGCGTCGGGCCCGGCCGCCGTGAGGGGCGGACGGGAAGCGCGCCCTGGAACAGCTCGAAATGGACGTTCTCCTCGGGCACGTCCCGGTCCGCGAGGGTCCGGCGGGCCATGTCGACGAGGTCGCGCGGGCCGCACAGGAACCACTCGTCCACCTTCGCCGGGTGCAGCCGCGACTGCAGCAGCGCGCGGAGACGGGTGCCGTCCAGGCGGCCGCGCTGGTAGCGCTCGTGCGAGATGGCGAGCGCCTCGCCCACGATGTCGAACGGCCTCTCGAGTCGTTGCGCGCGCAGGTCCGGGTCGCGTTCGTCGGTGCGGTAGTGCACGACGTGCAGCCGCCCGCCCAGCCGCGCGGCGAGGGCACCGAGTTCGTCGGCGAACATCGTGCTGGCGCCGGAGGTGTTGATGTAGAGCAGGGTCGCCTTGCTGTTCGGCTCGTCCTGCAAGGTCGCGGTCAGGATCGACAGGATCGGCGTGATCCCGCTGCCCGCGGCGAGCGCGACGTACCGGCCCGCGCGACTCCGCGCCGGGGTCAGCGTGAACTCGCCGTCCGGGGGCAGGACGTCCAGCGCGTCGCCCGCCGCGAGTTCCGTGTTGGCGAACGTCGAAAACGCGCCGCCGAGCTGATGCTTGATCGCGATCCGCAGCACACCGGAGTCCGGCGTCGAGCAGATCGAGTAGGCGCGCCGCACCTCTTCGCCGTCGACCTCCGCGCGGATGACGAGGTGCTGGCCGGGGGTGAACCGGAAGGTCTCCCGCAGCCGTTCCGGGACGTCGAACGTCACGGTGACGGCGCCCTCGCACAACGGCCGGACCTCGGCGACCCGCAGCGAATGGAACCGGCTCGGCCGCCGGGGCTGCGGTGCGGGCGGTTCCTCGTCGAACGAGCCGGTGAGCTGACGCCATTCGCGATACTCCGACGACGTCAGATCGCGGCCCCACGGGGTCGCGATCGGGACGTCCCTGGCGAGGTACGCGTCGCGGTTGTCCCGCCACGTGCGCAGGTACCGGTAGAACGGGATCGCCGGGTGGAGATGGTGCACCAGGTGGTAGTTCTGGCACAGCATGATCGGTGTCATCAGCCATTCGAGCCCGACGCGGACGCGCGTGGCGCCGAACCGGTTCTGCCGCCGCGCGCCGAGGTCGTGATGCGGCAGCCAGTCGAACCACCAGGCCAGCACGGCCAGTCCGACGCGTTGCGGGATCAGGTAGACCATCAGCAGTTCCCAGCCGTGACCGCTCACGGTCAGCCAGGCGAACGCGGCGAGGCTCAGCGTGACCACGGCCGCGGTCTCGGCCCGCTCCGACGGCGGCCGCGTGCGCTGCCGCGCCACGTAGAAGCGGGCGTACCAGAAGTCGATGGTCAGCCAGCGCAGCGGCAACTGCCACCAGGGGCCGTGCGCGGTCCAGGCGTCGGGATCGGTGTGGGCGTCCTCGTTGGTGTTGCGGTGGTGCTCCAGATGGATGTACCGCACCAGGGGGAAGGAGCCGTAGGCCGCCACGAACGGCATCGCGAGCCTGCCGAGCAGTTCGTTGACCCAGGTGAGCTGCCCGGCCGCGTGGTGCGTCGACTCGTGCAGCACGGTGAACATGGTGAAGGTGACGAGCGCGTGCAGGGGAATGGTCACCCAGAGCGGCCCGGTCTCGTTGACGACCAGCCAGGTGGCGCCCGTCCAGACCATGGCGCCGCCGATGAACAACAACACTGTCGGCACCGAGACCACCGGCAGCGGAAGACGCGGGTTGGGCACGCCGCGTCTCAGTCTTCTCTCGGGTGATTCCCCCGTGTCCTCGGACCGGGTTACGGCGACGGTCATCGATCGTTCCCCTCGGTCGATGCTACCGGGACAAGCTGTCACACCGTAGACAATTAGTATTGGTTTGTAAACTTCATCCGATCGCCGAAACGCCTCGTCATGGCGCCCGATGGTGAAGCGTGGCACGCATCCGTGTCCAGGAAAGGGTCGGTTCGTAACAGAGAAGAACCGAAAACTGGTCCGATCGGGTGGTCGGTGGGTGGTTCGCCGGACACGCCCCGAAAGCTCTGCTGGGCATGGTGACCGAGCACGAGGCGGTGGTGATGGCCCCGGGAACGGACCGGCGAGCGACACGGCACGGGCGGACGCGGCCGAGTACGACCCGGTACGAGGCCGATCCGCCCGCACCGCCGGGAACCACCTGGATCACGAACCCCATCGAACAGACCCACAGGACACGGCCTAGACTCGGTCGGCCCGGTCTGCAAGGTGACCAGGGCACATCCGCCGTCGACGACATGCGGATGCTCAAACACATCGTTTACCGCTCGAGGAGAATACGTTGAAGAGCACCGTCGAGCAGCTCAGCCCGACGCGAGTCAAGATCAATGTCGAGGTGCCGTTCGACGAGCTCAAGCCGAACTTCGACCGCGCCTACCGCAAGATCGCCCAGCAGGTGCGCATCCCCGGCTTCCGTCCGGGCAAGGCGCCGGCTCGCGTGCTGGAAAGCCGGATCGGGCGAGCCCCGGTGCTCGACGAGGTCGTCAACGAGGTCATTCCGGCCAAGTACATGGAAGCCGTGCGCGCGGGCGAGGTCCGCACGCTGGGCCAGCCCGAGTTCGAGGTGACCAAGCTGGAGGACCGTGAGGTCCTCGAGTTCACCGCCGAAGTCGACATCCGCCCGGAGATCTCGCTGCCCGACCTCGAGGGCTTCTCGGTCAGCGTCGACGACGTCGAACTGACCGACGCGGAGGTCGACGAGCAGCTCGACGAGCTGCGCGCCCGGTTCGGCACGCTCACCGGTGTCGACCGCCCGGCCGAGAACGGCGACTTCGTCTCGATCGACCTCGCGGCCACCGTCGACGGTCAGGAGGTCGAGGAGGCCTCGACCACCGGCCTGTCCTACGAGATCGGCTCCGGCCAGCTCGTCGACGGCATCGACGAGGCGATCATCGGCGCGAACGCCGGCGAGACCAAGACCTTCACCACGAAGCTGGTCGCCGGCGAGCACACCGGCAAGGACGCCGACGTCACCGTCACCGTGCAGACCATCAAGCAGCGCGAGCTGCCCGAGGCGGACGACGAGTTCGCCCAGATGGCGAGCGAGTTCGACACGATCGACGAGCTGAAGGCCGACCTTCGCGAGCGGCTCGGCCGCGTCAAGAAGATGCAGCAGGGCGTCCAGGCCCGCGACAAGGTCCTCGAGGAGCTGCTCGAGCGCACCGAGGTCGCGATCCCGGAGAAGGTCCTCGAGGCCGAGATCGAGAACCGCAAGCACGACGCGATCCACCCCTTCGACCACGACGAGGCGCAGTTCGCGAAGGCGCTCGAGGCCGAAGGCCGCACGATCGAGGAGTTCGACACCGAGGTCCGCGAGGAGTCGGAGAAGGCGGTCCGCACGCAGCTGCTGCTGGACAGCATCGCCGACGCCGAGCAGACGTCGGTCAACGACGGCGAGCTCACCGAACGGATCATCTACCAGGCGCAGCGCTTCGGCGTCAGCCCGGACGAGTACGTCCAGCGGGCGCAGCAGTCCGGCCAGCTGACCGCGATCTACGCCGACGTCCGTCGCGGCAAGGCGCTGGCCTCGGTGGTCCGCAAGACCACCGTGACCGACGCTTCCGGCGCCACGGTCGACCTCGAAGAGCTCTTCGGTCCCGCAACCGAGGAGACGCAGGTCACCGAGGAACCCGCGAAGACTGCGGCCGAGTAGGGAATATCCGGTCCGTCCGAAACGGACCGTAAAGCTGTAAGCGAACTTGGGCGGTGTCAGGCATTCTGCACCGCCCAAGTTCGTTAGGGTCGGTTGCAAGATCTCAAGCATCTGGACATACGCGGCGGCGAAGGTTCCACCCGCCGCCGTCGGCGAAAAGGCAGGCATGACGTGACGCAGCACACGCCCCAGGCGCGGACCGGTACCGCAGGGCTCAACCTCACCGACTCGGTCTTCGAGCGGTTGCTCCAGGAGCGCATCGTCGTCCTCGGCTCCGAGGTCAACGACGAGGTCGCCAACCGGATCACCGCCCAGTTGTTGCTGCTCGACGCAGACGACTCCGAGTCGGACATCCGCTTCTACATCAACTCGCCCGGTGGCTCGGTCACCGCGGGTTTCGCGATCTACGACACCATGCAGCTGATCCGCCCGGACGTCGCGACCTACGCGATGGGCCTGGCCGCGTCGATGGGGCAGTTCCTGCTCTCCTCCGGCACGCCCGGCAAGCGGTACGCGCTGCAGCACGCGCGCATCCTCATGCACCAGCCCTCCGCGGGGGTCGGCGGTACGGCCTCCGACATCGCCATCCAGGCCGAGGTGTTCGGCAAGTGGAAGCAGGAGCTGGCCCGGATCACCGCCGAGCAGACCGGCCAGACGGTCGAGCAGATCGTCAAGGACGGTGACCGCGACCGCTGGTTCACCGCGCAGGAGGCGAAGGACTACGGCTTCGTGGACCAGGTCCTCACTCGTGAGAACCCGCTTCCCAACAGCTGATCCGCGCCCGGCACACAGGAGAATTTCAATGAACGACTTCCAGCTTCCGAACGGGTCGCAGGTGCCCGGGATGCAGTCGCGGCTCCAGCTGCCGCAGTCGCGGTACGTCCTGCCCTCGTACGTCGAGCGCACGAGCTACGGCATCAAGGAATCGAACCCGTACAACAAGCTGTACGAAGAGCGCCAGATCATGCTCGGCGTGCAGATCGACGACGCGTCGGCGAACGACGTCATGGTCCAGCTGCTGCACCTCGAGCACGAGGACCCGGACCGCGACATCATGATCCTGATCAACTCGCCCGGTGGCTCCTTCACCGCGCTGATGGCGATCTACGACACGATGCAGTACGTCCGCCCCGACATCGTCACCATGTGCATCGGCCAGGCCGCTTCGGCCGCCGCGGTGCTGCTGGCCGCCGGTACCCCCGGCAAGCGGTTCACCCTGCCGAACTCGCGTGTGCTGATCCACCAGCCCGCCACCGAGGGCACGTACGGCCAGGTGTCGGACCTGGAGATCCAGGCCAACGAGATCCAGCGGGTGCGGCGCCAGATGGAGGTCATCCTGGCGAAGCACACGAACAAGGACGCCGACGAGGTCAAGAAGGACATCGAGCGCGACAAGATCCTGACGGCCGACGAGGCCAAGGCGTACGGGATCGTCGACGAGGTGCTCGAGTACCGCAAGGCTTCGAGCAGCTGATCGCGGGAGGGGACCGGTGCGTGTCGGGAGACGACACGCACCGGATCCCTGGTCTATGGTCAGCTTCTGGCGTGCTCAGATGTGGCGTTGGTTCTCCCGCCGACGGCATCGGGCGGGTACCGTCAGTGGCAGTGTGTGAGGCTCCGAGCGGTCATCCGTGACCGGGGCGGTAAGACAGTCAGGCGCATATCGCGCCGGAGGGGACGAGGTCAACGGCCATGGCACGGATCGGTGACGGCGGCGACCTGCTGAAATGTTCTTTCTGCGGCAAGAGCCAAAAGCAGGTGAAGAAGCTCATTGCCGGCCCCGGGGTCTACATCTGCGATGAGTGCATCGATCTCTGCAACGAGATCATCGAAGAGGAACTGGCCGAGGCCGGTGAGGTCAAGCTCGACGAGCTGCCCAAACCCGCCGAGATCCACGAGTTCCTCGAGCAGTACATCATCGGCCAGGACGACGCGAAGCGGTCGCTGGCCGTGGCGGTGTACAACCACTACAAGCGTGTGCAGTCCGACGACAAGGCCGGGCCCAAGGATTCCAAGGACGAGACCGTCGAACTGGCGAAGTCCAACATCCTGATGCTGGGCCCGACGGGCTGCGGCAAGACCTATCTGGCCCAGACCCTCGCGAAGATGCTGAACGTCCCGTTCGCGATCGCGGACGCCACGGCGCTCACCGAAGCCGGGTACGTGGGCGAGGACGTCGAGAACATCCTGCTCAAGCTGATCCAGGCGGCGGATTACGACGTCAAGCGCGCCGAGACGGGCATCATCTACATCGACGAGGTCGACAAGATCGCCCGGAAGTCGGAGAACCCGTCGATCACCCGCGACGTGTCCGGCGAGGGTGTGCAGCAGGCGCTGCTGAAGATCCTCGAGGGCACCACCGCGTCGGTGCCGCCGCAGGGCGGCCGCAAGCACCCGCACCAGGAGTTCATCCAGATCGACACGACGAACGTGCTGTTCATCGTGGCAGGCGCGTTCGCCGGGCTGGAGAAGATCATCAACGAGCGGGTCGGCAAGCGCGGCCTCGGTTTCGGCGCGGAGATCCGCACCAAAGCCGAGATCGACGAGAGCGACATCTTCTCCGACACCATGCCGGAGGACCTGATCAAGTTCGGGTTGATCCCGGAGTTCATCGGCCGCCTCCCGGTCGTCGCGACGGTGACCCACCTCGACAAGGACTCGCTGGTCAGCATCCTGACCACACCGCGCAACGCGCTGGTGAAGCAGTACAAGAAGCTCTTCGAGATGGACAACGTCGAGCTGGAGTTCACCAAGACCGCGCTCGAGGCCATCGCCGACCAGGCCGTGCTCCGCGGCACCGGCGCCCGTGGCCTGCGCGCGATCATGGAAGAGGTCCTGCAGCCGGTCATGTACGACATCCCCAGCCGCGACGACGTCGCGAAGGTCGTCATCACCGAGCAGACCGTCCGCGAGAACGTGAACCCGACGATCGTGGCGCGTCAGCCGTCACGCCGTCGCAGCAGCGAGCGCGGCGAGAAGTCCGCCTAGAGAACGCATCTTTGAAAGTACGCTGTCGTCACCGACGCCCCGGCCGGATCCTTCCGGCCGGGGCGTCGGTTTCTCCGGCCCGGTCTGGCCGGTGACCGGACCGGGATAGGATGCGAAGGTGCCGCTGACTCCCACGAAGGACGAGAACGAGGCTCCCGAGCTGGCAGCCGCGAGTCCGCGCGAGGTCAGGGGACTCGTCGAGCTCACCGAACGCATCGTCGTCGGGGCCTACCGCGGGCATCCGTGGATCCCGCGCGCGCTGACGATCGCGCTGGGCGTGCTGGTGGCGACCTGCCTGGTGGCCGGTGTCGTGCGCCTCTCGCCGCTGCCCCTGATCCCGCTGCCGTTCTTCGCCGTTTCGGCGTACGCGCTGATCCGCGTCAAGGCGGCGCGGAGCGCGGAGGCGAACCAGTCGCTTGTCGCCTGGACCGGCCTGTTCACCGGTGCGACGCTCGCCGGATTCTGGTTGATCTCGATGGCGGGACGCTGGCTCGGCTGATCGGGCCTGGCACTCTTTTTCGATCTCCCTCCGTTAGCAGGGTTTCAGAACTCTCCGAACGGGGTAAGACGACTCTGTGACAGTCACTGCGGGTCCCTTCTCTCATGTGGGCCTGCTCTACTCCGGTGACTCCGAGTACCTGGACGGTACGATTCCGTACATCCTGGAGGGCTTGAAGCACGACGAGCCTGTCGCGGTGGCCGTGCCAGGCCGGAACCTGGCCCTGATCGAAAGGGCGTTGGGGGATTCCGCCGCCGAGGTCGAACTCATCGACATGAGCGAAGCGGGCCGGAATCCGGGCCGCATCCTTCCCTGTGTGCTGCTCGCGTTCGCGGACAACCGGCCGGGGCCGGTCCGGATCATCGGCGAGCCGATCTGGGCGGGCCGCTCGGCCGTCGAGTACCCGGCGTGCGCGCAGCACGAAGCGCTGATCAACTTCGCCTTCGGTGACCGCGACCTCAGCATCCTGTGCCCCTACGACCGGACGCGGCTCGAAGACGACGTCCTCGCCGACGCCGAGCGGACCCATCCGACCCTGTCCGGTGCCGGCGGAGATCGCCCGAGCGCGGGCTACGCGCCCGACGCGGTCGTCGAGAAGTACAACCTGCCGCTGCCCGAGCCGCGGTCGGCCGACGCGTTCCGCTTCGACCTCGGCAGGCTCGCCGCGGTGCGCAGGTTCGCGCAGACCAGGGCCGAAGAGAGCGGGCTCGCCCAGGACCGGGTGGAGGATCTCGTGCTCGCCGTGGCGGAACTGTCCGCCAACAGCGTGCTGCACGGTTCGGGCCACGGTGTCGTCCGTGTCTGGCGGGACGAGGGCCACGTGCTCTGCGAGGTCATCGACGAAGGCACCTTGAGCGATCCGCTGGCCGGCCGTCGTCCCGCTTCGCCGGGACAGCTCGGCGGACGTGGCCTGGTGCTGGTGAACCAGGTCGCCGACCTGGTCAGGCGGTACCTCAGACCGGGGTCGACCGTGACCAGGATCTACTTCCGCGTCTGAATTCAGGCGTGCTTCGGGACGTGCTTGCCGAGGAACGCGATCAGGCTCGGCACGACCGTGCGGTTGAAGGTGTCGCCGTGCTTGCCGCGCGCGGTGTGCGCGACCACGGGACGCGCTTCGGAGATGAACTTCCGCACCCCGCCGATGAACGGGTCCTCGGTCCCGCACCAGATGCCGGTCGGCACACTCTTGGTGACATCGATGTGGCGCAACGGATCCAGTGAGCCCCAGTCGGCGGCGTCACGGAACGCGCGCCGTTTGCTCATCTCGGCCCACGACGTGATCAGCGCGGGCGCGAGCGCCGCGACCGCGGCGGGCGGACGACGGCGTTCCAGGCGGCGCCGGGTGTACAGCAGCGCGCCGAAGCCACCCATCGAAAGCCCGGTGGCGGCGAATGGCTGCCCGTCCCGGCCGCCGAGGCCGCGTGCGGCCAGCCAGCGAGGGACCTCTTCGAGCAGCATCGCCATCGGGTTGTCACCGGGCTGGTTCTCGTGCCAGTAGTGGTCACCGCCGTCGACGGCGACGAAGCCGAACGGGGGGACCGCCTTGCGCGCGACGTCGCTGCTGAGCTGCTTGAGCAGCCCGGTCGGGGCCGCGTGGCGGGCGGTGCCGTGGAGACCGTGCAGCATCAGCGACATCGGCAGGCCCTTGGGCGGTGCCTTGGTCGGCAGCATGAGCACGAGATCGACCTCGCGGCCGCGGGCTTCGGAGTAGACGCGTTCGACGCGGGGCTTGCCCAGCTGGGTGGCTGGCGTCGGCGACGCGACGCCGAGTGCCCGCTGGAGCGCTTCGCTGAACGGGAGGGCTCCGGTGGCCGTTCCGGCCGCGAGCCCGGCGACTCCGAGACCGGAGGCGCCGGCGATCAGCACGGAACGACGGCTCAGCCACCGGCGGGCGCCGTCCACCCCCGGCAGCGTCGTGTGCCCCTGGTCGTCCTCGATCACCGATCCCCGTTCCCCCGTGAGCTTCCACCAGGTCAGACGAGCGTTTCCGCTCGAAGGTTGCACGATTCACCGACCTGTGACCGGGGTATCGCCGGATCAGGTGCCGATGTTTCCCTCTTTCGCGCGCCAGGCCTCGATCGAGATCCGCGCGGACCGCGTCGCGGCCTCGTAAGTGTCGCCGAGACCCACGCCGAGGGCGGTGGCCAGGGGAATCAGGATGTGGTCCACACCATTGTCGCCGTCGCCGAAGTGGCCGGCGACCTCCAGCGTGATGTAGCCGTGCACGGCGCTCCAGAGCTGGGCGGCGACCGCGAACTCCGGGGCCGGGCGGAACCGGCCCGTGTCGATCACCCGCTTCGCCGCGCGGACGAGGAAGCCGAACGCCTCGATGCCCTCTTCGCTGGCGTTCTGGCGGGTCTCCTCTTTGGTCATGTCGCCCAGCGCCGCCTTTTGCCCGCTGGGCTGGCTCTGGCCGAAGGCCACCGCGTAGAGCTGCGGGTTGTCCACCACGGTCCGCCGGTACGCCAGCGCCAGGGTGAGGATGTCGGCCACCGGGTCGTCGGTTTCCCCGACTTCGCCCAGATTCGCCGACAGCCGCCGGAACCCCTCGCGCGCGACCTCGTCCACCAGCGCGCCCATCCCGCCGAAATGGGTGTACACGGCCATGGTCGACGCGCCGATCTCGGCCGCCAGCTTGCGGGCCTGGAGCGCCTCGGGGCCGCCGTCCGAGAGCAGCCGGATCGCCGCCTCGATCAGCTTGGCCTTGACCTCGGCGGCGGAGGGTTTCGGTGCCATGCTTGCCAGTGTCTCATAACCCTGTTATAAACGAGTATATAACATCGTTATTCCAGCGCTAGGGGGCCAGTTATGGGCAACAAGTTCCTCGAAGGCAACTTCGCCCCGGTCAGCCGTGAGCACACGATCACCGAACTGCGCGTCACCGGGCATGTCCCGGAGTACCTGGACGGGCGCTATCTGAGGAACGGGCCGAACCCGCTGTCCGAAGTGGACCCGGCGACCTACCACTGGTTCATGGGCGACGGCATGGTGCACGGCGTCCGGCTGCGGGACGGCCGCGCCGAGTGGTACCGCAACCGCTGGGTGCGCCATCCGCGGCTGTCCGGGGAGCTTGGCGAGAGCTGGGGCGGCGGTGTGACCGCGTCCCTGGGGGCCAACACGAACGTGATCGGCCATGCGGGTAAGACCCTCGCGCTGATCGAAGGCGGCGCGACCAGCTTCGAACTGACCGACGAACTCGACACCGTCGGTGCCTGCGACTTCGACGGCACGCTGCCGGGCGGATACACCGCCCATCCGAAGCGTGATCCGGAGACCGGCGAACTGCACGCCGTGTCGTACTTCTTCGGTTCGGGCAACAAGGTCCAGTACTCGGTGATCGACGCGCAAGGCCGTGCGCGCCGCACGGTCGACATCGAGGTCGCCGGCTCGCCGATGATGCACGACTTCTCCCTGACCGAGAAGCACGTGGTCTTCTACGACCTCCCGGTCACCTTCGACAGTGACCAGGCCGTCGCCGCGTCCGTGCCGTCGGTCCTGCGCGCGCCCGCGCGGCTCGTGATGTCCGCGTTGGTGGGCAAGGTGAAGGTGCCGGATCCCTTCGGGGCGAAGCTGCGTCAGCGGATCTCGGGCAACGCGGGCCTGCCGTACCGCTGGAACCCGAGGTACCCGGCGCGGATCGGGGTCATGCCGCGCGACGGCGGCAACGGCGACGTCCGCTGGTTCGAGATCGAGCCGTGCTACGTCTTCCACCCGATGAACGCCTACGACGACGGCGACGACATCGTGCTGGACGTCGTCCGGCACCCGAAGATGTTCGACACGGAACTGCTCGGACCCGCAGAGGGCCCGCCGACCCTGGATCGCTGGACCATCGACCTGACCGTCGGCAAGGTCGTCGAAGAACGCCTCGACGACCAGGGGCAGGAGTTCCCGCGTGTCGACGAGCGTTTGGTGGGACGGCGGCACCGCTACGGCTACTCGGTGTCCACAAGGGACGGATCGGCGTCCTCCGGTGCACTGCTCAAGCACGACCTGTGGAACCGTTCGGTCGCTTCGAGGGAATTCGGTGCGGGCAGCCAGGTGGGGGAGTTCGTCTTCGTTCCGTCCTCTGTGGACGCAGGGGAGGACGAGGGCGTGCTGATGGGCTTCGTCTACGACGCCGCGACGCAGAAGAGCGAGCTGACCATTTTGGACGCGGGGACCCTGGAGACCGTCGGTGCCGTGCACCTGCCGGACCGGGTACCGAACGGCTTCCACGGCAACTGGGTCGCCTCCGAGTAAAGGTCTTCGTGAGTGGTAGGGACGGTTCTAATGGGGGGAAGGGCAAACGTGGCGTGATCGACTCCCTGTCACGCGGGCCGTCTTCGCCGACTTCGTGATGAAATCGCCGCGCTGGACAACAGGGTTCCGGACTGGCTTGCCGGCCGGCTCCGGCGTGACGTGTCCACCTGGGCGGCTTCACGCCGATTGCGCGCCCGATTGATGTCATGATGTCCGCTTCTTGCCGGGGTCGTGAGTGGTAAAGACGGTTAGAACCCGAATCGCCACTCACGACCCCCGCACAAAGCGCCCAAATCGGGCACGCGGGGTGTTTTTGTGTCCTTTGTAGACAGTGGGGTCGCGCTCAGTCCGGCAGGCCGGGCCTCCAGCACGCAGCACGCCACATTTGACCTTCCCCTCTCTAACCGTCCTTACCACTCACGAGGCCGAGCACCCGCTGTTCGCCGCTGTAGAGGTTCATGCTGTCGCCACGCAGGAAACCGATGAGGGTCATGCCGTTCTCGTCGGCCAGTTCCGCGGCCAGCGACGACGGCGCGGAAACCGCCGCCAGCAGGCCGATCCCGGCCATGGCGGCCTTCTGCACCAGTTCGAACGAGGCGCGGCCGGACACCAGCAGTCCGACGTCCGACGCGGGGATCCGGCTCTCCTGCAGCGCCCAGCCGAGGACCTTGTCGACGGCGTTGTGCCTGCCGACGTCTTCGCGGACGACGGCGAGGTTCCCGTCACCGTCGAACAGGGCGGCCGCGTGCAGCCCGCCGGTGCTGGAGAAGACCTTTTGGTGTGCGCGAAGCGTGTCCGGGAGTTTCGACAGTACTCCGGTGCTCACCGCGAACTCGGACTTCTCCGGCGAAAACCGGCTCTTCAGTTTCACCGCGTCGAGCGCGGCCTTGCCGCAGACGCCGCACGAGGACGTGGTGTAGAAGTTCCGCTCGACGCCCGTCTCCGGCGGAGCCACCCCATCGGCCAGCGCGATGTCCAAGACGTTGTAGGTGTTGCGGCCCTGGTCGTCGACGCCGTCGCAGTACCGCGCGACCGCGACGTCCTCGCGCGAGGTGAGCACGCCCTCCGACAGCAGGAACCCGTGCGCCAGTTCCACGTCGTTGCCGGGTGTCCGCATGGTGACCGCGAGTGCCTTGCCGCCGACGCGGATCTCCAGCGGTTCTTCGGCCGCGAGCACGTCGGGCCGCCGTACGTCCTTCGCCGCGGAGATCTTCCGCACCGGACGCCGCACCGTCACCCTGCCCACTTGTCCACCCTTCTGACCGATTGTTCGACACTTGAGTACTGCAACGTCGGGAATTAAGTAATACATTCCCAGTGCACATCCTCAGAGTACGGAGGCGCCGGATGGCTGTCGGCTTCCTGGACCGTTCCCGCATCGTCGCATCGCCGGGCTGGAGCCGCTGGCTGGTGCCGCCCGCCGCGCTGGCCGTCCACTTGTCGATCGGGCAGGCGTACGCGTGGAGCGTCTTCAAACCGCCGCTGGAGAAGACCCTCGGGCTCAGCGGCACGGAAAGCGCTCTGCCGTTCCAGCTCGGCATCGTGATGCTCGGACTGTCGGCCGCGTTCGGCGGGACGCTGGTCGAACGCAACGGGCCGCGCTGGGCGATGTTCGTCTCGATGGTCTGTTTCAGCTCGGGTTTCCTGCTTTCCGCGCTCGGCGTGGCGACATCGCAGTATTGGCTCGTCGTCCTCGGCTGGGGCGGGATCGGCGGAATCGGGCTCGGCATCGGCTACATCTCGCCGGTGTCGACGCTGATCAAATGGTTCCCGGACCGGCCGGGGATGGCGACCGGGATCGCGATCATGGGCTTCGGCGGTGGTGCGCTGATCGCCTCTCCGTGGTCCTCGCAGATGCTGGGCGCGGCGCCGTGGTCGGTCGGAACCGTCGCGACGGCCTTCCTCGTGCACGGCCTGGTCTACGCGGTCTTCATGACCCTCGGCATCCTGCTGGTCCGGGTTCCCGCCGACGGCTGGAAGCCGTCCGGCTGGGAACCGAAGACCGACCACGGCAACGCGATGATCACCACCGCGAACGTGTCGGCGCGCAACGCCCTCAGGACACCGCAGTTCTGGCTGCTCTGGGTGGTCCTGTGCTTCAACGTGACCGCGGGCATCGGCATCCTGGAGAAGGCGTCGCCGATGATCGCGGACTTCTTCCGCGAGACCTCGACACCGGTCGGCACCGCCGCCGCGGCCGGGTTCGTCGCGTTGCTCTCGCTGACCAACATGCTCGGCCGGTTCGTCTGGTCGTCCACTTCGGATCTGGTGGGGCGCAAGAACATCTACCGGCTCTACCTCGGTGCCGGCGCGCTGCTGTACCTGGTGATCGCGCTGACCACCAACGCGTCGAAGCTCGTGTTCGTCCTGTGCGCCATGCTGATCCTGTCGTTCTACGGCGGCGGCTTCGCGACCGTGCCCGCGTACCTGAAGGACCTCTTCGGCACCTACCAGGTGGGCGCGATCCACGGCAGGCTGCTGACCGCGTGGTCGATGGCGGGGGTGCTCGGGCCGCTCATCGTCAACGCCATCTCCGACAGCCAGAAGGCGGCGGGCAAGGTCGGCCCCGACCTCTACACGACGTCGCTGTTCATCATGATCGGCCTGCTGGTCGTCGGCTTCGTGGCCAACGAACTGGTGCGCCCGGTCAAGCCGAAGTACCACGAGCCGGCGTCGTCCGGCGAGCCCGCGAGGAGTGAGGCCCGATGACCGGACAGGCCCCCGAACGCCGCCGCACCGGACTGATGGTCTTCGCCTGGCTGTGGGTCGCGGTTCCGTTCGCCTACGGCGTCTACGAACTGTTCCGGAAGGTCGTCCAGCTCTTCGGCGGCTAAGGTCTGCTCGTGGGAGTTCTGGTGACCGGGGCGTCGCGCGGTATCGGCCGGGCGATCGCGCGGGCCTTCGCGGAAAAGGGCGACCGAGTCGCCGTCCACTACGCCTCGAAGCGGGAGGACGCCGAGCGGACCCTCGGCGAGCTGCGCGGTTCCGGCCACGGGCTGGTCCAGGGCGACCTCTCGGATCCCGAAGTGGCGCAGCGGGTCGCCGACGAGGCGGAGGCGCTGGTGGACGGCGTCGATGTCCTGGTGAACAACGCCGCCTTCGCGCCGTCCGCGGCGGTCGCCCATCCCCTCGCGGAAGTGTCCTATGAGGACTGGCAGCGGGCCTGGCGGCGGATGCTCGACGTCAACGTGCTCGGCACCGCGAACGTGACCTACTGCGTGACCCGGCACATGATCGAGCGCGCAGAGGCAGGCAGGGTGGTCAACATCGGCTCGCGGGGCGCCTTCAAGGGCGAGCCCGAGTTCCCGGCGTACGGCGCGAGCAAGGCCGCGCTGCACTCGCTCGGGCAGTCGCTCGCCGTCGCCCTCGCCCCGCACGGGATCGCGGTGACCTCGGTCGCGCCCGGTTTCACCGCGACGGACCGGGTCGCGGCGAAGGTCGAAGGCGCGCGCGGCGAGAGCCCGTTCGGCCGGGTCGGCACGCCGGAGGAGGTCGCGGCGGCGGTGGTCTACCTCGCTTCCGCCGAGGCCACGTGGGCGTCCGGCGCGATCCTCGACCTGAACGGCGCGTCGCATCTGCGGATGTGAACTGGATCACTCATGCAGCACTGACGGCCTCCCGCGCGTCCAAGGAACGTGCACAAGCTGGGGAAGGTCCTGATCGCCGCGCTCGCGGTGGCGGTGTTCGGCGGGACCGCGTACGGATACACGACGCTGGAGTCGCTGGACGGCGTGACCCGCGAAGACGTGATCGAAGCGCCGGACCCAGGGGAACAGCCCGCCGACGGTTCGCTGGACATCCTGCTGGTCGGGCGCGATTCGCGGACCGACGAGCACGGCAACCCGCTGTCCCCGGAGATGCTGCGTGAACTGCGCGTGGGTGCGAACGGCGACGACCTGACCGACACGCTCATCGTGCTCCGCATCCCCAACGGCCAGAAGGCGGTGAAGGCCTTCTCCATCCCGCGCGACTCTTGGGTCGCGGAGCCGGGGACGAAGGACAAGACCAAGATCAACGGGATCTTCGGTCACGCCAAGTTCGCCTCGGCGAGTGCGCAGCGCGAGGCGGGCAAGACCGACAAGGCGGAGATCGACAAGGTGGCGATCACGGCCGCGCGGAAGGCGACCTTGAAGGCGGTCGAGGACCTCACCGGAGTCAAGATCGATCACTTCGCCGAGGTCAACCTGCAGAGTTTCTACGACGTCAGCAAGGCCGTCGGCGGCGTCGAGGTGTGCCTGAAGCGGGACACCAAGGACATCAAGTCCGGTGCGAACTTCAAGGCGGGCAAGCAGACGATCCAGGGCGCCGACGCGCTCGCCTTCGTCCGCCAGCGCGAGGATCTGCCCCGCAGCGACCTCGACCGCGTCCGCCGTCAGCAGGTGTTCCTCGCCGGGCTGGCGAAGCAGGTGCTCTCCGCCGGGACGCTCGCCAACCCGGCCCGTCTCTCCGAACTGATCGACGCGGTGAAACGTTCGGTCGTGCTCGACGGCTCGTGGGACCTGCTCGACTTCGTCCGGCAGATGCGAGGCGTCACCGGCGGCGGCATCGCCTTCGACACGATTCCCGTGGTCAACCCCGACTACCGCTACAACCCCAGGCAACCGACCGCGACCGCCGTGCAGGTGGACCCCGCCCAGGTGCGGGCCTTCGCCGCGTCCCTGATCGGTGCCCAGCCCACGACGTCGCAGGCGCCCGCCGGCCCCAAGGTCGACGTCGTCAACGCGAGCGGCAAGGACGGCCTGGCCGCTCGCGTCTCGGATCTCCTGGCGGAGAAGGGATTCGGCAAGGGCGAGGCGACGGCCGACACCGGACGACGGACCTCCGTCGTCCGGTTCAGCGACGCGTCCGGGCCCGCCACGGAGATCGCGAAGCTGCTCGGCGGGCTGGAAACCCAGAAGGCCGATTCCGTTCCGGCGGGCCATGTCCAGGTCGTCCTCGGCCAGGTCTACAAGGGACCGGGCGTGTCTTCGGGTGGCGGGGCGGCCGGGGTCCGGACCGACGAGCCCATCACCTCCGACGACACCGGGTGCATCAACTGAGCGAGCTCATTCCCCCGGCGGGACCTTGCCGTTCTTCGCCACCGGAAGGCCCACCTGGACGGTTCGGTGCTGACGTCCACCTTCGGCCGGTCGGCCGGCACCGGATTGAGATGGCCCAGCGTCAGCGGGAACGGGATGGTGGGATGCCGAGGACGCGCAGGGCGTAGCACTCGAGATCGATGTGCCGCGCGAACGACAGGATCTCCGGCGGCGCGAGGCCTTTCCGCGAAGTGGGTTGGCCACTTCACGGTGGACCCCGGCCAAGCCCGCCCGACACCGCCGACCGGGCAGCCTAAGGTGCGGTCACCGGCTCCAGCCGCACCACGATCGCCTTCGACACCGGGGTGTTCGACTTGTCCGCCACCGAATCCAGCGGCACCAACGCGTTCGCCTCGGGGAAGTACGCCGCCGCGCAGCCCTTCGCCGTCGGATAGGAGACCACCCGGAACCGCGGGGCCCGGCGGTCGCCGTCCCGCCATTCCGAGACCAGGTCGACCATCGCGCCGTCGGCGAGCCCGAGCGAGACCAGGTCCTCGGGGTTCACGAGCACCACGCGCCGCGCGTCCTCGATGCCGCGGTAGCGGTCGGAAAGGCCGTAGATGGTGGTGTTGTACTGGTCGTGGCTGCGCATCGTCTGCAGCAGCAGCCTGCCTTCGGGCACCTCGGGGTATTCGAGTTCGGAGACGGTGAAGTTCGCCTTGCCGTTCGCGGTTCCGTTGAACTGCCGGGAATCGCGCGGCGCGTGCGGGAGGACGAACCCGTCGGGCTCGCGCACCCGGGCGTTGTAGTCATGGCAGCCGGGGACGACGCGGGCGATCCGGTCGCGAATGAGGTCGTAGTCGGCGTGGAAGTCCCGCCACGGCACCGCGTGCCCGGCACCGAGCAGGGCTTCCGCGAGATGACAGATGATCGCGACTTCGGAGAGCAGGTGCTCACTGGCCGGGGCCAGCCTGCCGCGTGAGGTGTGCACCTGCGACATCGAGTCCTCGACGGTGACGAACTGCTCGCCGCCGGCCTGGACATCGCGTTCCGTGCGGCCGAGGGTGGGCAGGATCAACGCGGTCTTGCCCGGGACGACGTGCGAGCGATTGAGCTTCGTCGACACGTGCGCGGTCAGGGAGCACGACTTGAGCGCCTTCTCGGTCAGCTCCGTGTCCGGGGTGGCGGACGCGAAGTTGCCGCCGACAGCGAAGAAGACCTTGCCCTTGCCGTCCCGCATCGCGCGGATCGCGGCGACGGTGTCGTGGCCGTGCTCCCGCGGCACCTTGATGCCGAACTCGGCGTCAAGACTGTCCATAAAGGACTCGGGCATCTTCTCCCAGATGCCCATCGTCCGGTCGCCCTGGACGTTGGAGTGCCCGCGCACCGGGCACAGGCCCGCGCCCGGTTCGCCGATCATGCCGCGCACCAGCGCCAGGTTCGCGATCTCGGAGATCGTCTGCACCGCGTGCTTGTGCTGGGTCAGGCCCATCGCCCAGCAGTAGATGGTCCGCTTCGACGTCGCGATCATCCGTGCCAGCCGCTCGATCTGCTCCCGCGGCAGCCCGGTCGCGGCGCCGACCTCGGTCCAGTCGATCTCCCGCAGATGCTTCGCGTAGTCCTCGAACCCCTCGGTGGACGACTCGACGAACGCGCGGTCGACGATCGTGCCGGGAGTCTCCTCTTCCCACTTCAGCAGCAGATGACCGATCGCCTGGAACAGCGCGAGGTCGCCGCCGAGCCGGATCTGCGCGAACTCGTCGGCCAGCGGGGTGCCCTTGCCGACCACGCCGCGGACGTTCTGCGGGTTCTTGAACCGCATCAGACCGGCTTCGGGCAGCGGGTTGACCGCCATGATCTTCGCGCCGTTGCCCTTGGCCTCCTCCAGCGCGGACAGCATGCGCGGATGGTTGGTGCCCGGGTTCTGGCCGACCACCACGATCAGGTCCGCCTTGTGGATGTCGGCGAGCGACACCGAGCCCTTGCCGATCCCGGTCGTGGCCGCGAGGGCCGCGCCGGAGGACTCGTGGCACATGTTGGAGCAGTCGGGGAGGTTGTTGGTGCCGAAGGAGCGCACGAGCAGCTGGTAGAGGAACGCGGCCTCGTTGCTGGTGCGGCCGGAGGTGTAGAAGATCGCCTCGTTCGGGTCCTGCAGCGCGCGAAGCTCGTCCGCGACCAGCGTGAACGCGTCGTCCCAGGAGATCGGCTCGTAATGCGTCGCGCCTTCGCGCAGCACGAACGGCTCGGTGATGCGGCCCTGCTGGCCGAGCCAGTAGTCCGTCTTCCCGGCCAGCTCCTGAATGGAGTGCGCGGCGAAGAACTCGCGGCCGACGCGGCGCTTCGTCGCCTCCTCGGCGACGGCCTTCGCACCGTTCTCGCAGAACTCCGCGAGTTTGCGGTGCTCGCCGTCGACCTCGCGCGGCTCCGGCCAGGCGCAACCGGGACAGTCGAAGCCGTCGCGCTGGTTCAGCAGGCGCAGCGTCTTCACCGTGCGCGCGGCGCCCATCTGTTCCATGCCGCGCATCAGGGAGACGGCGACCCCGGGGATCCCGGCCGCCCAGCTCTTCGGTTTCCCGACCTCGAGCTGTGTCTCGTCAACGTCGTTCGCGGGTGCTTCGCGGGTCATGACCCCATCGTGCGCCTTGCCGCTCCCGCGCGCGACCGAGGGGTCAGGCGTCGGTGGCGAGCCGGGTGATCTGCGATTCGTCCAGCGGGAACCACGGTGTCTCGTTGACGCCGCGCTCCTGCACCGCGTTCACCGTCACCGCGGCCACGACCAGCACGATCAGGCCGACGATCGCGGCGATGCCCGGCCACCGGCTCGTCCCCGGCGCGGAGTAGCCGCCACCGGAGGCCGCGGCCGCCTTGCGCTGCTTGCGGCGCTTCTTCTTGAGCTCCTTCTTCGCACCCAGCCAGGCGTCCAGCTCTGCGTGCTTCTGCCAGTTCGGGTCGACCAGGTCCGGGTGGGTCTCGATCCGCCGGTCCTCTTCGTCCATCTCGTCCTCTTCCCCCGTGTCGGCCGCTACCCGCAGTTACCCGTCGATGGGAGGGGTTTCGTCGGGTCGTAGGTGTCCACTTCGTCGACCACGGGCGCTCCGTCGACGGGTTTGCTCTTGTCAGCGTACTGGGGTGCGAGGAGGCCGGCCTTGGACGCGTCGCACGCCATGTTCGAGTGATAGCGCGCGCCTTCGCCGAAACTGAGCCCGGCGTCGGCTTGGGCGAACGGCGGCGCCTTGCGGATCACGTAGTCCTGTTCGTCGCGGACGAACGGGACGATGTCCGACGGCGACCGGGCCTCGCCCGGATGCGCGTCGAAGGCGTACGCGGTCGTGTAGCTCGTGTGAACGACCAGTTCGCCCTTCTCGCCGGGCTTCGCCGTCAGGAAGCCGGTCATGCGCGGGCTCACCTGCAGCAGGCGGTTCGGGCCGATGAGGGTGAGGTACTTGCCCTTTTCGACGGTGAGCGCGCTGGTGAGCGCCGGTTCGAGCCGGACGCGTTCGTTCGGGGTCAGCAAACGGAGCAGGTCCGAGCCGTCCGCGTACTGCAGTGCCCTGGAACCCAGCCGGGCCGCCGCGATGGCCTCCGTCACGGTCCGGTATGCCGCGTCGACCTCCCTGGCGGTGAAATCGCCGACGGCCCGCCCCGGCGGCACGATGATCCCGTCGATGCCTTCGCGCCAGTACGCGGCTGGGGTGCGGTCATAAGGCCGGTCGAGGTCGACACCGCCGGACACCGGGGCGGCCTTCGGCGGCTGCCCGAAGCCGGGGACGTCGTTGACGCCGCGGCCCTGTACCCGGTGCACGACGACCGCCGCGACTACGAGCGCGATCAGCGCCAGGACGAGGACGGGACCGCCGGACACCCGGAAACCGCGGCGCGACGACTGTTTCCGCCGCTTCTTGAGGTCCCTCTTCGCGCCGAGCCAGGCGTCCACTTCCGCGTGCTCGCGCCAATCCGGATCCATCAGATCCGGATGCGTCTCCAGCCGCCGGTCTTCCAAAAGCCCGCCCCTCCCCAGTGCGTCACGACATCCCCTCATCGGCTGGGAGCGGCGGGCGTTACGGCCGGTGAGGAAGTCGATAGAGGGGGTTCGTAGACTTGTCAACTGTGACCGAGAACGCCCAGCAGCAGCAGACCGACCTTCCGGGTACCTGGAACCCGGCCGACGAAGAAGCCTCGCTCTACCAGCGTTGGGTAGACGCCGGCTACTTCACGGCAAACCCCACGTCGGACAAGCCGCCGTTCACGGTAGTCATCCCGCCCCCGAACGTGACCGGTTCGCTGCACATCGGGCACGCGTTCGAGCACACCCTGATCGACGCCATCACCCGCTACCACCGCATGCTCGGCGACGAGACGCTGTACCTGCCGGGCATGGACCACGCGAGCATCGCGGTCCACGCGCTGGTCGAGAAGCAGCTCCGCGCCGAGGGCACCAGCCGCCGCGAGCTCGGCCGTGAGGCCTTCGTGGAGCGCGTCTGGCAGTGGAAGAACGAGCACGGCGGCAAGATCCTCGCCCAGATGAAGCGCCTCGGCGAGGGCGTGGACTGGACCCGTGAGCGGTTCACCATGGACGACGGCCTGTCCAAGGCCGTCAACACGATCTTCAAGAAGCTCTACGACGACGGCCTGATCTACCGCGCCGAGCGGCTGGTCAACTGGTCGCCGGAGCTGCGGTCGGTGCTGTCCGACGCCGAGGTGAAGCACGAAGAGGTCGAGGGCGAACTCGTCTCGATGCGCTACGGCGACGGCGAGAACGCGATCGTCGTGGCCACCACCCGGATGGAGACGATGCTCGGCGACACCGCCGTCGCGGTCCACCCGGACGACGAGCGCTACACCCACCTCATCGGCACCGAGGTCGAGCTGCCGCTGACCGGGCGCAAGATCCCGATCGTCGCGGACAAGCACGTCGACCCGGAGTTCGGCACCGGCGCGGTCAAGGTGACCCCCGCGCACGACCCGAACGACTTCGAGATCGGCCAGCGCCACGACCTGCCGATGATCACGATCATGGACGAGCAGGGCCGCATCGACGGCACCGGTACCGAGTTCGACGGCATGGACCGTTTCGAAGCCCGTGTCGCGGTGCGGGAGAAGCTGCGCGAGCAGGGCCGCATCGTCGCGGAGAAGCGTCCGTACCTGCACAGCGTCGGGCATTCCGAGCGGTCGAAGGAGCCGATCGAGCCGCGGCTTTCGCTGCAGTGGTTCGTCAAGGTCGGCCCGCTCGCCAAGGCCGCCGGCGACGCGGTGCGCGACGGCCGGGTGAACGTCCACCCGCCGGAGATGGAGAAGCGCTACTTCGACTGGGTCGACAACCTGCACGACTGGTGCATCTCGCGCCAGCTGTGGTGGGGCCACCGCATCCCGGTCTGGTACGGCCCGAACGACGAGGTCGTCTGCGTCGGACCGGACGAGGAGCCGCCTTCGGGCGAGGGCTGGACCCAGGACCCGGACGTCCTCGACACCTGGTTCTCGTCGGGCCTGTGGCCGTTCTCCACTCTCGGCTGGCCGGAGAAGACCCCGGACCTGAACAAGTTCTATCCGACGTCGGTGCTGGTCACCGGCTACGACATCCTGTTCTTCTGGGTCGTCCGGATGATGATGTTCGGCCTCTACGCCACCGGCGAGGCGCCGTTCAAGACCATCGCGCTGCACGGCATGGTCCGCGACCAGTTCGGCAAGAAGATGTCGAAGACCGCGGGCAACGGTGTCGACCCCATCGAATGGATGGACAAGTACGGCACCGACGCGCTGCGCTTCACCCTCACGCGGGGCGCCAACCCGGGCACCGACGTGCCGATCGGCGAGGAGTGGGTCGCGGGCTCCCGGAACTTCACCACGAAGCTCTGGAACGCCACCAAGTTCGCGATGATGAACGGCGCGGACGCGAACGCCCCGCTGCCCCCGGCCACCGAACTCACCGAGGCCGACCGCTGGATCCTCGGCAGGCTCGGCAACGTCGTCGACGAGGTCACCGGGTACCTGGCGGACTACCAGTTCGCGAAGGCCACCGACACGCTCTACCAGTTCACCTGGACGGAGCTGTGCGACTGGTACCTGGAGCTGTCGAAGGTCCAGGTCTTCCAGGGCGACGAGGCCCGCGTGACGGCGACGCGCGCGGTGCTGGGGCACGTGTTCGACACGGTGCTGAAGCTGCTGCACCCGTTCATCCCGTTCATCACCGAGAAGCTGTGGACGGCGCTGACCGGCCGCGAGTCGCTGGTGATCGCCCCGTGGCCGGTGGCCGACGCCTCGTACGCCGATCCCGTGGCGGACAAGCGGATCGCGGACGTGCGGAAGCTGGTCACCGAGGTCCGCCGCTTCCGCGCGGACCAGGGCCTCAAGCCCAGCCAGAAGGTGGCCGCGCGGCTGTCCGGCGACGGGTTCGCCGAGATCACCGGGCACGACGAGCCCATCCGCTCGCTGGTCCGGCTCACGCGGCCCGAAGACGGCTTCGCGCCGAGCGCGTCGCTCGAGGTCGGGCTGTCGGCCGGTGTCGTCACCGTCGAACTGGACCTGTCCGGCACGATCGACGTCGCCGCCGAGCGCAAGCGCCTGCAGAAGGACCTCGGCGCGGCGGAGAAGGAACTGGCGCAGGCCGAGGCCAAGCTCGGCAACCAGGCCTTCATCGACAAGGCGCCGGAGCCGGTGATCGGCAAGATCCGGGCCCGCAAGGAGACCGCGGTCGCGGACATCGAGCGCATCAACGCCCGGTTGGCCGCCCTCCCCGCCTCCTGACGAGTGCTATGAAAGGTCCTTTCCTTGCAAAATTTGCGAGGAAAGGACCTTTCCTTGCATTCAGCGGAGGTGACGGAGGACCACTCCGGCCACACCCGCCATCCCGGTGCGATACGGGTGGTAAGCCGCCGCGGCGAGCAGCTTCGTGTGCTGCCCGTTGATCCACGCCGCGCCGTTCGGCGCGCAGGCGTCGTGCCCGGCGGACGGACCGAACGTGTCCACGAAGGTCGCCTTGCCGTCGGCCGCGACGGCCTTCTCGATCGCTGAGTTCAACGCCTTCTCGACGTCGTTGAGCCAGGCGTAGTCGCCCTCGGCGAAGGGCAGGATCTTCGGGCAGTAGCCGCGTTCCGGCGCGATCCGCGGGTAGCCGACGACGAGCACGTCGGCGCGCGGCGAGCGGGCGTGGATCCCGGCCAGCACCTTCTCGACGTTCTTGCCGGTGTCGGCGATCTTGGCCTTGATGGTGTCGACACCGCCGACGGTGAACCTGTCCTGGCACGGGTTCCCCGCGGGATCGCTCGCGCGCAGAGTGGGGCAAGTGCCGACCAGCGTGCCGAAGACGCCGTAGTCGTTGCCGCCGATCCCGACCGTGACCAGGTCGGTGTTCGCGCGCAGGGCGCTGAACTGGGGCGGGTTGCTGCCGAGGGTCACGCTCTGCCGTTGCGTCATGTTGGTGGTGTCGGCGCCGCCGCAGCTGATGTCGGTGAAGGAGCGGACCCGCAGTGCCGAGGCGAGGATCGACGGATAGTTCTGCGTCGACTTACCGCAGAAGAGGGGGTCGAGGCGGGGGAGCGGGATGAGCGGTCCGGAGGTGTAGGAATCACCCAGCGCGACGTAATTCCGGTAGGACCGCGTGGCGGCGGTGGCCGCCGTGGTGGAGGCGATCAGCAGGACGACGGTCGAGACGGCCGCGAACAGGACGCGTCTGAAGCGCATGAGGACCCCGATCTCCGGACTGGATGGCCTCTCAAAAATGAACCGGATCCCGCCTGCTCGGCGCCGCCGATCGGGTGGTCGAGCGCCGGTTTCACCCGCTTGGGGTGTCACATCGGGTGATCGTCTTCGGGCCTGCGATAGACGAGGAGATAGCGGTAGAAGAGCAGGTTCCGGACCTTGCTCCCCGGCAGCAGCCGGGCCGCGTCGCGCCGGATCCGGTTCATCGGCGGGAAGGTCTCCGCGATCGGCGCCGTCGGCAGCGGATCGACCCCGCCGTTCAGCCGGTCGCCCGCGTACACGATCACCCTGGCCACGGCGTTGACCGGGGAGGCCACGAGGGCCCGCGCGTAGTCGGCGAACGTGCTGGGCCTGCCGAGGCCGAGCACGGCCAGCACACCGCCCGGGACCAGCGCGTCACGCAGCTTCGTGACCGTGTCGAACGGCACATGGTGGAGCGACGCGAGGCAGGAGATGAAGTCGTACGCCGCCTCCGGCAGCTTTTCGGCGACCACGTCGGCCTGCCGGTAGGAAATCGTGCCGGGCCCCGGGGAACCGGCGGCACTGGCGAGCTCGATCATCGGGCCGGACCGGTCGATCGCCTCGACGTGCATCCCGGTCGCCGCGAGCCGCCGCGCGAACCGCCCGCCGCCGCAGCCCACGTCCAGCGCCACGCCGGGGCCGGGAGGCAGCTGGTCGAGCAGCAGCGGGTGGTAGTGGTCGTTGTGGTTGAACCCCATGCGTCGAGAGTGCCAGGAAAAGCCGCACGTAGACTCGGTCCGACAGGCAGCAAGGGTAAGAGGAGAGTTCGTGCCGCGAGGTGACGGCCGGGATTCCGAAGATTTCAGGGAATCCCCGGACCTGGCAGATCTGGACAGTTTCGCCGGTGTCGACGAATTGGGGGCCCGCGCCCACGATCCGTCCGACGACACCGACCCGGATCTGGACGCACCCGACGCCGCGTACCAGGCGGGCGGCGGTTCACGGGGCGGCATCGGCGGAATCGGGCAGCTGGGGGACAACCTCGCGCTCGGCCCCGTGCCGGACCTCGTCGCCCCGGAGGACGTGGAACTGCACGAACTGGACGACCAGGGCGACGAATTCGCCCCGTCCGACCCCAACGGGCAGCAGGCGCGCCGCGAACTGCTCGCCGTCGAGGCCGAACTGAACCAGCGCTGGCCCGAGACCAAGATCGAGCCGTCCCTCGCCCGCATCGCGGCCCTGGTCAACCTCATGGGCGAGCCGCACCGCGGTTATCCGGTGCTGCACGTCGCCGGGACCAACGGCAAGGGCTCGACCACCCGGATGATCGACGCGCTGCTGACCCGCATGGGCCTGCGCGTCGGCCGGTACACGAGCCCGCATCTGCAGCTGGTCACCGAGCGGATCGCGCTCGACGGCGCCCCCATCTCCGCCGCCGCGTACGTCGACCTGTACCGCGACGTCGCGCCGTACGTGAACATGGTGGACAACGCCGGCGGCCAGGACGCGGTGCCGATGAGCAAGTTCGAGGTGCTCACCGGCATGGCGTTCGCGGCCTTCGCCGACGCGCCCGTCGAAGCCGCGGTCATCGAGACCGGGCTCGGCGGCTCTTGGGACGCCACCAACGTCGTGGACGGCGATGTCGCGGTCATCACCCCGATCGGCGTCGACCACGTCGAGTACTTCGGCGGCTCTCCGGCCAAAGCCGCGGTGGAGAAGGCCGGGATCATCAAACCCGGCAGCGTCGCGGTCATCGCCGAGCAGGACCCCGAAGTGCAGAAGATCCTGCTGGAACGCGCCGTCGAGGTCGACGCGAGCGTCGCCCGCGCGGGCAGCGAGTTCGGCGTGCTGGAGCGCGAGGTCGCCGTCGGCGGGCAGATGCTGAAACTGCAGGGTCTCGGCGGGGTGTACGACGAGATCTTCCTGCCGCTGCACGGCGCGCACCAGGCCGCCAACGCCGCGCTCGCGCTGGCCGCCGTCGAAGCGTTCTTCGGCGCGGGCAAGGACAAGCAACTGGTCATCGAAGCCGTCCGCGAGGCCTTCGCCGAGGTCGAGACCCCCGGCAGGCTGGAGCGCGTCCGCGCCGCGCCGACCGTGCTGCTCGACGCCGCCCACAACCCGCACGGCGCCAAGGCACTCGCGACCACCGTCGCCGAGGAGTTCGCCTTCCGCCGCCTCGCCGCCGTGGTCGGCGTGATGGCGGAGAAGGACGCCCGCGGCATCCTGGACGCCCTCGAACCCGTGGTGTCCGAGATCGTCGTCACCAAGAACTCGTCCCCGCGCGCGATGCCGCTCGACGAGCTCAACGACATCGCCATCTCGATCTTCGGCGAAGACCGTGTCGTGGCCGAGCCCAGCCTGGACGCCGCGATCGAGACCGCCATCGGCCTCGTCGAGCAGAGCGACGACCCCGAGGAGCCCCTGGCGGGCGGCGGCGTGCTGGTCACCGGCTCGATCGTCACCGCGGGTGAGGCCAGGACCCTGTTCGGTAAGGAGCCGGCGTGACCGACGAAACCCCGAAGCCGCCCGCCAAGGACCCGATGAAGTCATTCCGTGGCGTGATGGCCGGTTCCCTGATCATGGAGGGCATCACCGTCGCGCTCGCGCTGCCGGTGGTGGCGAAACTCGGCGGCGGCGTCGGCTCGCTCACCGGCTGGTCGGTGATCGTCATCGCGGTCGCGCTGATAGTGCTGTGCGGTTTCCTGAAGAAGCCCTGGGCGGTGCCCGCGGTGCTGGTGTTGCAGGTCGCGCTGATCGCCTTCTTCGTCGCGCTGCCCGCCGTGGCGATCCTCGGGGTGATCTTCCTCGGGATCTGGCTGTGGCTGCTGTGGCTGCGGCGGGACGTGGCGCGGCGGATGGCGGCCGGGACCCTGCCCAGCCAGCAGCAGCAACCGCAGTAACGGCGTCGCCGTCTGGAGACGGCCGGTTTTAAAGGAGCGGCCGCCGCGCGAAGGACGTCATTCGGTGACAAGCCGAATAGAGTCGCGGAGACCACCGGAACAGCTACCGTCCGTTCGTTCATCACCAGGTCAACCGCCGTTGGCCCACCGGCCGTGGCCGCGGGATAGAACCGCGCCATGACCGCTTCCCACCACAACCGCCGCACGCTGCTCAAAGCCGGTCTCACCGGCGCCGGAGCCGTCGCGGGCGGCCTGCTCCTCCCCGGAACCGCGACCGCGAACCCCGTCCCGCTGCTCCGCCGTGACCGTCCGGTGCTCACCCACGGTGTCCAGTCGGGCGACGTCACCACCGGTTCCGGCATCGTCTGGTCGCGCGCCGACCGGCCTTCGCGGCTGATCGTGGAGGTCTCCAGGGATCCGTCGTTCCGGCACGCGCGCCGCGTGCTCGGCCCGGTGATGAGCCCGGAGACCGGCGGCACCGGCAAGGTCCGCATCGCGGGCCTCCTGCCGGGGACCGAGGTCCACTACCGCGTCACCGCCGAAGACCTCGATGGCCGCACTCGCAGCGAGGCCGTCACCGGCCGCTTCGCCACCGCTCCGGTCGGCCGCTCGGACGTCCGGCTGCTGTGGTCCGGCGACGTCGCCGGGCAGAACTGGGGCATCAACCCCGAACTCGGCGGTATGACGATCTACCGCGCGATGGCCGATCGCCGCCCCGATCTGTTCCTCCACTGTGGAGACACGGTCTACGCCGACGGGCCGCTCACCGAGACCGTCGCGCTGCCCGGCGGGCGTGTGTGGCGCAACATCGTCACCCCGGAGAAGGCGAAGGTCGCCGAGACGCTCGACGAGTACCGCGGCCAGTTCGCCTACAACCTGCTCGACGGGAACCTCAAGCGCTTCACCGCGAACGTGCCCGCCTATGTCCAGTGGGACGACCACGAAGTCGTGAACAACTGGTATCCAGGGGAGATCCTCAACGACCGCCCCGAATACACCGAGAAACGCGTCGACGTGCTCGCCGCCCGCGCGTTCCAGGCGTTCCACGAGTGG
The DNA here is from genome assembly GCF_056435645.1 of Amycolatopsis sp. NPDC043889. Classification (NCBI taxonomy): domain Bacteria; kingdom Bacillati; phylum Actinomycetota; class Actinomycetes; order Pseudonocardiales; family Pseudonocardiaceae; genus Amycolatopsis; species Amycolatopsis sp. NPDC043889. The sequence goes on from NZ_JBWKEC010000014.1 coordinate 56,657, forward strand.
CACCCGATCGACCGGCGCCAGGCCGTCGACGGCCGCGTCTACCGCAACTTCCGGCACGGCTCGCGTGCCGAGGTCTTCGTGCTGGACATGCGGACCTACAAGGACGCCAACACCTCGGACCAGACCAAACCCGGCCGTGTCCTCGGCGACCGCCAGGCCCGATGGCTCGTCGACGCGCTCGACCGCAGCACCGCCACCTGGAAGATCATCCAGGCCGACCTTCCGATCGGTCTCACCGTCCCGGACGGCAAGGCCATCGAGGGCGTCGCCAACGGCCTGCCCGGCGCCCCCGGCGGCCGCGAGACCGAACTCGCCTGGGTGCTGCGGGAGATCTCGCGGCGCCGGGTGCGCAACGTCGTCTGGCTGACCGCCGACGTGCACTACACCGCGGCGCACCACTATTCGCCGGATCGCGCTTCCTTCACCGATTTCGACCCGTTCTGGGAGTTCGTGTCCGGCCCGCTCAACGCCGGCGCGTTCGGCCCGAACAAGCTCGACCCGACCTTCGGGCCGGAAGCGGTGTTCGTGCACGCCCCGCCCGCGGCGAACACCTCGCCCGCCGACGGTTTCCAGCACTTCGGCGAGGTGAACATCGACGGACGGAGCGGCGTGCTCACGGTCGACCTGAGGGACGCTACGGGCGCTTCGCTGTGGTCGAAGACCCTGCGGCCCCAACGCTGAGCAGTTCCGTCAGGACCGCGATGCTGCGGTCGCCGTGCCCGGCCTCGGCGGCCCGTCGCACGAGGTCGTGCATCGGCGACTGCCAGCCGACGTCGACGCCTTCCTCGGCCAGTTCGAGGTCGGCGGCGGCGCCGGCGTGGAAGATGTCCACCGAGGCGGCGGGATCCGAGTAATCGCCGCTGTCGATTTCCTTGGCGTACATCGGAAGCACCGAAATGATCATCTCGAACCATTTGGTGGCGTAGGGCAGGAGCGTGGCGGCTTCGAGCCCGCGCGACCGCAGCGCGGCGGCACCCTGGAAGAACCCGACCAGCGCGGGCAGCAGGGTGCCGCCGACGGCCGTTTCGTACAGCGCCGCGAGGTCGGTCTCTTCGCCGAGGTGGACGGTGTCGCCGCCCAGCACCCGCAACGTGTCCAGGTGTTCGTCGAAGACGGTCTTGTCGCCGCCGTAGTACAGCAGCGTGTCCGGCGCTCCGACGGCAGACGGCACGTTCTTGATCGCGCCGTCGAGGTATCGCGCGCCGTGCTCCTTCGCCCATTCGGCCATCCGGCGCGCTCCCGCCGGTGAGCCGCTGTTCAAAGTCACCAAGGCGCGTCCGGTCAGGGAAGCGGGCTCCAAGGCCGCGCGCGTGTCTTCGTAGGTCGTCAGGCAGGCGATGGTCAACGGGCTCGCCCGCACCGCGTCCCCGGCCGTCGCGGCCAGGGTCGCTCCCCGTGCGACAAGGGGATCGGCCTTCGAGGCAGTCCTGTTCCACACGGTGGTCGGATGCCCGGCCGCGAGGAAGGCGTCCGCCAGGGCCGAGCCCATCGAACCGAGGCCCACGACGGTCACCGGCGTCTTCGGCATTTTTCGCTCCAGTCAAAGGAAATCTTCGGGATGGCTCCATGCTGGGCGGTCGCGTACATTAGATCAAGTACCTACTATTTTGCCGGGTACTGACAAAAAGGTATGTGAAGCGATGACCAAGAACCGGACGTTCACCTGCGGCCTCGACGCCGCGATCGCCGTCATGGGCGGCAAATGGAAAGGTCTCATCCTGTTCGCGCTCCAGGACGGGCCGCTGCGCTTCGGCGAGCTGAGGCGCGCGGTGCCCGGCATCAGCGAGCGGGTCCTGATCCTGCAACTGCGCGAGATGGAGACCACCGGACTGCTGCATCGCGAGGTGTACCACCAGGTTCCGCCGAAGGTGGAGTACTCGCTGACCGGATTCGGGGATTCCCTCAACAGTGCTATGGCCGCACTCGGGGAGTGGGGCGAGGAGCACCTCGAACGCATCGAGGCCATTCCCTGGTCCGACGTGAAGTGAGCGGCGAAGCACCCAGTAGGCTCCGGGCGAATAGCACGAATCCCACCCAAGGAGAAATACCGCCGTGACTGAACGCACGCTGGTCCTCGTCAAGCCCGATGGCGTCGCGCGCGGCCTCGTCGGCGAGGTCATCGCTCGCATCGAGCGCAAGGGCCTGAAGCTCGCCGCCCTCGAACTGCGCACCGTCGAGCGGTCGGTCGCCGAGGAGCACTACGCCGAGCACAAGGAGCGCCCGTTCTTCGGCGACCTCCTCGAGTTCATCACCTCGGGCCCGCTGGTCGCGATCGCCGTCGAGGGCCCGCGCGCCATCGCCGCCTTCCGTCAGCTCGCCGGTGGCACCGACCCGGTCGAGAAGGCCACCCCCGGCACCCTGCGCGGCGACTTCGCGCTGGAGACCCAGTACAACCTGGTGCACGGTTCGGACTCCCCGGAGTCGGCCGAGCGCGAGCTCAAGCTCTGGTTCCCCGAGGTCTGACACACTCGTGGACGGCGCGGGAACCGCCGCGCCGTCCACGGCCTGGGGGTTTGCCGATGACACCGGACGAGTACCTGGAGCGCCTGCGGGAACTCACCGCCGGTTTCGCGCGGGTCGCGAGCACCGGGGACCAAGCCGCGCCCGTGCCGTGTTGCGGTGATTGGCGCCTGCGTGACCTGGTCGTGCACCTCGGCAACGTGCACCGCTGGGCGGCCGGGATCGTGCGCACCGGCGAACTCGGCCCGCAGAGCTTCGAGGACGAACCCGGCACGGACCTCGCCGCCTGGTACCGCGAAAGCGCGGCAGACCTCATCGGGGCACTGCGCGAGGCATCTCCCGAAGACGGCGCCTGGAACTTCACCGCGGCCGCCAAGACCAAGGCCTTCTGGTTCCGCCGCCAGGTCCACGAGACCGCGGTGCACCTGCTCGACGCGCACCGCGCGGCAGGGACCGAATACACCCTGGACCCGTCCCTCGCCGCCGACGGCGTGGACGAGGTCCTCCTCGGCATGCTGCCGAAGGTGAAACGCTGGCACACCCCGCCGGCGGTCACCGTCCCGTTGCTGCTGAAGACCTCCGATACCGGACACGCCTGGTTGATCACACCGCCGGGTGAAACCGACGTTCCCGGCTCTCGGTGGGCAGACCCCGCCGAAGCGGCGGGTGCCGTCGTCGAAGGGACCGCGGAAGGGCTGGATTTGCTGCTATGGCAACGGATCGAGTTCGACGGGGCGGGCATCGAAATCACCGGTGACGCCGCGGCGGCGAAGACCTTCCTCGCCGGGCCGGTCACGCCCTGACCTTCGCGCCCTACGCCGTTCGGTTCACGTTCACCCCGGGGTCTTCTCCTGGCGGTCCGCGTCCGCTGTGCTGAGCGGTGCTGCCTGTCACTCGATCGTGGGGTATCTCGTGAGAAATTCACGCTTATTGTTGCTCGCTGCCCTGCTGCCCGGATTGTTCGTCGCCGCACCGGCGCACGCCGATCCCTTGGCCGCTCCGCTCGGTCCGGCGCCCATCGAAGCCGCCCCGGCGGCGTCCTCGGCGAAGGAGGGGCCGTCCGCGTACGCCGTGGCCGCGCCCGACGACGGTCTCGTCACCACCAGCGCGACTTCGCGCGTGGCACCGGGCCTGAGTCTCACCGAGTTCGACCGGTACGACCCGGCGGGCTGGATCCGCGGCGACACCCTCGCCGTCGATCTCACCAGCAAGACCCTCAAGCCGACCTACCTCAGCCCCGGCACGGTTTCCGCGCGGACGCCGCTCTCGCAGCAGGTCGCCAGGGCAGGCGCGGTCGCCGGGGTCAACGGGGACTTCTTCGACATCAACGCTTCCGGCGCGCCCATCGGCGTCGGCATCGACGCCGGGAAACTCCAGACGGCGCCCGCGCGCGGCCACAACCTGACCGCGTCGATCACCGAGGAAGGCAAGGCACGGCTCGCGGAGGTGTTCCTCGACGCGTCGATCACCCTGCCCGACGGCAAGGTCGTGCCCGCGTCGAACTTCAACAGCCCCGTGCTGAGCGGTGACGCGATCGGCGTCTATACGCCGTTGTGGGGCGCGGCCTCGCGGCGGACCTCGGTCGCGGGGGCCCAGCGCGTCGTCGAGGTCGAGATCTCGGACGGCGTCGTCACGCAGGTGCGGCCGCTGCCCGCGGACGGCCCGATCGCGGCCGGTGCGACGGTCCTGCTCGCCCGTGACGGTGGCGTGGACACGTTGTCCGGCTTGAAGCCCGGTGAAAAGGTGGGCGTCGCGTACGCGCCGAAGAGCGACGCGGGCAAGCTGTCCGTCTCGGTCGGCGGGAACAAGGTCTTGCTGCGTGACGGCGCGGTCCAGCCGGTCGACAACGTCGCCATGCACCCCCGGACGGCGGTCGGGTTCTCCGCCGACGGCACGAAGATGTGGCTGGCGACGGTCGACGGCCGCCAGGCGGACAGCCGCGGCATGACCGAACTGGAACTCGCCCGGCACATGAAGTCGCTCGGCGCGGACGACGCCCTCAACCTCGACGGCGGCGGCTCGTCGACCATGCTCGCCCGCGAGGAGGGCGAGAAGGCACCGCTGATCCGCAACTCGCCGTCGGACGGCGGGGAACGCCTGGTGCCCAACGGGATCGGCGTCGCGACCACGCCGGGAAGCGGACGCCTGACCGGATTCGCGTCCCGTCCCGCGCAGGACACCGCCGACGCGACGCGTGTGCTTTCCGGGCTGACGCGGAAACTCGCCGCCGGCGGTCACGACGAGACCGGCGCCGCCGTCGACGCCCACGTCCAGTGGCTCAGTACGAATCCCTTCCGCGGCACCGTGACCGACGGCGTGTTCACCGCGCACGCCGACCGGCTCCGGCCGGACGCGCCCGCGGACGTCGACGTCTACGCGAAACGCGGCGGCGTCAGGGGCAAGACCACGCTGAACGTCCTCGGTTCACCGGTACGCCTTGGCACGAGCACCGAACAGGTCGCGTTGTCCGGCGAAGGCGCCAAGAGCACGTTCAAGGTGTTCGGCTACGACGCCGACGGTTACGGCACGTGGATCGAGCCCGACGACGTCAAACTCGATTACGACCCCGCGGTGGTGAAGATCGAACCGTCCGGCGACGGGTTCGCGGTCACCGCGTTGAAGGCCTCGGGCGCTTCGGCGATCACCGCCACCGCAGGCGGGAAGGTGACGCATCTGGCGGCGTCCGTCGGCACGGAATCCCGGGTGGCCGCGCCGCTGGACGGCCCGGCGGGCTGGACCGCCAGCGTGTTCCCGGCCGTCGTCGGCGCAGCGCTTTCCGAGGCACCCGGCCGTGACGGCGGACGCGGTCTCGCGCTGGACTACCGGCTGAACGGGACCAACGCCACGCGCGCGGCCTACGTCAACTCGGCGGCGCCGATCGCGTTGCCGCCCGGCACCCAGCGTGTCGGCCTATGGGTCAACGGCGACGCGAAGGGCGCTTGGCTGCGGGCGGAACTCCGTGACGCCGCCAACGTCCCGTCCGTCGTGGACCTGTCGCTGAGCGTCGACTGGACGGGCTGGCGCTACGTGCGCGCAGCCATCCCGGCAGGCCTTCCCGACGGGCAGCGGCTGACGAAGTTCTACGCCGTCGAGAACGTCCCTGCCCAGCAGTACGAAGGACGGCTGGTCTTCGACGACCTCACCTTCGAGGTCGCGCCCGAGGCCGCCGTCCCCGCCGATCCGGCGCCGCGTGACCCGGCGCTGATCACCGACGGCGCGGCGACCGGTGGCCTGCGGATCGCCGTGGTCAGCGACGCGCAGTTCACCGCCGACCAGCCCGACGGCCCGCTGGTCGCCCAGGCCCGGCGCGCGCTGCGCGAGGCCGTGGCGGCGAAACCGGATCTCGTGCTGATCAACGGCGACTTCGTCGACCGCGGTACGGCCGCCGATTTCGTGCTGGCGAAGTCGGTCATCGACGAGGAACTCGTCGGCAAGGCGCCGTGGTACTACGTGCCGGGCAACCACGAAGCCGACGGCGGGCACGGGCTCGCGGAGTTCCAGGCGGCGTTCGGGGCGACCCATCGCGTCGCCGACGTCGCCGGGATCCGGCTGGTGCTGATGGATTCCTCGCGCGGTTCGCTGCGCGCGGGCGGGTTCGACCAGATCCGGATGCTGCGCGAGGCGCTGGACGGGGCGAAGGCGGACCGGCGGATCCGCGGCGTGGTCGTCGCGATGCACCATCCGGTCAAGGATCCGAGCCCCGCCGGGAATTCGCAGCTGGCCGACCGCAAGGAGGCCGCCATGCTGACCGGCTGGCTGATCGCCTTCGAACGCGAATCCGGGAAGCAGGCGGCCGCGATCGCTTCGCACGCGGGCGTCTTCAACCTTTCGCGCGTCGACGGCGTGCCGTATCTGGTGAACGGCAACTCCGGGAAGTCGCCCGCCGCGGCGCCGGGTGACGGCGGGTTCGTCGGCTGGACGATGGTCCGGTTCGAGCCGGGGGACAAGGCGCAGCCGGTGCGGTTCGAGACCCGGCCGAACGTCGACGCGCTGACGCTGTCCGGGCCCTCGTCACTGGCGCGCGGGGAGAAGACGGACATCCGGGCGGTGGTGACGCAGGGAGCCCGTCAGGTTCCGGTTTCGTACCCGGTCAGCGCGGACTGGAAGGGCGGCTGGGGCACGCATGTCGCCGGCGGGTTCCTGCCCGCGATGCCGTGGGACGTCGCGTCGTTCGACCCGGCGACCGGGGTGCTGACCGCGCTGCGGCCCGGGACGGCGAGCCTTTCGGTCATCGTCAACGGGGTCACGAAGAGCCTGTCGGTCACCGTCCGCTAGCGCTACGAAAGGTCCTTTCCTTGCGAAATTCGCAAGGAAAGGACCTTTCATTGCACGCGTCAGGCGGCTTCGTGCGCCTCTTCGACCGTGCCCGGCAGCGCCGGACCCCGCGGCGGGATCGATTCGGCGTCGGCCGGGTCCACCTTCCGCACCGAACCGTCGGCCGCGGACTGCGCGATCGCGACCATCGAGGCCAGCGCGTCCTGGATCTGCTGCTGCTCCCGCTCCGGGATGAGGCTCAGTTCGATCAGCACGCTGCCGTTGCCGAGCAGCCCGTACCCGTTGCGCGCGATGCCCTGGTACGAACCGCCGGGATACTGCGAGACATGGCCGCCGTTCGCGTCGATCGACCGCCGCACCACGACCGCGATCTGCTTCGCGAAGTCCACATCGGACTGTTTCACGCCCGGATGCGTGGGCCACATCGTGGAAGCCGTGATCTCCTTGCCTCCTCCGTCCCGGTAACGGCCCTGCATGTGGTAGTCGACCATGATGTCCGGCTTGAACGACGCGTTCCGCCGCTGGATCAGGCCCGCTTCGGTGGCAGGATTGTCCTTCGGCGCCACGGCCGGGTCGTGGTAGCGGTTGATGTCGTACCCCTTGCCCTTCTCACCGTATTCGGGAGTGGCGTCCGGGGCGTAGTTGTAGCGCCAGTCGCGCTCGTGCCCGTCGGGGTTGGCGCGCACGACGATGTCGACGGTCACCTTCGCCAGCAGCTTCCGCGCCCACGGGCTGTGTTCGACCCCGACCTTGCGCAGGAACTCGAGCGCGGCGGGGGTGCCGAGCGGCTCGTCGCCGTGCTGCTGGGTGACGTACTGGATCCGCGTCTTGCCGTGGCCGACCCTCGCCGCCCACACCGGTCGGCCCTCGTTGCTGCGGCCGATCCTGTCCACCCGGATCTTGCCGTGGCTGAGCACCGCCAGCTTGTGCAGTTCGAAGGCCAGTTTGGCGGTGGACGGCCGCGGGTCCACAGTGGCCGCGGTGGTCTCGGCCCGCGCGGCGGGCGCCACCAGGAGCCCGGCGCTGACAAAAACGGACAACAGGGCGATTTTGGGCTTGAGGCTCATGGTCGGTGAGTATCGACGAGCGGCCACCGTCCAACAAGGGCTGGATAAACCGGTCGAGTTTTGTCGGTGGCAGGTCCTAGGGTGCCTACCGTGGGTGACTCAGAGCACGAACCGGCGATGGTGCAGGCGAAGGCGTTGGTCAAGCGGTTCGGCGATTTCGAGGCCGTACGCGGGATCGACGTCGAGGTCCGCCCGGGGGAAGCGTTCGGCTTCCTCGGGCCCAACGGCGCGGGCAAGTCCTCCACCATGCGGATGATCGCGAGCGTCTCCCCGCGCACCGACGGCGACCTGCGGGTCCTCGGCATGGATCCGGACGTCGAGGGGCCGAAGATCCGCGCCCGGCTCGGGGTGGTGCCGCAGCAGGACAACCTGGACACCGAGCTCACCGTCCGGCAGAACCTGCAGATCTACGGCCGCTACTTCGGGCTTTCCCGGTCGCACGTGCGGAGCAAGGCCGAGGAGCTGATGGAGTTCGCCCAGCTCACCGACCGGGCGAACGCGGAGGTCGATTCGCTCTCCGGCGGGATGAAGCGGCGGCTGACCATCGCGCGGTCCCTGGTCAACGACCCGGAGCTGCTCCTGCTCGACGAGCCGACGACGGGGCTCGACCCGCAGGCCCGCCACCTGTTGTGGGACAGGCTGTTCCGGCTCAAAGCGGGCGGGACCACGCTCATCATCACCACGCACTACATGGACGAGGCGGAGCAGCTCTGCGACAGGCTGGTCGTGATGGACAACGGCCGGATCGCCGCCGAAGGCTCGCCCGCGGACCTGATCAGCCGGTACTCCACCCGCGAGGTCGTGGAGCTGCGCTTCCCGAACGGCGAGCAGGAGGCGGCCGCGAAGCGGATCGAGGGCCTCGCCGAACGCGTCGAGGTACTGCCGGACCGTGTCCTGCTCTACACGATGACCGGCGAGGCCACCCTCGAGCAGGCGCACGCGCGCGGGCTGCGTCCCCTGTCGAGCCTGGTCCGCCGCAGTTCGCTGGAGGACGTCTTCCTCCGCCTCACCGGCCGGACGCTGGTGGACTGATGACCACCGCGCAGACGAAGGCGTCGACGGGCCGCGTGGTCTCGCGCTGGGCGGGAGCCTGGCTGCGGGTCGAGGGCCATTGGATGTGGTACCGCCGGTATTGGGTGTCCACTTTGTACTCGACGGGCTTGCAACCGGTGCTCTTCCTGGCCGCGATGGGGCTCGGATTCGGTTCACAGGTCCAGGCAGGAGCGGCGACGGGCGGGTTTTCGTACCTGGAGTACGTCGCCCCCGCGCTGCTCGTGGCGGGTGCCGCGCAGCTGGCGGTGGGGGAGTCGAGCTACCCGGTGCTTTCGGGGTTCAAGTGGCAGCAGGACTACATCGCCGTCACCGCCACCCCGATCACGCCGGGGCAGGTACTCGGCAGCCAGATCATGTGGGTGAGCCTGCGGCTGACCCTGGCCGGCACGATCTACGCCGTCATCGCGGCGCTCTTCGGATCCTGGACGAGCTTCGGCGTGCTCGCCGTCATCCTGATCGGGACGCTCACCGGTATCGCGTGCGGCACCCCGGTGATGGCGCTGGCCGCGACCACCTACGACGAGGGCACCCGGTTCGGCCTGGTGTTCCGGTTCGTCCTGATCCCGATGACGTTGTTCTCCGGCACGTTCTTCCCCATCACCGAACTGCCCGCCCCGCTGATGTGGATCGCCTGGATCTCCCCGCTGTGGCACGGCAACGAGGCGGCGAGGGCGGTCAGTCTCGGCACCGTCGGCCCGCTCGCCACGCTGGGCCACCTCGCCTTCCTGGTCGTGCTGGCCGGGGTGGGCTGGGCGCTGGCGCACAAGTACTTCTACCGACGGCTGGTGGTCTGATGGCAGTCCTCACCGAAGCGCTGCGACGTGGAAAGCCGAGGCGTGGGGTGCTGCTGCGCATCCTGCCGTCCGCGCTGTACAGCGGCCGGTCGACGGCGGTGCTGGAGCGCACCTTCCTGACGTACTCGCACGCCTGGATGCTGTTCGTGTCCGGCGTCTTCGAGCCGCTGTTCTACCTGATGGCCTTCCAGCTCGGCTTTGGCAAGCTCGTCGGCGAGGTCGTGGGGCCCGGCGGGCAGGCGATGAGCTACGTCGCCTTCGTCGCGCCCGGCCTGCTCGCGGCGTCGGCGATGAACGGCGCGATCCTCGACTCGACGTACAACCTGTTCTTCAAGCTGAAGTACGCCAAGCTGTACGACGCCATGCTCGCCACCCCGATCGGGCCGCTGGACATCGCGCTCGGCGAAGTCGGCTGGTCGGTGCTGCGCGGCGGGATCTACTCGGCGACGTTCCTCGGTGTGATGACCGTGATGGGGCTGCCCGGCTCGTGGTGGGCCCTGCTGATGATCCCGGCGGCGCTGCTGATCGCGATGGCGTTCTCGGCCATCGGCATCGTGCTGGTGACCTTCCTGCGGTCGGTGTCGCAGTTCGACTACATCAACCTCGTGCTGATGCCGCTGTTCCTGTTCTCCACGACGTTCTACCCGCTTTCGGTGTACCCGGCGGGGATCCAGTGGATCGTGCAGGTCTTCCCGCTGTACCACGGCATCGAGCTGATGCGCGGGCTCTCGGTGGGCGTCCTGTCGTGGGGCATGATCGGGAACGTGGCGTACCTGGTGGCGCTGGCGGCGGTCGGGATCTACGCGTCCTCGAAGCGGTTCGGCAAGCTCCTGCTGCGCTGACCCGTCACCGGGCCGGGTTCGCGCCGGTCCGCCGGGGCGCCACCGCGGCCAGCGCGTCGACCATCCCATGCCCGTAGAAGCCGTTGAATCCCGCGTATCCGGTGCAGTACGCGTCCTGCGAGCCGTCACCGGTCAGGTCGTAGTCGGCGGGACACGCGATCGGGGTGGCCTGGGCGTCCAGCGTCCGCCTCAGCTGGCGGGCGCCGTAGCCGGGATGCTTCGACGCGAGCAACGCCGCGACCCCGGCGACGTGCGGCGCCGCCATCGACGTCCCGCACAGCGGTGCGTATCCGCCGGGAACGGTCGAAAGCACGCATCGCCCGGCCTCGCCGCCGGGAGCGGCCACGTCGATCACGCCCAGTCCGTACGAGCTGTAGCCGGCCTTGACCCGCTCCTCGCTCACGGACGACACTGCGACGACGTCACGCAGGCCCGCGGGCAGCGCCTGGCAGCCTTCGGAGCCGGACCGGGCACCCGAGCGCGGCGACGGCACCAGCTCGGAGGCCTCGTTGGTCGCCGCCGCGATGGTGAGGGTGCCCGCCGAGGTCGCGTACTCGACGGCACGGGCCATGACCTCGTTCACCACGCCCCGTTCGTCGTTGTGGGCGCACGAGAGCGACCACGGGTCGACGAAGTAGCTGCTGTTCGTCACCGCCATGCCCTGTGAGGCGGCCCACATCAGCCCGCAGACGGCGGCTTCGGGGTCGGCGTACCCGCGATCGTCGATCACCTTCACCGAGGCGATCCGGACGCCGGGCGCCACCCCGGTGACGCCTTTGCCGTCGTCGGCCGCGGCGATGATCCCCGCGACGTGGGTGCCGTGCACCGACGTCGTCGCGGCCCAATTGCGGTCGGGCACGCCGGTCAGGCAGCCCGCGGACTTCTCGGGGTCGAGGGCGCTCGCCAGTTCGGGATGGGCGGGGTCGACGCCGGAGTCGAGGACGCCGACGACGACGTCCCGGTCGCCCGGCTCGATCACGCGGGCCTTGTCGGCGCCGATCGCGCGCATGTCCCACTGTTCGCCGGTGCGGTCGGTGGAAGGGACCTTCGCCGGATCCGTCGGCTGGAGTTCGGCGCGAGCGGGCGCGGATCTGGCCGGTGACGAGCCGTTGGCCCGCTGCACCGCCAGCCGTTCCGCCTGCGCGCTGAACGCGGCGGCGGGCCGGACCAGTTCGGCGAACGCACGGTCGGCCGAGGTCGCCACGGCCACCGCGATCTGCGGATAGTAGGTCGTCGTGCTGCCACAGCCTCCGTCGATGGCGGCCCTGGCCTCGGCCTCGGAAGTGCCCTTGTCGAAGGCGACGACGTAACGCAGCGCTCGTCCCTGGGGATGACACGATGGCGCGGCCTCGGCCGTCGCCACAGCGGCGACCGAGCCGCAGAGCACCACCAAGGCGCACACGGCCGCTCGCAGGGACCGCCCCAGCAGGGACACCGGACCTCCCACCGGAGAACATCGGACAACGAGGGCACCGCGGCCTGGGCTGGGCTGGACGTCGGTACCCCCGAGCGGCACGCTAGCCACCCTCGGCCGGGTCGACAAGCTCTTCCGCGAAGTTCGCTCGGCCGGTGGCCGCGGCGCGCCCGGGAGCAGGCTCTGTGGCACCGAGTACACCGGAGTGGGGCCGGGGTGTGGGATACTCGCGGTGGCCGCTGGCCGACGGGCACACGTGAGAGGTGGCGCTCGCGGTCTCGTGGCCCGGTGGTGTGCTGCACATCCTCCACACGCGTCGCCGCTGTATGAGGCTCGACGACGTGGCGGGCGGCCCGATGTCGCGAACGTGGCCAGCGCTCCGCCGAGCAGACCTTCAGCCGTACGCGGCGCCCGGACAACCCCGGCGCCGTCGCGGTGCCGGGCAAGGATTCCCGCTGCTGGTGACCACCACGGCGGAACGAACAGAAAGGGGCCCCTGCGCGGCCGCGTCGAGCCGGTGTGAGCCAGCCGACGCGCCCGGGGGCGGAGGAGATATATGTCGAACGCGGACACACCCGCCGTCACCGGCGGGAATACCGCCACACCCATCGCAGGCCAGCTGGGCGAACTGCCTCCCCGGATCCGGGTGCACGCGCTGGCGAAGCTGCTGGGATCCAACAGCCGTGAACTGATGGCCAAGCTCGGTGAGCTCGGCGAAACCGTCCGGAGCGCGCAGTCCAGCGTCACCCGTGAGGTGGCGCACAAGCTCGCCGAAGCCCTCGCCGGCGGAGACGAGCCCGAAACCGCCGAGGCGGCCCCTGCCGCCGAAGCTCCCGTCGCCGAGACCCCGGCGGTTCCCGAGACCAAGCCCGAGGCCGAGCCGGAGCCCGCCTCCCAGGTGGAGGCCCCTTCGCGGCGTGTTCCGCCCGCGCTCGCCGCCCCGGTGACGCCGGAGCCGCCGCAGCCGACGACCAGGCCCGCGAAGGCGGCCGTGCACGTCCCGGTGTTCGCCGCGCCGTCGCCGGTGTTCCTGCCGCCGGAGCCCGTCGCGGCGAAGCCCGTCCGCAAGCCGGAGCCCGCCTTCGCCCCGACCGAGGAAACCGCCTCCGACGAGGACGAGACGCAGACCGAGCAGGCCGAAGGCCACGGCACCGACGAGGACGGTGACGACGCCAACGGCCGTCGCCGCCGTCGTCGCGGGCGTCGTGGTCGCGGCCGGGGCAAGGGCGGCGACGAGAGCTCGGCCGAGTCCGAGAACGAAGACGAGCAGCCCGAAGCCCCGCGTAACCGTCAGCAGCGCGCGAAGGACAAGGACGCCGAGGCCGAAGAGGCCGGCGCCGAGACCGCCGAAGAGGTGTCCGCCGAGGCCGATTCGGAAACCGAGGGCGATTCGGATGGTGGCAGCAAGCGCCGCCGTCGCCGCCGCCGTCGCAAGGGCGGGGACGACGACAACGCCGAGGCCACCAGCGACGACCCGCCCAACACGGTCGTCCACGTGCGCCAGGCCAAGGCCGCCGAGACCGAGCGTCCCGCCAGGGACGAGGTCCGCAGCGTGCGCGGGTCGACCCGGCTCGAGGCCAAGCGCCAGCGCCGCCGGGACGGCCGCGAGGCGGGCCGTCGTCGTGCGCCGATCCTGTCCGAGGCCGAGTTCCTCGCCCGCCGCGAGTCGGTCGAGCGCACCATGGTCGTCGCCGAGAAGGGCGACTCCACGCAGATCGGCGTGCTCGAGGACGGTGTCCTGTGCGAGCACTTCGTGACCTCGTCGGGCACCGGCTCGATCGTCGGCAACGTGTACCTCGGCCGCGTGCAGAACGTGCTGCCGTCGATGGAGGCCGCCTTCATCGACATCGGCCGCGGCCGCAACGCCGTGCTCTACGCCGGTGAGGTCGACTGGGACGCCGCCGGTCTCGAGGGCAAGGCCCGCAAGATCGAGCAGGCGCTCTCCACCGGCGACTCCGTGCTGGTCCAGGTCACCAAGGACCCGGTCGGGCACAAGGGCGCCCGCCTGACCACGCAGATCTCGCTGCCGGGCCGCTTCCTGGTCTACGTGCCCGCGGGCGGCGCCACCGGCATCTCCCGGAAGCTCCCGGAGAACGAGCGCCGTCGCCTGAAGGACATCCTCAAACGCATCGTCCCCGAGGACGCCGGTGTGATCATCCGCACCGCGTCCGAAGGCATCAGCGAGGAGGAGCTGGACCGCGACGTCCGCCGCCTCAAGGCGCAATGGGACGTCATCAAGGAGAAGGCCGAAGCAGGCAACGGCGGCAAGAAGAACAGCGCCCCGGTCATGCTCTACGAAGAGCCGGACCTGCTGGTCAAGGTCGTGCGCGATCTGTTCACCGAGGACTTCGCCAAGCTGGAGATCCAGGGCGACAAGGCCTGGGACACCATCTACAACTACGTGCAGCACGTGGCGCCGGACCTGGCGGATCGCGTCAAGCGGTACACGGGCACCGGTTCGGCCTTCGCCGACCACCGGATCGACGAGCAGATCACCAAGGCGCTGGACCGCAAGGTCTGGCTGCCCTCGGGTGGTTACCTCGTCATCGACCGCACCGAAGCGATGACGGTCATCGACGTCAACACCGGCAAGTTCACCGGATCGGGTGGCAACCTCGAAGAGACGGTGACCAGGAACAACCTGGAGTCGGCGGAGGAGATCGTCCGCCAGCTCCGGCTCCGGGACATCGGCGGCATCATCGTCATCGACTTCATCGACATGGTGCTCGAATCCAACCGCGAGCTCGTGCTGCGACGGCTGACCGAATGCCTCGGCCGCGACCGCACGCGTCACCAGGTCGCCGAGGTCACCTCGCTCGGCCTGGTGCAGATGACCCGCAAGAAGATCGGCACCGGGCTGCTCGAAGCGTTCTCGACGCCGTGTGAGCACTGCAAGGGCCGCGGCGTGGTCGTCTCGACCGAGCCGCAGCGCACCGGTGGTGGCGGAAACGGCCACAACCACGGCGGCGGTGGTGGCGGTGGCGGCAAGGAGCAGGGCTCACGCCGGTCCCGCGGCCGGGGCAAGGGCGAGGATCAGGGCCAGAACGAGCCCGCCGCGGCCAAGACCGAGGCGCCGACGGCGCCTGCTCAGCGCGAGTCGGTGGTTTCGGCGGTCCAAGCCGTGGCCAACGCCACCAAGGCGGCCAAGGGCGAGCACTCGCACGAGGCCACCGAGAACGTCGAGGGCGCCGCGCTCAACGGCCACGCCCCTCAGGTGGCTGAGCGGCCCGCTGAGCCGGTGGCGGCGGATTCGGAGCCCGTTGCCGACGCGACCGTCGAACAGGCGGCCGAGGCGGCTTCCGAGCCGGTGCCGGAGCCGGTCGCCGAGGCGCCCGCGTCCGAACTCGCCGGTGAGCCGGTGACGACTTCGGACGACGAGGCTCCGGCCGTGCGTGAAGAAGAGATCGCCGTCGTCGCGGAATCCGGCCCGGAGCCCGAAGCACCCGAGATTCCGGTGACTGCTGAGACCGTTGTGACGGAAGAGGTTTCCGCGTCCGAGACCCCGGTGGCCCAGGAGGAGACCGAGCCCGAGGTGGACGTCCCGGCCCCGGCCGTGCGCTCCACGACCCGCCGTCGTCCGCGACGGGCGGCCTCACGACCGGCCGGTCCGCCGGTCAAGGCGTCGGAAAAGAGCTAGTGAACACCTAGGGGCACCCCGGTGTGATCGCACCGGGGAGCCCCACGTAACCTATAGAGCGGCCCGCCACTTAGCGGCGGGCACCTTGCGCAGAATCTGCCCACCGAGAATTTCTTGTTGGGCCGGGTCACGCAAGCCCCCACCCGTTGTCGAGTAAGCAGGAGACTTCCGTGTCGGCGTACGCGATCGTCAAGACTGGCGGCAAGCAGTACAAGGTGGCCGTCGGCGACGTCGTCGAGGTCGAGAAGCTCGAAGGCGAGCCGGGTACCGAGCACACCTTCCCCGCAGTCCTTTTTGTGGACGGTGGCGACGTCACCACGGACGCCGACGCGCTGGCGAAGGTCTCGGTCACCGGCAAGGTCGTCGAGCAGACCAAGGGTCCGAAGATCCGGATCCACAAGTTCAAGAACAAGACCGGCTACCACAAGCGCCAGGGTCACCGGCAGAAGCTGACCCGCGTCGAGGTCACCGGCATCTCCAAGTAGGACTTTCTCCGGATCTTCGTCAGAAAGAGGATTGAGCCATGGCTCACAAGAAGGGTGCGTCCAGCTCCCGCAACGGTCGCGATTCGAACGCGCAGCGACTGGGCGTCAAGCGTTACGGCGGTCAGGAAGTCAACGCGGGCGAGATCTTGATCCGCCAGCGTGGCACCAAGTTCCACCCCGGCGTGAACGTCGGCCGTGGCGGCGACGACACGCTGTTCGCGCTGGCCGCCGGTGCGGTCCAGTTCGGCGAGAAGCGTGGCCGCAAGACGGTCAACATCGTGCCGACCGAAGCCTGAGTTCCGGCTTCGAGTTAGAACCTCTGACGAGGGGTGGGCCGGAATATCCGGGCCCACCCCTCGTTTGTTTTATGTATCCCCCTTTTTCTCGAGAGTGAATAGAGGCAAGTCATGGCGTCCCGGTTCGTGGACCGAGCGGTGATCCATCTGGCCGCCGGCGACGGTGGGAACGGCTGCGCCTCGGTGCACCGCGAGAAGTTCAAGCCCCTCGGCGGCCCGGACGGCGGCAACGGCGGCAACGGCGGCGACGTGCTGCTGGTCGTCGACCCGAACGTCCACACGCTGCTCGACTTCCATTTCCGCCCGCACGCCCGAGCCGGCAACGGCAAGCTGGGCCAGGGCGGCAACCGCGCCGGTGCGGCGGGGGAGACGCTGGAGATGCGCGTCCCGTCCGGCACCGTCGTGATGACCGAGGACGGCGAGATCCTGGCCGACCTGGTCGGCCCCGGCACCACCTTCGTCGCCGCGCAGGGCGGCCGTGGCGGTCTCGGCAACGCCGCGCTGGCCTCCAAGGCCCGCCGGGCACCCGGATTCGCGCTGCTGGGCGAGCCGGGAGAGTCCCGCGACCTCGTTCTGGAGCTGCGCTCCGTCGCCGACGTCGGTCTCCTCGGCTTCCCGTCCGCGGGCAAGTCGTCGCTGATCTCGGTGCTGTCGGCCGCCAAGCCGAAGATCGCCGACTACCCGTTCACCACGCTGGTGCCGAACCTCGGCGTGATCACCGCCGGCTCGACCGTGTTCACCATGGCCGACGTCCCTGGGCTGATCCCCGGCGCGAGCGAGGGCAAGGGCCTCGGCCTCGACTTCCTGCGCCACATCGAACGCTGCGCGGTGCTGGTGCACGTCGTCGACTGTGCGACCTTCGAGCCTGGGCGCGACCCGCTGTCCGACATCGACGCCCTCGAAGAGGAGCTCGCCCGCTATACCCCGAGCCTCGGCGGCGACCTCGCCGACCGGCCGCGTGTGGTGGTGCTGAACAAGATCGACATCCCGGACGCCGCCGAACTCGCCGAGTTCGTGCGCCCGGAACTGGAAGCCCGCGGGCTCAGCGTGTTCGAGATCTCCACTGCGTCGCGGCAGGGCCTGAAGGAACTGACCTACGCGCTCGCCGCCGTCGTCGAGAAGTACCGCGCCGACCAGCCCGCCCCCGAGCCGGCGAAGGTCGTGCTCCGGCCGATGGCCGTCGACGACGCCGGCTTCACCGTCGAGCTCGACCCGGAGGAGGAAGGCGCGTTCATCATCCGCGGCTCCCGACCGGAACGGTGGATCCGGCAGACCAACTTCGGCAACGACGAAGCCGTGGGGTACCTCGCGGACCGGCTCAACCGGCTGGGTGTCGAGGAAGTGCTGGCACGCAAGGGCGCCGTACCCGGCAGCCCCGTCACCATCGGCGACGTCCAGTTCGAGTGGGAGCCGTCGACCCCGGCCGGGGTCGCGGTGCACCTGTCGGGCCGGGGTACGGACGTGCGGCTGGAGAACACCAGCCGGATCGGTGCCGCCGAGCGCAAGGAAGCCCGCCGGATCCGTCGTGACGGTCCGGACGGCATCGAAGACGAAGACGAGATGGACGACGAGTGAGCTCAACCCGGGTGGCGATCGCCGACGCGAAGCGGGTGGTCGTCAAGGTCGGTTCCTCAGCGCTGACCACCGCCGGCGACGGTCTCGACGTGACCAGGCTGGACGCTCTGGTGGACGCGATCGCCGACCGGGTCTCCCGCGGCACGCAGATCGTGCTGGTGTCCTCGGGCGCGATCGGCGCGGGACTCGCGCCGCTCTCGCTCGGCAAACGGCCGCGTGACCTCGCCACCCAGCAGGCCGCGGCCAGTGTCGGGCAGCTCGCGCTGGCGCACGCCTACGCCGAGTCGTTCGGCCGCTTTTCCCTGACCGTGGGCCAGGTTCTGCTGACTTCGGACGACGTTGTTCGCCGTGCGCACTACCGCAACGCGCAGAACACGTTCACCCGGCTGCTGGCCCTCGGCGCGGTTCCCGTGGTCAACGAGAACGACACCGTGGCCACCGAAGAGATCCGCTTCGGCGACAACGACCGGCTGGCCGCGCTGGTGGCTCACCTGATCGGCGCCGACGCGCTCGTCCTGCTGTCCGATGTGGACGGTCTGTACGACGGGGATCCCCGTGACGGAGCGACCCGCAAGATCGCCGAGGTCGCAGGGGAGTCCGATGTGGACGGAATCACCGTCGGCATATCGAGCTCCGGGCTCGGCACCGGCGGCATGGTCTCGAAGCTCGCAGCCGCTCGTACCGCCGCCGGCGCTGGAATCCCAGTCCTGCTCGCCGCCGCTTCCGAGGCAGCGCGCGCCCTGACCACCGCCGAGGTCGGCACGGCTTTCGCCGCCGCGGACTCCCGGCTGTCGGCCCGCCGGTTCTGGCTGGGCTACGCCGCGGGCGCGTCCGGGAAACTGCACCTCGACGACGGCGCGGTCGCGGCCGTCGTCCGCCGCCGCCGCTCGTTGCTGGCCGCCGGGATCACCGGCGTCGACGGGGACTTCCAAGCCGGCGACGTCGTCGACCTGGTCGATCTTCGACAGCGGACCGTGGCGCGCGGGGTCGTGGCCTTCGACGCGGGCGAACTGCCCGACCTCATCGGCCGCTCCAGCCACGACCTCCCCGCGGAACAGCGCCGTGAGGTCGTCCACGCGGACGACCTCGTCCCGCTGCGCCGTTAGGGCACCAGGCCCGGGGTCAGGGCGATTTCGCGAACCTGCGCCTCGCTCAGCGGCGGCCGCGCGTTGTCGCCGCCGTCGGTGGAGACCTCCACGATCGCCGTCTCGGTTTGATAGGCCGCCCCGTAGGAGAGGTGACCGTCCTTCTCTCCGGTCGTCGTCTCGATCAGGGTCCCGCCGTCGATCAGGCTCGCCGAGCAGGTGGCCGGGACTGGATCCAGTCTGCGACAGGCCACCCCCGTGGAGAGCAGCGTTCCGTTGTTGGGCAGCACGGTCACGGACAGCGAGCCGTCGCGAACCGGATACACCAGGCGGTAGCCGTTCCCCTTGCCGATCGGGATGGCCTTCAGGTCGAACGGGGTGTCCGAGCCGAGAGTGACCCGGGCCCGGACCGTCGCTTCGAGCACGCAGGAAAGCCGGGCCTTCGCCGCTTCGGTCGTTTCCTCAGTCGACTTCGAGCCGCAGGGTGAAGCCGCGGCCGGCTCGTTCCGGTCGGGAAGCGCGATGATCGCGGTTCCAGCCGGAAATCCCGCCGCGGCCAAGGCGACTGACGCGACCACTGTCGTCAGACGGCGCCGTCGTGACCGGCGGCCCGCGGCGAGCACGCCGTCGCCGGTGAGCCCGACGGGCGGCTCGGCCTCGGTCACGTACTCCTTCAGCGCGGAGCGGACGTCCTGGTCTTCCATGACTACTCCTTGCTCGTCGGGGAGGGCAGGACGGCGCGCAGTGCTTCGATCCCACGGGCGGTCTGGCTCTTTACCGTGCCTTCGGCGACACCGAGCAGCGAAGCCACTTCGGCGACCGAGAGGTCCTCGAGGAAGCGGAGAACGACCATCGCGCGCTGGCGCGGCGTCAGGCCGCTGAGCACCCGCTCGAGATCGATCCGATCGTGGCTGTCGTAGCCCGAGGGGGCGGCCCGGTCCGGAGGCGTCGAGGTCACCAGTTCCCGGCCGTGTTTTCGCTTCCGGCCGAGGAAGAGGTTGAGCAGGATCCGGCGCGCGTAGGCGTCGACGGTGTCCGGTCGCACCCGCCGCCATCGCCGGTACAACTGGACGAACGTGGCCTGCACCAGGTCCTCGGCGCCGTGCCAGTCGCCGCACATGCCGAACGCCAGCCGCCGGAACCGCTGCACGCGGGCCGCGAAGTACTCGCTGAAGTCGGCGTCTCTCGCTTGTCCCACCGGCCACCCCCTCTTCTTCGTGCCCTCTCTAGTCCGGCGGGGGCCCGAAAGGTTCAAGCGACAGCGGGGGACCTTTGCTACCGCTTCCCCTGATCGGCGAGGTGGCCGACGAGGCGCGCCAGCTGTTCGCCGTAGGCCTCGGCGAACTCGGCCGACGCGGGGTCCTGCCCGGAGACCGCGCGTACGACGCGAGGCAGCGCCAGCGCGGCACTGGACGCGGCCATGAAGATCACCAGCAGGAAGCCGGGGTCGAGGTCGGCAGGGAAGTCGCCCGCGGCCTGCCGGGCCCGTACGTACTCCACCTGCCGCTGGAGGAACCCGCGCTGGCCCTCGACGCCGACCGCGTCGGGGGCGCCGTCGGTCAGGTTCTCCCAGAGGAACAGCTTGGCGAGGTCGTGATCCCGGACTCCCGACTGGGCGAAGAACCGGACGACCTCCGCGAACGGTTTCTCGTGGTCGGCGGCCGCGACGTAGTCGTCGTACATCGTCGCGGTCAGCGCGTTGTACAGCCCTTCCTTGCCGCCGAAGTAGTACGAGATCAGCTGCTTGTTCACGCCCGCTTTCACGGCGATCTCGCTGACGCGGGGCTGTTCAGCGCGCCGCACGAGCTGAGCGGCGCCCTGTCTGTCGACGACGAGACTGCCGAGTACGACCCCGTCCTGTTCGACAACACCTCGAGTTACGTCATGTGGGCGTTCGCCGCGGACCGCCGACGCTATCCGGACGGCCTGTCGTCATTGTCCGGGTCCGCTCTGCGGTCCCTGGTGCTGGACCTGATCGACGACTGGGCCCCCGCGTTCAAGGAGCTGGTCGCCGGCTCGCCCGAGGGGTCGGTGTCCCGGCTGCCGATCTTCACTTCGAAACCCGTCGATCCGTGGCCGACGAGCAACGTCACCCTGATCGGCGACGCGATCCACAGCATGACCCCGTTCCGCGGCATCGGGGCGAACACCGCCCTCCGGGACGCGCAGCTGTTGTGCCGCAATCTCGTCGAAGCACGGAAGACCGGCGCGGTGCGCTCCGCGGTCGCCGACTACGAGCAGCGGATGCGGGACTACGGTTTCGCGGCGGTGCGCGACTCGGAACGCAGCGCCCGCCAGTTCGTGTCGGAGAACCGGGCGGGCCGCACTATGGCGCGAGGAATGTTCCGCTTCTTCCAGGCGGTCCCTCCGTTGAAGCGCAAGGTCTTCAGCGACCACGGCGACTCATAGCCGGGCAGGGGTCGAGATGCCGAGCAGGGACAAACCCAGTGTCAGCGTCTTCGAAGTGAGCTCGGCCAGCAGTAGACGCGAGTCGCGGACGCCGGGACCTTCCGCGTCCAGTACCGGGCACTGTACGTAGAACCGCGAGAAAACGACCGCGGTTTCGTACAGGTAGGTGCACAGCTTGTGGGGGAGATGCCCGGCGGTCGCCGCGCCGACCGCCTCGGGAAAGCGGGCCAGCGCGAGTGCCAGCGCTCGTTCCGCGGGATGGCCGAGCAGGATCCGCGCGCCGGTGAGGTCCTGGCCCGCCTTCGCCAGCACGGAACGGATCCGTGCGTTGGCGTACTGCAGGTAGACCGACGTGTTTCCGTCATGGGAGAGCATCCGGTCCCAGGAGAAGACGTAGTCACGCTCGCGATCGCCGGAAAGATCGGCGTACTTGAGCGCGCCGATCCCGATCGCCTCGGCGACCTCTTCCCGCACGCCGGGGGAGAGGTCGCCCCGGCCATCGATCACTTCGGCGGCGTGGGAGACCGCCTCGGTGAGCAGGTCGGAAAGACGGACCGACTCGCCCGCCCGGGTCTTCATGGCACGCCCGTCTTCACCGAGCACCGAACCGAACCCGATGTGCTCGGCCCGATGGTCGTCACGGAGCCAGCCGGCGGCCCGGCACACGGCGAACACCATCGCGAAGTGCTGCGCTTGCGGCGCTCCGACGACGTAGAGCAGGTCGGTCACCCCACGTTGTTCCGTCCAGTACCGCAAGGTCGCGAGATCGGTGGCCGCGTAGCCGTATCCACCGTCCCGCTTCCGCACGATGAGCGGCAGCGGATCGCCTTCCCGGTTACGGAAACCGTCGGGAAAGACGCAGACCGCGCCATCGCTGATCTCGGTCAGCCCGGCGGCGGTCAGGTCGTCCACGACGGCGGCGAGAAACGGGTTGTAGAAGCTCTCGCCGTAGATGTCCTCATCGGTCAGGTCGATGCCGAGGAGTTCGTAGACCTGAGTGAAATGCCGTGTCGACTCGTCGACCAGACGCCGCCACAGCGACAAAGTCTCATCGTCACCGCTTTGCAGGAGCACCACACGATTCCGAGACCGGGCCGCGAAGTCGTCGCCGCTTTCGAACTTCGTCCGGGCGGCCCGGTAAAAGCCGTTGAGATCGCCGATCGTGTAAGGACCAGACGGGCGCTCGTCGAGCAGATGCTCGATCAGCATGCCGAACGGCGTACCCCAGTCGCCGAGGTGGTTGTGCGGGATGACCTCATGCCCGGCGAACCGCGCCAGCCGCGTGATCGCGTCACCGATGACGGTCGACCGGAGGTGTCCGGCGTGCATTTCCTTCGCCACGTTCGGACTGCTGTAGTCGATGGCGATCCGCCGTGGACGCGGCGTCACCGCGACGCCCAGCCGTGGGTCACCGTTGAGCGCGGTCGTCCGCTCCGCCAGCCAGGACGAGCGCAGCGTGAAGTTCAGGAAGCCCGGCCCCGCGACCTCGGGTGGTTCGGCGAGGTCGGCGACGTCGAGCCGCGACACGATGTCGGCGGCGATCTCCCTCGGTGGCTTGCCGAGTCGCTTGCCCAAGCTCATCGCGAGATCGCACTGATAGTCGATCCCGTCCCGCGCGGAGACCCGCACCAGTGCGGACGGAGGTTCGATGTCGGTGACGTGACGAAGGGCATCCACCACGCGTCGCGCCAATTCCTCGCTTACATCGCCGAACAACACGGTGTCCCTCCTTCGCGCTCGTCGTAGGAGCGCGAGGGTAGCCACCTCGTCACGTCATCGGCGACGGAGTTTTCAGCGCAGGTCGCTGCCCTTGGTCTCCGGCAAGGTGCGAATGACGAAGAACGCGATCACCGCTCCGGCGGCCACGTACCAGAAGAACAGCGTGGACAACCCCGCGTCGGACAGCGCGGTGAGCACCAGGGGAGCAGTCCCGCCGAACAACGCGACGGTCAGGTTGTACCAGGCGCCGATGCCAAGACCGCGCAGTTCGGTGGGGAACAGCTCGCTCATGATCGCGGGCGCGATCGACGTCATCGCCGAGTACAGGCAGAGCCCGACGCAGAACACGACCAGCAGGCCCGGCAGCCCCGGCCTGACCAAAGTGGACAGCGGGACGATGAGGATCGCGGTCGCCGCCGCCCAGACGAGTAGCTGTGGCTTGCGGCCGAAGCGATCCGACAAGGCGCCCATCGGGTATTGAAGCGCGACGAACAAAGCCGTCGCGATCGACAACGCGAGGAACACGTCGACGTCGTCGGCCTTGCGGGTCTTGACCGCGAAGGAAGTCAGGGCGCTGAAGAACGTGTAGTAGCAAAGGGTCGACAGCATCGAGAAGCCCACGAGCTGCACGACGGCCCGCGGGTGCTCGCGGAGGGTGGTGCGCAGCGGACGCTCGACCCGGCGCGCGGTCGACTTCTTCTCCTCGAAGATCTCGGTCTCGGCGAGGCTGCGCCGGAGCCACAGGCCGATGATGCCGAGAACACCGCCGAGCAGGAACGGGATCCGCCAGCCGTACGCGGTCAGGTCCGCCTTGGACATCGTCCGCGCGAGCACGAATCCGAGGATCGAGGCGAGCAGGACGGCGGAACCGGTCGAGATGTAGAAGAAGGCGGAGTACCGGCCGCGGCGGGCGGGCGGCGCGATCTCACCGAGGTAGGCCGAAGCGTTGGAGACCTCACCGCCGAGCGACAGTCCTTGCGCCACCCTGGCCAGCAGCAACAGGATCGGGGCCAGCCAGCCGACCTGGTCGAACGTCGGCAGGAGACCGATGGCCACCGAGCCGCCCGCCATCAGCACGATGGTCAGGATCATCGCCGGCTTCCGGCCCCTGACGTCGGCGAACCGGCCGAGCAACATCCCGCCGAGCGGGCGGAAGAAGAACGCCAACGCGTAGGTGGCGAAGGTGTTGATCAACGCCAGGGCTTCGTTGCCCTTCGGGAAGAACTCACTGGCGAAGTAGATGCTGAAGGTCGCGTAGATGGTCCAGTCGAACCATTCCAGCGCGTTGCCGACACTGGCGGCGAACAACTTCTTCACCGGGAGCCGATGCCCCAGCCGCTCCGTCGTTGAGTCCGCCATCGGCACCTCCGTACTCGCGCGTGGACGGAACCTTGCCAGAAAGTCCCCGCGCGGGAAAGAACTTGTCGAATGTCGGGATCGGGGCTCTTCGGTTACGAGGTGCTGGCGAGAGCGAACGGCAGCACCGCACGGGCTCCGGCCTGGCGGAGCAGGCGCGCGGACAGCGTCATCGTCCATCCGGTGTCGATGAGGTCGTCGACCAGCAGGATCGGGCCGTCGGTCGCGGCCACTCGCACCGACAGGTCCTCGGGGAGGCTGAGGCGTTTCCACAGATCGGCCAGCCGTTGCGCGCTGTTCGCCTGACGCGGGGGCGGCCCCGCCGAGGCGACGGCGCCCAGGTACTCCAGGCGTCCGATCGAGGCCAGCTTCGTCGCCAGGCTGTGGACCAGCTCAGGTCGCGTGGCGGAAGGCACTTCCACCACTGCCACCGGGCGCTCCGGCCACTGCCAGCCCTTGAGCACTTCGATACAGGCTTGGAAGACCGGGTCGGGGAGTTCGGTGTCCACCGCGGCCGGGCCGACGAGTTCGCGCAGCCGCGTGCCCCAGCCTACGTCGGTCACCCGGCCGACGACCTGGCCGGTTTCGGCCTGCTCGCCCGCCGGCAGCCGCCCGGAAAGCGGAACGTCCAGCCCGGCCATCCCGGTCGGCCACATCTTCCGCGGCGCGACCTCGACCCCGGGACGGCGCAGCCGTTGCCGGGTGGCGTCGACGACGTCGTCGGAAATCGTGGTGTCCCAATGCTTTCCGGTGCAGTTGTCACAGCGCCCGCAGGGTGTCGCTTCGGGATCGTCGAGCTGCTTCCGGAGGAACTCCATCCGGCAGCCGGTGGTCTCCAGGTACGCCAGCATGGCGTTCTGCTCGTTGGTCCGCGCCGCGCTTACTCGCGCGTAGCGTTCCTTGTCGTAGCGCCAGTCTTCGCCGGTGCCTTCCCAGCCGCCTTTCACCCGGCGGACGGCGCCGTCGACGTCCAGCACCTTCAGGACCATCTCCAGCCGGGAACGGGAGAGCTCCACGAACGGTTCGAGTGCCGGTGTCGACAGTGGACGGTCCGCGTACGCCAGCGCGTTCAGCACCTGGGTCACCCGGAGTTCGTCCGGAAACGCCAGCGAACCGAAGTACGCCCAGATGTCCTTGTCCTCGTGGCCAGGCAGCAGGATCACTTCGGCGCGGTCGACGCCACGCCCGGCACGGCCGACCTGCTGGTAGTACGCGATCGGCGAGGACGGGGCGCCGAGATGGACCACGAAGCCCAGGTCCGGCTTGTCGAACCCCATGCCCAGTGCCGAAGTGGCCACCAAGGCCTTGACGTTGTTGTTCAGCAGATCGTCTTCGGCTGCCTGCCGGTCCGCCGGATCGGTCTTCCCGGTGTAGGCGGCGACCGGGTAGCCGCGCTCGGTCAGCAATCCCGCGACGTCGTGCGCGGCGGCGACGGTGAGCGTGTAGATGATGCCGGAGCCCGGCAACTCCGCCAGGTGCTCGGCCAGCCAGGCGAGCCGGGCCTGCGACGTCGGCAGCTTGGCCACCGACAGATGCAGGCTTTCGCGGTCCAAGCTGCCGCGCAGGACGAGGGTGTCGCCCCCGTTGCCGATGCCGAGCTGCTCGGCGACGTCGGTCGCCACGCGGTCGTTCGCGGTCGCGGTGGTGGCGAGCACCGGGACACCTTCGGGCAGGTCCTTCAGCAGTGTCCGCAGCCGCCGGTAGTCCGGACGGAAGTCGTGGCCCCAATCCGAGATGCAGTGCGCCTCGTCGACCACGAGCAGGCCGGCGGTCGCGGTCAGCTTCGGCAGGACGGTGTCGCGGAAGTCTGGGTTGTTGAGCCGCTCCGGGCTGACCAGGAGGACGTCGACCTCGCCTGCCGCGATCGCCGCCTGGACCTGATCCCACTCCTGCGGGTTCGCGGAGTTCATCGTCGCCGCGTGGATACCCGCCCTCGCCGCCGCGGAGATCTGGTTGCGCATCAGCGCGAGCAACGGCGAGATGATCACCGTCGGGCCGTTGCCGCGCTCCCGCAGCAACGCGGTGGCCAGGAAGTACACCGCGGACTTCCCCCAGCCGGTGCGCTGCACGACGAGCGCGCGACGGCGGTGCGCGACCAGCGCCTCGATGGCCGTCCACTGGTCGTCACGCAGGCGGGCGCCCTCGCCCGCCAACGACTGGAGGAGGGTCTCGGCGCGATCCCGGAGAGTCGATGTGTCCACGTCCCCACCTCTACCCCATGCCACCGACGAAGTCGCGATCGGCATGTCCATCCATGCCCCCGCCGCCACCCTCAACGGAGGCGCTTCGCGCCCAACTTGGCTTCGAAACGGACCGTTCATCCATGGAACGGACTGTAATGTGATCCAGATCACCGCCGGTCGGTGGGTCCGGCGACCCGAGCGTGGAGCCTCGAGCGCTGTATAGGCTCACGACCCATGTCACCACGCAGGATCGGGGTCATGGGCGGCACGTTCGACCCCATTCACCACGGGCACCTCGTCGCGGCCAGTGAGGTCCAGGCGCGGTTCGCGCTCGACGAAGTCATCTTCGTGCCCACCGGCCAGCCGTGGCAGAAGTCCGACAGGGTGGTCACCCGCGCCGAGGACCGCTATCTGATGACGGTGATCGCGACGGCGTCCAACCCCGTGTTCTCGGTCAGCCGCGTCGACATCGACCGCGTCGGGCAGACCTACACCGTCGACACCCTGCGCGACCTGCGTGCCGAATACCCGGACGACCAGCTGTTCTTCATCACCGGCGCGGACGCGCTCGAACAGATCCTCACCTGGCGCAACGCCGACGAGCTGTTCGACCTGGCGCATTTCATCGGCGTCACCAGGCCCGGCTACCGCCTCAATTCGCAGCATCTGCCGAGCGGGAAGGTGAGCCTGGTCGAGGTGACCGCGATGGCGATCTCGTCCACCGCGTGCCGCGAGCGCGTCGAAGGCGGGGAGCCCGTCTGGTACCTCGTCCCCGACGGTGTGGTGCGCTACATCGCCAAAAAGGACCTCTATCGCAAAGACCGGGGTTCCCCACCGGGTACCCTCGTCGGGCGCACCCGCGAGTAAAACCATCTGTTTGAGGAGAACTGTGACAGCCACGTCCGAGGCACGAGAGCTGGCCGTAGCGGCCGCCCATGCGGCGGCGGACAAGAAGGCGAGCGACGTGGTCGTGCTGGACGTGTCCGACCAGCTGGTGATCACCGACGCCTTCGTCATCGCCTCCGCGCCCAACGAGCGCCAGGTCGGCGCCATCGTCGACAACGTCGAGGAGCAGCTCCGGCTCGGCGGGCACAAGCCCGTCCGCCGTGAGGGCGCCCGTGAGGGCCGCTGGGTCCTGCTGGACTACGTCGACGTCGTCATCCACGTCCAGCACCAGGAGGAACGCTCCTTCTACGGTCTCGAGCGGCTCTGGAAGGACTGCCCGCGGATCGAGGTCGCCGGTCTGGAGACACCCGCCGAGGAGGACCCCGCCGACGCGCAAGGCGCCTCGTGAGCCCGCGGCGGCTGGTGCTCTGGCGCCACGGCGAGACCGACTACAACGCGGCGGGCCGGATGCAGGGGCATCTGGACTCCGCGTTGACCCCGGTCGGCTGGAACCAGGCCAGGTTCGCCGTGCCCGCGCTCGCCCGGTTCTCTCCGGATCTGGTGATCGCCTCGGATCTGCGCCGCGCCACCGACACGGCCACCGTGCTCACGGAGGCCATCGGCGTCCCGCTGCGGATCGACAAGCGTCTCCGGGAAACCCATCTGGGTGAATGGCAGGGCTTCACCGGCCAGCAGGTCGACGAGACGTACCCCGGGGAACGCGCACGCTGGCGCGTCGACGCGACCTGGGCGCCGCCCGGTGGTGAGTCGCGGGTCGACGTCGCCGAACGGGCGTTGGAGGTCGTCGCGGACCTGGACCAGCCCAATTCCGGCGCGGGCGACGCGGTACTGCTGGCCACGCACGGCGGTCTGATCATCGCGCTGACCGCGAAACTGCTCGGCCTGCCGGTCGCCTCCTGGCCGTCGCTGGGCGGGATCGCGAACTGTCACTGGGTCGAGCTGACCAGACGCGACGGCAACTGGCGGCTGGCCGCCTACAACGCGGGCATCACCGGCTGATCCCATGGCCCCGCGCCTGCTGGTGTTCGGCGATTCCCTCAGTTTCCACGGCCCCGACGGCCCGCTCGCCGCCGACGACGCGCGCCTGTGGCCGAATATCGCCGCCGACGCGCTCGGGGGCGGTGGCGTGGACCTCGTCGCCGGGTTCGGCTGGACCGCCCGTGACGCCTGGTGGTCGTTGATCGGTGATCCGCGTGTCTGGGCCGATCTCCATCACGCCGACGCCGTCGTACTGGCCGTCGGGAGCATGGACACCCTGCCCTCGCCGCTTCCCACCTACCTTCGCACCGGCCTCCGCTACCTTCGGCCCGACCCGCTGCGGCGCGTGGTACGCAAGGCGTATCTGGCCGCTCAGCCGCGGCTCGCGATCGCCCTCCGAGGACGTCCGGTGGTCCTGCCGTCGAAGCTCACCGTCCAGTATCTCGACACCGCTGTCGGAGCTTTGCGCACGCTGCGACCGGAGCTGCCGGTCTTCGGCATGCTGCCCTCCGTGCATCGATCCGACTCGTACGGCCGCGTCCACACCGCCCGCGCCGGTGCCGCCGCGGCCATCGCCGACTGGGGCCGGCGCGCGGACGTCCCGCTGCTGGATCTCGGAGCCGTCGTCGGCGACCACGTGCTGAGCGGGCGGGGCAATCCGGACGGGATGCACTGGGGGTGGGAGGGACATGCCGCCGTCGGCGCGGAAATGGCCCGCCTGATGGCCCCGGTGCTCCGCTCCGCGGCAACGTAGGCTGACTGCCGTGTCGGTCGCCGTAGTCACGGATTCCACCGCCCACCTGCCGGAAGGCTTCGCCGAACGGAACGGGATCCGGGTGGTCCCGCTGCACGTCCTCGTGGACGGTGTCGTTTTCCTCGACGGCGTCGAAATGGGCCCCGCCGCTCTGGCCGAGGCACTCGGCAAACGCAGCCTGGTGACGACGTCCCGGCCGACGCCCACCGAATTCGTCAAGGAGTTCCGGGCGGCGCTGGCCGAGGGTGCGGACGCCGTCGTGTCGGTGCATCTGTCCAGGGAGTTGTCCGGGACCTGGGAGGCCGCGGTGCTCGCGGCCCAGGAGGTCGGGCCGGACAAGGTGCGCGTGGTCGATTCGCGCAGCACCGCGATGGGACTCGGCTTCGCCGCCCTGTGCGCGGCGAGTGCCGCCGCGGACGGGGCCGACCCCGCCGAGGTGGAGGCCGCCGCGGTCGACGCGGTGGGCCGCTCGGAGACCCTGTTCGCCGTCGAAACCCTCGAATACCTGCGTCGCGGCGGGCGGATCGGTCCGGCGGCCGCCCTGCTCGGCACGGCGCTCGCGGTGAAACCGGTGCTCCACATGTCCGACGGCCGGATCCAGCCGTTGGAGAAGGTGCGGACGATGAATCGCGCGGTGGCGCGGCTGGTCGAACTCGCCGTGAAAGCGGCCGAAGGCGGGCTCGCCGACATCGCCGTCCACCATCTCGCTTCGCCCGAGCGCGCCGTCGAACTGGCCAACCGGCTCGAGGAATCCATCAACTGCCCGGACGGGTGCGTGGTCTCGGAGATCGGCGCCGTCATCGGGGCCCACACCGGCCCCGGCGTGCTCGGCGTCGTGATCCAGCGAGCGGGCTGAGGAAACCGTCTAGCGTCGCATACGACCCCGACGGAAACCGGTGATCCGGTCTCGGCCGTGCCCTGGTTGTCCACAACACCCCACTTGTCCACAGCCTCGGGATTCACCACTGCCGCCCGCCGCTCCCGCTCCGTAGCGTCGGTCACGTGTTCGACCAAACCGCCCGTCCATCGGGACCCTCCGTCAACGCCAGGCTGGCGTGGCTGGCAGCGCAGCTGTCGTCGCCCACCCAGGGCCCGCCCGCGGGCAGGCTCGTACGCCGCTGGGTGCCCACCCGGTTCACGGCGGACGGGATCCCGGTGAGCCGGCGGTGGTTCGTCGTGGTGGCCGTGCTGATCGCGGTGGCCGTGATCGTGACCGGCGCGATCGCCTTGTTCGGACACCGGCCGGGGGCGGAGACCCCTCCTCCCCTGCCGTCGGCGAAGGCCGCCGGAGACGTCCCCGCCGCGGCGGGGAAGGCGCCTCTGGTGGTCAGCGTCGTCGGCCGGGTCCTCAAACCCGGCCTGGTCACGGTCCCTCCGGGCGCACGGGTCGCCGATGCCCTCACGGCGGCCGGTGGGGCACAGCCCGGAACGGATCTGACCGGAGTGAATCTGGCCCGGCGGCTGACCGACGGCGAGCAGGTGGGCGTCGGCGTCCCCGTTCCGGCCGCGGCCGGAACGGCGGCACCGCCGGGGAAGCTCGACCTGAACTCGGCCACGGCCGAGCAACTCGACACCCTGCCCGGGGTCGGCGAGGTGATGGCGAAACGCATCGTCGACTGGCGGTCCGGGCACGGCGGGTTCACCAGCGTCGAGCAACTCCGTGACGTAGAAGGGATCGGCGAATCCAAATATCGAAAGCTCCGGGAAGTGGTGTCCGTCGGATGAACCCGTCCGCCGATCCGTCCGAAGTGGACACCGCGTCGTGGCGAGGACAGGACTTGCGGTTGATACCGGCCGCGATGACTGCCTGGCTCGGCACTCTTTCCGGGCTGTTGGGCGGCTGGTGGATCACGATGCTCTGCGGTGCGGCCGCCGTGGTGCTCGCGATCGCCGCCGGTGTCCGTGCCCGCCGGACGGCG
The DNA here is from genome assembly GCF_056435645.1 of Amycolatopsis sp. NPDC043889. Taxonomy (NCBI): domain Bacteria; kingdom Bacillati; phylum Actinomycetota; class Actinomycetes; order Pseudonocardiales; family Pseudonocardiaceae; genus Amycolatopsis; species Amycolatopsis sp. NPDC043889. The sequence goes on from NZ_JBWKEC010000014.1 coordinate 87,864, forward strand.
TCCCGGTGGGTGGCGGGCCTGGGTGCCCTGGCGGTCCTCGGCGTGCTCACCGCCGGCCCGGTGGCGCTGCGGATCCGGGCCGCCGAGCACGACGACCTCCGTGCCGCCGCCGCACGGGGGAGTGACGTCACCACGAGGGTGGTGGTCACCGAGCGGCCACGTCCGGTCCGCGGTGCCGGATACGCCGATCGCCGGGCAGGCACCCGCCTGGTGGTCATCGCCGCGACGGTGGACACCGCGGTGACGGGTGAGCGCGTGGTGGATTCGGCCGGCCGGATCCTCCTGCTCGCTCCCGCCGAGGGGTGGACGGCCCTGTTGCCCGGGCAGCAGGTCACCGCCTCAGGGCGGCTCGCGCCGTCGAAGGGGGCTGAACTGACGGTCGCGGTCCTTTCGGTGCGAGGCCCGCCGTCGGCCCTCGGGCCGGCGCCTTGGTGGCAGCGAGCCGCGGAATCGCTGCGCGCCGGGCTCCGGGAGCTGTGCGCCGTCCTCCCGGAGGAGCAGGCCGGTCTCGTGCCCGGGCTGGTCGTGGGGGACACGAGCACACTGTCCCCGAGGGTCGAACGCGAGTTCACGGACTCCGGCATGTCCCACCTGATGGCCGTGAGCGGTGGGAACGTGGCGATCGTCTGCGGCTCGATCCTTCTCCTGCTGAGGGTGCTCCGGGTCGGGCCGCGGACCTCCGCCGCCGCGGCCGCCGCGGGGCTCGCCGGGTTCGTGGTCCTCGCCGGGCCCGCGCCCAGCGTGCTCCGCGCCGGGGTGATGGGGGCGGTCGGGCTGCTGGCGCTGGCACTGGGGCGCCGGGGTTCGGCGTTGCCCGCGCTGGCGTTCGCGGTGGCCGGGCTCGTAGTGGCCGACCCCGCGATGGCCGCCGACTTCGGGTTCGCGCTTTCGGTGCTGGCCACGGCCGGCCTGGTGCTGCTGGCGCCGAGGTGGGCGGAATGGCTGGTCGGACGCGGTGTCCCGGCAGGCTACGCCGAGGGGCTGACCATCCCGCTGGCCGCGTTCGTGGTGACGACGCCGGTCATCGCGGGCATGGTGGGATCGGTCAGTCTCGTCTCGGTGGTGACCAACGTGCTCGCCGCGCCGGTGGTCGCCCCGGCCACCGTGTTCGGCGTGCTCGCCACCGTCGTCGGCCCGTGGTGGCCGTCGGCGGGAAGGCTGTTGGTCCGCCTGACCGAACCCGAGGCGAGCTGGCTCATCACCGTGGCCCGCCACGGCGCCCGCGCACCGGGAGCGGTCCTGGACTGGCCGGACGGCTGGTGGGGCGGGCTTCTGGCGGCCGGACTGCTTGTCGTCCTGCTCGTCGCCATCCGGCTGCGGCACGCCAGGATCCTCCTGGCGGTCGCGCTGGCCGCCGGGTTGCTCGTCTTCGTACCGGTGCGAGTGCTGGCTCCGGCGTGGCCGCCGGCATCGTGGAGTGCCGTCGCCTGCGACGTCGGGCAGGGCGATGCCGTCGTCCTCGCCACCGGCGAGCAAGGGCGGGCGGTCCTGGTCGACACCGGGCCGGAACCGGGGCCGGTCGACGAATGCCTGAGCAGGCTCGGCGTCGACCGGGTTCCGCTGATCGTGCTGAGTCATCTGCACGCCGACCACATCGGCGGCCTCGAATCCGTCTTCGAGGGCAGGTCGGTCGGGGCGGTCGCCGTCGGCCCCGGCCGGGCTCCCGCCTGGGCGTGGCAGCAGGTCGCGGACGAGACCGCGCGCCGCGGGATTCCCTTGCTGGAGCTGGAGATCGGGCAACGGCTGGACTGGCCGGGGTTGTCACTGGATGTACTGGGGCCGCGGTATGTCACCGGTCGATCGGTCCGCGAACAGGACGGCACGGTGATCAACAACGGTTCCGTCGTCCTGCGCGCCGGGACCCCGGCGGGCCGGGTACTCCTGACGGGCGACATCGAACTCGCCGCGCAGGCCGACCTGATGGCCGAGGGGGCAGAACTGCGTGCCGATATCCTGAAGGTCCCGCACCACGGAAGCCGTTACACGGCACCGGATTTCCTCAACGCCGTCGCGCCGCGGGCGGCGTTGGTGAGCGTCGGCGCCGGAAACACGTACGGGCATCCGAACAAGTCCACTTTGGACAATCTGGCCGCCGTCGGCGCGTCGGTCGCCAGGACGGACACGGACGGCGACACCGCGGTCCTCGCCGACGCGCGAGGCCTCGCCCTGGTACGCCGGGGTGAGCCCCGCGGCCCGCCTCGTACTTGAGGCGGGCCGACGGGAACTCAGATGCCCAGAGCCTCGCGCACCGCGTCGGCCGAGGCGCTGACGGTGGCCTTGGGGCCGATCTTGTCCTCGACGGCGTCGAGGGTCTTGAGGCCGTCACCGGTGATCAGCAGGACGATCTCCTCGTCCGGGTTGAGCTTGCCGGTCTCGATGAGCTTCTTGGCCGTCGCCACGGTGACGCCGCCGGCGGTCTCGGTGAAGATGCCTTCGGTGCGGGCGAGCAGCCGGATGCCCTCGACGACCTCTTCGTCGGTGACGTCTTCGATCGCGCCACCGGTGCGGTTGACCACATCGAGGACGTAGGGGCCGTCGGCCGGATTCCCGATCGCCAGCGACCGGGCGATCGTGTCCGGCTTGACCGGTTGGACGACGTCGTGCCCCGCGCGGAAGGCCGCCGAGACGGGGGAGCAGCCGGTGGCCTGCGCGCCGAACACCTTGTACGGCGTCTCGTCGACGAGGCCGAGCTGCCCGAACTCGCGGAAACCCTTGTCCACCTTGGTGAGCTGGGAACCGGAGGCGATCGGCACCACGATCTGGGAGGGAAGTCGCCAGCCGAGCTGTTCGGCGACCTCGAAGGCCAGCGTCTTGGAGCCTTCCGAGTAGTAGGGCCGGACGTTCACGTTGACGAACGCCCAGCTCTCCTGCTCGGCGGCGAGCTGGGTGGCGAGCCGGTTCACGTCGTCGTAGTTGCCGTCGACCGCGATCAGGTCACCGTCGTACACGGCGGTGGTGAGGATCTTGGCGCGTTCCAGGGTCTTCGGGATCAGCACGACCGACCGCCAGCCGGCACGGGCCGCCGCGGCGGCGACGGCGTTGGCCAGGTTGCCGGTCGAGGGACAGGCGAGCACATCGAACCCGAACTCGCGCGCGGCCGCCAAAGCGACGGCGACCACGCGGTCCTTGAAGGAGTGGGTGGGGTTGCCGGTGTCGTCCTTGACCCAGACCTTCTTGACACCCAAGGCTTTCGCGAGCCTGTCGGCCTGGATGAGCCGGGTGGCGCCGGGTTCGGTGTTGGGGATCTCTTCGACATTCGAGGGAACGGGAAGGAGTTTCTTGTAGCGCCAGATGTTCTTCGGTCCGGCTTCGATGTCCTCGCGGCGCACGCGGCCGAAGTCGTAGGCGACTTCGAGCGGCGAGAAATCCTCGGCGGAAACGAATTCGGGAGCGAGCGGCTGCCGGTGTCCCTCTTCCTTCGACACCAGTTCGACGGCCGGTCCGAGATCCGGGGTCTTGGTGGTGGAGGTCGTGCCGAGGGTTGCGGTCATCGCGAGGTTCCTTTCCTCATCTGCCCCGCCGTGGGCGGGCCGGAATTGGCACCGTGTTCGTCAGCTACCCCGCGATCGCGGGATGACAGGCTGACGCCGGTTGCCGGGGCTTCATCGGGCCGTTCCCTCTGCCCCTCTGGATGAGCGGTATTCGATTGTCGGCACGCGCATGATCGCGTCGCCTCGCCAACACCGTACGACATGAGGCTCAGGTGGGGCCACAGTGCCCGCAACACATCACCGGACAAAGCACACGAGAGGAGGAGTGGCAGGATCGTCACCGTGACGACGCAAGCTTCCGCCCCATCGCCGCTGGTCCTGGTTCTCGGTGAGGAAGAGCTGCTGATCGAACGCGCGGTCCGCAGCGCCTCGGACGCGGCCAAGGCGGCCGACCCGACGGCGGATCTCACCCGGATCCGGGTGTCGGACCTCACAGTCCCAGCCCTCGCGGAGATGGTCAGCCCCTCCCTGTTCGCCGAAGGCCGGGTGATCGTCCTCGAGTCCGCGCACGACATCTCGCAGGAGCTAGCCGACGGGGTGATGGCCTACGTCAAGGCCCCCGCCGACGGCATCGTGCTCGTCGTCGTGCACAGCGGAGGCGGCCGGAGCAAGGCCGCGAAGGGGCTTCCCGCTGCCTTGAAGAAGGCCGGTGCGGAGGTTGTCGAGTGCCCGAAACTGACCAAGCCCGCGGAGCGGGAATCCTTTGTCCGCAACGAGGTCCGCCGGGTCGGCGGGAAGATCGACGGTGCGGCCGTGCTCGCGCTGATCGACGCGGTCGGTTCGGATCTGCGTGAACTGTCGTCGGCGGCGACCCAGCTGGTCGCGGACGCCGGCGGAACGGTCGACGAGCAGGCGGTCCGGCGCTACCACCGGGGCCGTGCGGACGTGAACGGGTTCGCCGTCGCGGAGAAGGCCGTCGCCGGGGACAAGGCGGCGGCGCTGGAGTCGCTGCGCTGGGCGATGCAGCTGGGCGTACCGCACGTGCTGGTCGCGGACGCCCTCGCCGACGCCGTCCGGACGATCGCGCGGGTGTCCGGTGCCGGTCGCGGGAACCCGAACCAGATGGCGGGTGAGCTGGGGATGCCGCCGTGGAAGGTGCGCAAGGCCCAGGGGCAGGCCCGCGGCTGGGGCCAGGACGGGCTCGCCACCGCGATGCGGGTGGTCGCCCGGCTCAACGCCGAGGTCAAAGGGGTCGCGGCCAACCCGGAGTACGCGCTGGAGCGCGCCGTCCTGGAGGTCGTCGCCGCCCACGGCGCAAGCCGCTGAACACGGCGAAGGGCCCCGGCGACGCGCGTCGCCGGGGCCCTTCGAAAGCCGATCAGAGAGAGTTCGCGCGCTTCGCCAGCGCGGACTTCTTGTTGGCGGCCTGGTTGGCGTGGAGAACGCCCTTGGTCACGGCCTTGTCCAGCTTCTTGGCCGCGTCCTTCTGCAGCTCCAGGGCCTTGGCCTTGTCGCCGGCGTCGGCGGCCTCGCGGAACTTGCGGATCGCGGTCTTCACCGAGGACCGGATCGCCTGGTTGCGCTGACGCGCCTTCTCGTTGGTGGTGATGCGCTTGATCTGCGACTTGATGTTGGCCACGGGGGCGCTCCTCTTGAATCTCTCGGTGGTTTCACCGCCGCGCTGTGACCGGCCCTGCGTGCTCGTGGGAGCGCGCGGGTTTCCTCCATGACGGAATGCCACACGACGGTGAAAGGCAAGCTTAACAGCCGTCCAGGGGTGGCTCGCGGCCACCTCGGGACGGGTGCTTGAGGTACGGTGCGGAGCGTAGTGCCTAGGGTTCCGCCGCCTGCCCGTTCAGCGAAACACACAATCAGGGCAGATGGGACAGGTCCGAGCGGCACCATCGGCGGGGCCGGAAGCGCCGCCGTTCATCTGACGGGACAAAAGCCTGGAGGACCGGTGTTTTCCGCGTGCGCGGAAAACGTGAAAGGTCCGTCGTGAACGCCACCGCCCTGTTTTTCGTCGTCATCGCCGCCGTCATCCACGCGGGCTGGAACCTCGCGGCCAAGCGGATCCGTCGTGGCGGAGCCCGGTTCGTCTGGGCTTACTACAGCCTCTCCGCGATCCTGCTCGTCCCCGTCATGGCCGTCTCGCTGGCCGTGGAGCCGCAACGTCCACAGTGGACCTGGCTGCTCGCCGCGGTGGTCACGGCGGTGTTCCACGTCACCTACGGGATCGTCCTCCAGCGGGGCTACGCCGTCGGCGACCTTTCCGTCGTCTATCCCGTCGCCCGCGGTACCGGGCCGCTGATCTCGGTGCTCGCGGCCGTCGTACTGCTCGGCGAGCGGCCGGGGGTGCTCGGCCTGGTGGGCGCGTTCCTCGTGGTCGCCGGAGTGCTGGTGATCGGGACCGGCCGGGCGTCGGCGCATGCCGACGCCGCCGATCGTGTCGCTCGCCGCAAAGGCCTGGTCTACGGAATGCTGACCGGGCTCACGATCGCCGCCTACACACTTTGGGACGCCCATTCGGTCACGGGCCTCGCGGTCCCGCCGATCGTCTACTTCGGAACCGGCGCGATCGTGCAGAGCCTCCTCATGACGCCGTACGCGCTGAAGGACCGCGAAGAGATCTCGTGGCTCTGGCGCGAACACAAGCGTGAGGTGTTCGTCGTCGGTGTGCTCTCGCCGGCCGCCTACCTGCTGGTGCTCTACGCCCTCCAGATCGCTCCGGTGAGCCTCGTCGCACCGGCGAGGGAGCTGAGCATCGTCCTGGGCGGCCTCGCCGCCTGGCTGGTCCTGGGGGAGGCGAACGCCGTCCGCAGACTGGCCGGGTCGGTGGTGGTGCTGGCGGGGATCACCGCGATTGCGATGGCCTGAACCCATCCGGTAGGGATTGAGCCATGGACGTGCTGAGCAGCAGGGTGCTGATCCACCCGAAGGACCTCGACGTGTCGACGGCGTTCTATCGGGACACCCTGGGCCTGGCCATCGACAAGGAGTTCCCCGGCGGGACGGTGTTCTTCGCCGGGAACGGGTCGATCGAGATCGTCGGTACCGGGAAAACCGGCCCGACCCCGGACGTCGCGTTGTGGCTCCAAGTGCGGGATCTGCCCGCGGCGCTCGAGGAACTCGCGGAGAAGGGTTTGGAGCCTGTCCGCGGGGCGCGGCGTGAACCCTGGGGTCTGGACGAAGCGTGGATCGCCGATCCGGACGGCACCAGGATCGTGCTGGTCGAGGTGCCGCGTGAGCACCCGTTGCGCACTGATCCGCGCTAGGCCGGCGGCTTGATCGCGCGCAGCTGAGCGGCGAGCGAGGCACCGAAGCCCGGCGGTTCCCAGGTCCAGGTCTGCAGGTCGGTGAAGCCGGCGGCGGTCACTTCGTCGGCCAGCTCGTGCCGGGACACCGGCAGCCACTTCTCGTGCGCCGACAGCAGCAGCCGCCCGCCGGGCCGCAAGACGCGGAACAGTTCGGCGAACCCGGCCGCCCGGTCCCTCCACAACTGCACGTTGTTGACGCTCAGGACCACGTCGACGCTCTCGTCCGGCTGGCCTGTGGAGTCCGCGGTGCCGTGCCGTAGCTCCACCTCGTCGCCGCAGCGGCGGCGCGAGCGGGCGAGCATCTCCGGAGAGGGGTCGACGCCGATGGCGCGGCCCGCGCGTTCGGCCGTGGCCTCAAGCCCGACGCCCGGGCCAGGGCCCACGACCAGGGCGGTTTCGCCCGACTCGATCGACGCCAGCTCGACGACGCGAAGTTCGGTGGCGGCGTTGCCGTGCTCCATCGCTCGGCCGCCGAACCGGCCGAGCAGTCCCCGGGGATGGCCGAACGTCCGGTCGAGTATCTGGGAGAGTGAAGTACTCATACTTCGAGGGCACCACAGCTCATCACGGGCCGCATCGGGGATGACCCCCACTCGCACCCGGAGCGGCATGGGACCATAGAGGTGGCACACCCCGACCTTCGCGAGGAAACCCGTTGACGACGTTCGCCGACACGACCTTCACGCCCCCGGAGCTCATCCGGAACTTCTGCATCATCGCGCACATCGACCACGGCAAGTCGACCCTGGCCGACCGGATGCTGCAGCTCACCGGCGTGGTCGAGGAACGGGCCATGCGGGCTCAGTACCTCGATCGAATGGACATCGAGCGGGAACGCGGCATCACCATCAAGGCGCAGAACGTGCGCTTGCCCTGGAAGGTCGACGGGCAGGACCACGTCCTGCACATGATCGACACCCCGGGCCACGTCGACTTCACCTACGAGGTCTCTCGCGCGCTCGAGGCGTGTGAAGGCGCCGTCCTGCTGGTCGACGCCGCGCAGGGGATCGAGGCGCAGACGCTCGCCAACCTGTACCTCGCGCTGGAGAACAACCTCCAGATCATCCCGGTGCTCAACAAGATCGACCTGCCGTCGGCGGATCCGGACAAGTACGCCGCCGAGATCGCGCACATCATCGGCTGCGAGCCCTCGGACGTGCTGCGCGTGTCCGCCAAGACCGGTGTCGGTGTCGGTGACCTGCTCGACGCGGTGGTGAAGCAGGTGCCCGCGCCGCAGGGTGACGCCGACGCCCCGGCACGGGCGATGATCTTCGACTCGGTGTACGACACCTACCGGGGCGTCGTGACCTACATCAGGGTCGTCGACGGCAAGATCACGCCGCGCGAGCGGATCAAGATGATGTCCACCGGCGCCACCCACGAACTCCTCGAGGTCGGGATCATCTCGCCGGAGCCCAAGGCGAGCAAAGGGCTGGGCGTCGGTGAGGTGGGTTACCTCATCACCGGGGTGAAGGACGTCCGGCAGTCGAAGGTCGGTGACACCGTCACCTCCGAACGCCAGGGCGCGAAGGAGCCGCTCGCCGGTTACCGCGAGCCGAAGCCGATGGTCTACTCCGGCCTGTACCCGGTGGACGGTTCGGACTACCCGGACCTGCGCGAGGCCCTGGACAAGCTCCAGCTCAACGACGCCGCGCTGGACTACGAGCCCGAGACGTCGGTGGCGCTCGGCTTCGGCTTCCGCTGCGGCTTCCTGGGCCTGCTGCACCTGGAGATCACCCGCGACCGGCTGGAGCGCGAGTTCGGCCTCGATCTGATCTCCACGGCGCCGAACGTCGTCTACGACGTGGTGCTGGACGACGGCAAGGAGATCCACGTCACCAACCCGTCGGACTGGCCGACCGGTAACAAGATCGACAAGGTGCTCGAACCGGTCAGTAAGGTGAGCATCCTGGCGCCGTCGGAGTTCATCGGCACGATCATGGAGCTGTGCCAGAACAAGCGCGGCACGCTGCTCGGCATGGACTACCTGTCCGAGGACCGGGTCGAACTGCGGTACAACCTGCCGCTGGGCGAGATCATCTTCGACTTCTTCGACACGCTGAAGTCACGGACGCGCGGTTACGCGTCGCTGGACTATGAAGAGGCTGGCGCGCAGGCGGCGGACCTGGTCAAGGTGGACATCCTGCTTCAGGGCGAGGGCGTCGACGCGTTCTCCGCGATCGTGCACAAGGACGACGCCTACAACTACGGCAACCGCATGGTGAACCGGCTTCGCGAGCTGATCCCGCGGCAGAACTTCGAGGTGCCGATCCAGGCCGCCATCGGCGCCCGCATCATCGCCCGCGAGACCATTCGCGCGATTCGCAAGGACGTGCTCGCGAAGTGCTACGGCGGTGACATCTCGCGTAAGCGCAAGCTGCTGGAAAAGCAGAAGGAAGGCAAGAAGCGGATGAAGACCGTCGGCCGGGTCGAGGTCCCGCAGGAAGCCTTCGTCGCCGCGCTGTCCACAGAGGACTCAGGCAAGAAGAAGCAGTAACGGCAGGCAAAAGGCCGCCCGGATCATGATCCGGGCGGCCTTTTGCGCGTCAGCGATTCCCGCTGATGCGGTTCGCCGTGACGAAGACGGCGACCCGGCGTTCGGCGGCCATCACGCGGTCGTACTCGTCCCAGTCGTCGTGGGTCCCCGTCGCCGCGATGAAGACCTCGCGCAGCAACCGGGGGAGGCCTGCCGGGTCGAAGTCCGGGTCCGGGTCGTCCGGTCCGATCAGGTGCGTGCTTCCCTGGACCGCCGCCCACTCCCAGCCGCGCCGGAAGGTGACCGTGGCGTGGCCGGCCCGGCGGAACAGGTCGAGTTTCTTCACCCCGCCCATCGCCACGAAGGCGACTCCCGGTGTCTTGGTGACCGGGTCTTCGAAGACGCCGGCGTTGACCACCGAGGAGTGGACGGTGCCGTCCGCGCGGACCGTCGAGACGGTCGCGAGTCCGTTTTCGCGCAAGGAAAGGGTGCGGACGAGTTCGAGGTCTGCGGCCATGGGGCCACCGTAGCCCGCCCGGCCAGGGGAAGAGGGCCGAGCGGACCAACGGAAGGATCAGCAGGTGCCGTTGTCGCGCCAGACACCCCATTGGCCGCCTGCGCCGGGTTCCTCGCCTTGCGTCCACCACTGCGCCGTCCACTTGTGCCCGTTGTGGGAGACGGTCGCTCCGCCGGTGTAGACCGAAGTACGGTCCCAGGCGGGGAGTGAGCAGTTGCCCGGGTTTCCGGATCCGGTTTCCCAGGGCACCTGGCTCGACTTGTAGTAGTCGAGGCCCTGGGCCTGCCACCGCGGGGCTTGAGCGCCGAGGCGTACCCGGAAGGTGTTCCAATCGTGGGTCGACCACGGTGACCAGCCGAGCTCGGCGTGCGCGGGGAGCCGGGGGAAGGCGAGGTAGTCGATGTTCGCCGGAGTGACCACGGTTTCGGTCCACAGCGGCGATTCGACGCCGCGAACGGCGGATTCGGGCACGCCGGAGAGGTAGGCGCCCGGATTCCAGCTGTAGGCGTCCTGGACCTCGATGTAGCCGACCCACGAGAGCCCGATCGGGGTACTGGAGTTGTACTTCATGTCCAGGTAGGCCTTGTTCGCCGGCGACAGGATCACCTTGCTGCCGCGGGCGACGGCGTTCGTGACCTCCGTGCTGGACGTCGTCGTGCCCCAGAACTGCGGAGTCGCCGTGGCGGGCAGGGTGGCCTTGCCGATCTCGTGCCAGCCGACGACCTGCTTGCCCGCGGCGGCCACCATCGGCAGCACCCGGTTCATGAACGTGCGGTAGTCCGCGTCGCTGGTGGCCTGGGCCTCGTCGCCGCCGAGGTGGAAGTACGGCCCGGGCGTCAGCGCGGCGACCTCGCGGATGACGTCGTTGACGAAGGTGTAGGTGATCTCTTTCGAGATGCAGAGCGAGCTGTAGCCGACGGCGGTGTCGGTGCGCAGCGGGGGAGCGGTGTTGTTGCAGTTCAACTCGGCGTACGAGGCCAGGGCGGCGTTGGTGTGCCCGGGCATGTCGATCTCCGGGATGACCGTGATGAACCGCGAGGCCGCGTAGTTCACGATCTCCGTGTACTGCGCCTTGGTGTAGTAGCCGCCGGCGCCACCACCGACCTGGGTGCTGCCGCCGTAGGTGGTCAGCCGCGGCCAGCTGTCGATCTGGATGCGCCAGCCCTGGTCGTCGGCGAGGTGCAGGTGCAGGTTGTTGATCTTGTACTGCGCCAGCTGGTCGATGTACCGCTTGACCGTGGCGACCGGATGGAAGTGCCGGGCGACGTCGAGCATCGCGCCTCGGTAGCCGAATCGCGGGTAGTCCAGGATGTCGGCACCCGGGACCGTCCAGGGCCCCTGCTGGACCGTGGAGCTTTCGATTTTGCCCGGCAGCAGCTGCCGCAGTGTCTGTATGCCACCGAAGAGACCTTGCGGTGTCGTAGCGCGCAGGACGACCGAAGCGGACGTCGAGTTGAGCTGGTAGCCCTGGTCGCCGACACGAGAGTCGGCGCCGGACAGGAGTAGCGAGATGCCGTCGGCTGGTGTGCCCGACGGCGCGTCGGAGACAGGCAGGGGGAAGCCGGTGGACGTGCGGAGGATCCCGGCGAGGTAGTCGCCGACGGCCTTGGCCTGTGCCGAACCGGCCTGGGTGTAGATCTTGGTGTTCGTGGTCAAGGTGTGGTCGGAGCTGGTGACCGCACGGACCGAGACCGGGACCGGGACAATCGCCTGCAGTGGCGGAGTGGCCGCGTCGGCGACGGGGGCGGCTGCGGTGGTGGCGCCGGCGAGCAGCGCCACCCCGACGAAGGCGCGGCCCAGCCGCGCTTTCAAGGTCTTCACCGGGTGCCTCCAGGGGACAGGGGGCGTGACGCACGTCACGCGCTGGCTCGATCGTCGCATTCTCGGCGTCAAAGGTCTAGACCACCAAGAGGGAATCTCGGAGTGACTCGAACGTCACATTCCGTGTCGCCACGAGGGGTCTATCGTCGGAAACGTGTTCGAAGATCTGCGTTTTCCCGTGATCGCGGCCCCGATGGCGGGCGGGCCGACCACTCCCGAGCTCGTGGCCGCGGTGACCGCGGCGGGAGGATTCGGCTTCCTGGCCGGGGGCTATCTGAGCGCCGACGCCCTCTCGGACCGGATCGCGAAGACGGCCGCGCTGACCGGCGAGCCGTTCGGCGTGAACCTCTTCGTCTCAGGTGGCGCCGCTGAGGCGGATCTCGGCGCGCATGTCGAGCGCTGGCGCGCGGAGGCCGAACGTCACGGTGTCGAACCCGGCGAGCCGCGCTGGGACGACGATGCCTACGCCGCGAAGCTCGAGGTCGTCCTTGAGCGGAAGGTGCCGGTCGTCTCGTTCACCTTCGGCGCACCTTCGCCCGAGGATGTCGAACGCTTGCACGCCAACGGGAGCAGGGTGGCTGTCACTGTCACCAGTCCGGCGGAGGCCGATCAGGCCGTGGCTGTCGGCGCGGACGCCCTCGTGGTCCAGGGATTCGAGGCCGGAGCGCATCGAGGGCTTTTCGCTGACGAGCCCGGTGCCGAAGGCGGGGGCGCGCAGTACGGCGTCCTCAGCCTGCTCCGCCTCGTCTCGGCACGAACGGATTTGCCGCTCATCGCGACGGGCGGGCTGGTGCACGGCGGCGATATCGCGGCGGTGCTGGTGGCGGGGGCCGTCGCGGCACAGCTGGGCACCGCTTTCCTGCGGGCGGACGAGGCCGGGACGCAGCCCGCGCACCGGCAGGCGCTCGCGGACGGAGGAAGGCCGACGGCGTTCACCAGGGCGTTCAGCGGGCGTCCCGCCCGGTCACTGGTCAACCGCGTGGTCGCGGACTTCTCGGCCACGGCGCCGTCGGCGTATCCGGAGGTCAACAACCTGACCAAACCGATTCGCGCGGCGGCGGGCAAGGCGGGCGACCCCGAGATCATGTCCCTCTACGCGGGGCAGACCTACGAACTCGCGGGCTCCGGCCCGGTGGCGTCGATCGTCGAACGCCTCCAGACCGAAGCCCGCGAAGCCGCTACGCGTTTGAGTCGTCTCCGCTGACATGCTTCGCGTCGCCGTTGTCCGCGTTCATCGCGGAGTGGCGGCGGCTGTAGGCGAAGTAGATGATCAGGCCGATGCCGAACCAGGCGGCGAACCGCAGCCAGGTCTCCGGGTTCAGGAACGTGATCAGCCAGATCGAGAAGACGACGCCGATGATCGGCACGATCGGCATGCCCGGCGTCTTGAACGTGCGGGGCAGGTCGGGCTGTTTGTAGCGCAGGACGATCACCGCGATGCAGACGACGACGAAGGCGAGCAGGATGCCGATGTTCGTCAGTTCCGCGGCCTCGCCGATGGGCAGCAGCCCGGCGATGATCGCCGACGCGATGCCGAGCACCCAGGTCATCCGGCTCGGCACCTTGCGGACCGGGTGGGTCTTGCTGAACCACTTGGGCAGCAGGCCGTCGCGGCTCATCGAGTAGCCGACCCGGCTCGCGCCCATGAGGAAGGTGAACAGCACCGTGGTGATACCGATGATCGCGCCGACGGCGATGATCAGGCCGAGCCACTTCATGCCGAGGCCGGCGAAGGCGCTGGAGAAGGCGGCCTCGCTGTCGATGTCCTTGTAGTTGACCATCCCGGTCAGGACCAGGCAGGCGAGCACATAGAGCACCATCGAGATGGCGAGCGAGTAGATGATCGCCTTCGGCATGTGCTTCTGGGAGTCGGTCGACTCCTCGGCCGCGGTGGACATGGCGTCGTAACCGAAGACCGCGAAGAACACGGTCGCCGCGCCGGTGAACGCGCCACTGAGGCCGAACGGGAAGAAGTTCGAGTAGTTCTCGGTGTTGATGTGGAAGACGCCGACGACGATGACCAGCAGGACCAGGCCGACCTTCAGGTAGACCAGCAGCGTTTCGAACCGGGCCGCGTTCTTCATGCCCTGGTTGAGGATGAAGGCGATCAGCAGGCACAGCAGCACGGCGAACAGGTTGATCTTGTAGGACCCCGGTGCGACATCGCCCGTTTCGGTGCCCGGAGCGCCCAGCATCCACGTCGGGAGCTCGATGTTGAGGTAGCCCAGCAGTTCGTTGAAGTAGCCGGAGATGCCGATCGCGACCACCGCCACGATCGCGGTGTACTCCAGCAGCAGATCCCAGCCGATGAACCAGCCGACGATCTCGCCCAGCACGGTGTAGCCGTAGGTGTAGGCCGACCCGGCGCGGGGGATCAGCCCGGCGAACTCGGCGTAGGAGAACGCGGCCGCGGCGCTGGCGATACCCGCGATGAGGAACGAGATGAGCACGGCGGGTCCGGCCGTCTTGTTCGCGACCGCGCCGGCCAGGGAGAAGATCCCCGCACCGATGATGCCGCCGACGCCGATCGCGGTGAGCTGTCGCAGGCCGAGCGTGCGCTGGAGCCCTCCGCCCCCGCTGAGTTCTTGGATCTGATCGATCGGTTTACGGCGGAAAATCCCGGATCCCGAGCCCAGGCTGCGCGGTGCGGACATCGTCGTCTCCCAACAGGTTGTGCCCTTCGGACTGGGTCACAGTCCGAAGGGCACCGTAGCGGGAGTCGGGACATCGCACCTATCCGGCGACGGTGTCCTCGCTCACTTCGGCGGCCACGCGAGCGGCGATCTTCGACGGCCTGGACGCGCCGGCGGAGAAGTAGGTCAGCAGCTCGGAGATCTCGACGGGGTCGTCCAGCTGGGGGCAGTGGCCCCAGTCCCCGCGCACCATCAGCCTGCTGTGCGGGACCAGCGCATGCAGCTGGCGCCCGGAGGCTGCGCTGACCAGCTTGTCCTTGCCGCAGACGACCACCAGGAGCGGGACCCGGATTTCCTCGAGCCGGTACGCGTTCGCCAGCTCTTCGACGAGTTGCCTCGCCTGTTCGAGCCGGGTGGTGGTGGACCGGTAGTCCGGGAACAGCGAGGTGAACCGGCGGACCTGAGCGGCGTCCGCGACGGAGGAGTCGGCGTACAGCAGCCGGGGGACGACCTGCTCGGCGACGGCGCGCACGAGGAAACCGGGAATCGGCAGCGGCAGGGCCGAGTACATCCGGAGCGGCAGCGGGTATCGGGCCACGGTGCGGATGAGCCAGCTGTCCACGAAACCGGGTGCGGCGATCGAGACCACGCCCGCGACCGGCAGGCGATGGTTCTCGGCGGCCCGGAGGCTCATCGTGCCGCCGAGCGAGTTGCCGGCGAGCGCCACCGTGCCGAGTACCGCCTGCTCCTTGACCACGGCCGCGGTGAACGCGTCCAGCTGCGGGAGCATCGGGCCCGGCCGCAGTGGCTGAGCGTCACCGAATCCGGGCAGATCGACCGCGACCGCCGGAACACCGGCGGCCGCGAGCAGCTCCAGAACCGGGCGCCAGGTGTCGGCGCTGTCGCAATAGCCGTGCAGCAGCACCAGCCTCGGCGCCGTCGGCTTGACCTGTCCGCGCGCGGTGGCCCGCTTACCGAGCACCCGCCGTGGGGCGCGGTCGGTGGACTCCACCGGCTGCGGCCCGACTTCGAGCACTCTGGTGCGGACACCGGCGTAGCGCCGGAACGAGACGCGGATCGGGTCGGTGTCGGTGGTGGTCCGGCCCCCCGGGTCCGCCGGTTCGGGCCGCTGCGATGCGGTCATCCTTCAAGGCTAACCGCGAGAGGTCGGATTTTGGTCGAACTTTGGTCGTGAAAAGCTCCCCGAGTCATAACGTTCTTGACACTTGACAAGACTGCGAAATGACTGTTTGACCTGCGCGGAACACGCGGACGTGCGCCTGTGTGCGCGTTCCATCGTGGCGCGGAGGAGGGCTCACCCCTCCGATGAATGCGTGAAGACCACCTTGCCGGAGGTTTCCCCGTCGAGCATGTTCTTAAACCCGGTTTCGGCCTCCGCGAACGGCAGTTCGGCGCCGATCCGCGGACGCACCCCCGTGAGTTCCAGGTAAGCGAGAAGATCGTTCAGTTCGTCCCTGGTCCCCATGGTCGAACCCGCGATACGCAGTTGCAGAAAGAACACGCGTTGCAACTCCGCGTGAGCATCCGGTCCGCTGGTCGAGCCGGAAACGACGATGATCCCGCCCGGTTTGAGCGACTTCACCGAATGCGACCAGGTCGCCTTCCCGACGGTTTCGAAGACGGCGTCGACCCGCTCCGGCAGTCGCGCGCCGGACTCAAAGGTCTGATGTGCGCCCAGATTCTCGGCCAGCGCACGCTTTTCCTCGCTACGCCCGGTCACCCAGACCCGGAACCCGGCCGCGCGCCCGAGTTGGACGAGGGCGGTCGAGACGCCGCCGGAGGCGCCTTGCACGAGCATCGTCTGCCCCGGTCGCAGCCCGGACTTCACGAACAGCATCCGATACGCGGTCAGCCACGCCGTGCCCATGGTCGCGGCTTCCGCGAAGGTCAGGCTCGACGGCTTCGGCACGACGTTGCGGGCCGGAACCACGACCTGCTCGGCGAAAGTGCCTTGGTACTTCTCGGTGAGCAGGGTGCGCTTCGGGTCGAGAGTGTCGTCGCCCTGCCAGCCCGGGGCGTTGATCACCGAGTGGACGACGACCTCGGTGCCGTCGTCGAGGGTGCCCGCGCCGTCGCAACCCAGGATCATCGGGAACTGCTCTGGTTTGATGCCGACGCCGCGCAACGTCCACAGGTCGTGCATGTTGAGGCTGGCTGCCTTGACGTTGACCCGCACCCAGCCTTCGGGCACGTCGGGCTCGGGTCGCTCGCCGATCACCAGCGAGTCCAGCGGCTTTTCGGCGTTGGGTTCGGATGCGTAGACGGCGAACATGTCAGCAACCTACATGGCCTGACCGGCGGTGGCAGTGGGTGCGAGCGTAGGCTCACATCGTGTTCAACGGGCTCGCAGACTGGTGGGACGGCGTCGAGCTGTGGCTCGCGCAGGCCCCGTTTCCCGTGCAGTTCGTACTGGTCATGGCGGTCGTCGTGCCGCTGTGCCTGGTCGCGGCCTGGGTGCTCGACTCGGTGTTCGGAAAGGTCGCCCGGCTCTTCGGCACGGCCCGCGATGCGAACGACCCCGACCGGCCGTCCTAAGCTGGCACACCATGTTCAACCGTAGGCGGATCACCGCCGCCCTGATCGGCCTGATCGTGCTGGTGCTCGCAGGCTGGTTCGTCAAGGACGGCATCAGTGGTGACGACACGAAGAGCGCTCCGGCGAGCTCGTCCGCTTCGGCCGCGCCTTCGGGCGACGCCGCGGCGAGCCAGGCGAAGGGCGAGGTCGCGGGCGCGGAGTCGGGTCTCCCGGTCAAACCGCTCACCGGACTTCCCCCGCAGGCGTCCGACACCTGGAAGCTCATCCAGGCGGGTGGGCCGTACCCGTATCCGCGCAACGACGACGTCACCTTCCAGAACCGGGAGAAGGTCCTGCCCGCCAAGGGGTCCGGCTACTACCGGGAGTACACGGTCAAGACGCCGGGCAGCCCCGATCGCGGGGCCAGGCGGCTGGTGACCGGTAGCGGCAAGGAGCTGTACTACACCGACGACCACTACAAGTCCTTCGTCGTAGTGGATCCCAGCCGATGAGCGCGGGCAAGGAAGCGGCGGACAAGGCGTTCGCCCGCGGCGCGTATCCGCATCTGATCGACGGCGCGCGGACGGTCGACAAGGACACGACGCTCGACGCGATCGCGGAGGCGCTGTCGTTCCCTGATTACTTCGGGAAGAATCTCGACGCGCTCTACGACTGCCTCACCGACCTGTCGTGGCTCCCGGTCGGCGAGCACGTGCTGATCTGGTCCGGTTCCTCGGGCCTCAGGGAGCGCGATCCCAAGGCGTACCTGGCCGTCCGCAGCGTGCTTTCCGACGCGCAGCGGGCGCTGGGGCCCTCCGGTGCCCGGAAGGACTCCCGGCGCCTCACTGTCGTCTTGCCGGATTAGGCCTCCGGGACCCAGTTCGGCTTGCGCTTCTGCGCGAAGGCCGTGATGCCCTCCTGGCCTTCTTCGCTCGCGAAGAACCCGGCGGACAGCTTGTTCATGGCCTCGAAGCCTTCGGACGGTGTCGCCGGGCGAGGCTTGCTGAGCAGTTCCTTCGTGGCCGCGAGCGCCTTCGGCCCGCCGAGGGCGAGTGCCTTGACGTAGCGGGCGACCTCGCCGTCGAGTTCGTCGGCGGGGACGGCGGAGTTCAACAGGCCGATCTCGACGGCGCGATTCGCGTCGAAGGTGTCACCGGTCAAGAAGAGCTCGTGCGCGGCGCGGGCGTTGAGCCGCGGCAGCACGGTGAGCGAGATGACGGCGGGCACGACGCCGATCCGCACCTCGGAAAAGGCGAAGGTCGCTTCGTGGACGGCCACGGCGATGTCGGTCGCGGCCACCATGCCGATACCGCCCGCCCGCGCGGGGCCCGCCAGCTTGGCCACGACAGGTTTGGGGCTGGTCCACAGCTGCTCGAGGATCTTCGGGAACTCGTTGACGCCCTGGGCGCCCGCACCGGCGCCGCGGGCCTCTTTGAGATCCATTCCCGCGCAGAACACCGGACCGGTGTGGGTGAGCACGATGACCCGCACCGCGTCGTCCGCCCGTGCCTTGTCCAGCGATTCGCTCAGTTCACGCCGCAGCTGGGCGGAGAGCGCGTTGCGGTTGTGCGGGGAGTCCAAGGTGATCGTGGCGGTGCCGCCCACCACGTCGTAGTGCACCAGTTCGTCAGCCATGCCTCACCTTCGCATGGGCGAAGACAGGCAGGGCAGTGGCCTGCGCCACCATCTCCACCGACGGTGGCGCAGGCACTGGTCAGCCGATCGTCGTCGTGGTGAAGGTCGGGCTCGGATTCGGGAAACAGGCGGTCGGGGCGGAGACGTCGAAACCGGCGCTGACCACGGCGGTGAACGTCAGGCCCGGGTCGCTGTAGCTGGTCCCGCCCAGTTTCGTCTCGATGGTGCCGGACGAGCCCGCGGTGAGGTGCGCGGTCACGGTCGGCAGTTCGAACGTCGAGCCGCCCGCGATCGGGCCGGGGAAGCTCAGCGTCGCGACGCTGCCGGAGACGGTGATCTTCGGCGGGGTCGAGCCGATGCCGGAGCCGCCGGCGAGGTCGGCGCCCACCCAGGTCGAGTTCGCCGGGATCGGGATCTTCAGTGAGAAGTCCTTGATGTTCTTGACCTGGTAGCCGCTGACTTCGGCCGGGACCGTGTTCGGCGCCGGATCGATGACGACGTCGAGCGCGGCGCCGGGGGCGACCGTGGCCGGAGCGGTGACGTCGGCGTCCTGGTTCAGCTTGAGGTACTTGTTGCCGACGAGCGGCGGCTTCGCCTCGCAGTCGAAGACGACGGTGGTCGCCGCGGAAGCCGGTGCGGCGAGCCCGACGAGCGGGACGAGCGCGGCCGAGGCGCAGACCAGGGCACGGATGGCAGCCTTCATGTTCCACCTACCTGGGGGTTCGATGGGGAGAGAGGGAGCTGCGCAGCGTTTAGAGAGTTACCGGCAAGTTAAGTAACTCGTCAAGAAATCTCCGTTCCCATACGCGGGGTGTCACGGAACTGGGAACGGAACCCACCGAAAATCGGTATCAAGCATCCGAACGGGACGCGCCGCTCTACTGCGCCGATGAATGATCAGGCGGCGAGCCGGGAGGCGGCGACGTCGTAGCGGTCCAGGACGAGCCTGGCGATCCGCGGATCCGGCCCCAGCGGCCCGGCGACGATCACCGACGGGTCGGCTTCGCGGGCCAGCCGCGCGATCCGGTCCGGCAGCAGCCCTGGCGCGAGGAACCAGCCCGCGACCGCGAGCCGCTGTGCGCCGTTGAGGCGCAGCCGTGCGATGGCGGCCGGCACGTCCGGCTGCGCGGCGCTGGCGAAGGCGGGCGTCGCGAGCAATCCGCGGCGCAGGTGCCAGCGGGTGGTGATCCCGGCGACCGCGTCGTTCGCCGCGACGTTCGACGAGCCGACGCCCGCCAGCAGGACACCCAGCCCGGGGTCGTCGAGCTCGGCGCCCGCCTCGGTGAGCCGGTCCAGCGCGACCGTCTCGATGAGCGGATCGATCCCCAGCACCCCGGAAACCCGCACGTCGAGGCCCGGGCAGTCCGCGGTCACCTCGGCGACGAGCGCGGGCAGGTCGACCCGGGCGTGGTACGCGACGCCGAGCAGCAGGGGCACCACGACGACCTCGCGGTGTCCCTCGGCGTAGAGGCCGCGCAGGGCGTCGGTGAGCAACGGCTCCGAGAGATCCAAAAAGGACTCGCGGATATCGAGGCCCGGCGCCAGCCCACGGGAGACGCCGAGCAGGGCGCGGATGGTCGCGGCGGACCGCGGGTCGCGGCTGCCGTGGGCGACGGCGAGGAGGGGTGGGGTCATGCGAACCTTTCGCCGACGAGTGCGGATGGTCGCGGCGGACCGCGGGTCGCGGCTGCCGTGGGCGACGGCGAGGAGGGGTGGGGTCATGCGAACCTTTCGCCGACGAGTCCGGCCGCCAGTGTATCGCCGTCCTTCGGGTCGATGACCAGGAAAGCGCCCGTCCGCGGGCTGACGCCGTAGTCGTCGACGCCGATCTCCTCCGCCAGCCGGAGCGTGACCCGGCCGATGTCGTTGAGTTCCAACGTGCCCGGGTCGTCCACACTGGACAAGGTCTGCTCGTCGAACCGTGCGTGGAGCTCGCCGACGAGGGCCTGCACCGTCCGCGTCCCGTGCTTCACCAGCACCCGCGCGCCCGGTTTCAGCGCCTTGGCCGAGAGCCAGCACAACGTCGCGGTGATCTCGTCGGTCACCGTCGGCTGCCGGTCGGCGGCGGCGATCAGGTCGCCTCGCGAGATGTCGACATCGTCGGTGAGCAACAGGGTCACCGAGGTACCGGCGCCGGCTTCGGCGAGCGGCCCGTCGGCGGTGTCGATGCCCTCCACCCGGCTGCGGATTCCCTGCGGGAGCACGACGATCTCGTCACCGGGCCGGACTGTGCCCGCCGCGATCTGCCCCGCGTACCCGCGGTAGTCGGGGTGGTCGGCAGTGCGCGGCCGGATCACGTACTGCACCGGGAAGCGGAACGCCGAATCGTGCGGATCCGGCGCCACCGGCACGGTTTCCAGGTGCTCCAGCAGGGTCGGGCCGGAGTACCACGGGGTCTTGTCCGACTTCTCCGCCACGTTGTCGCCCACCAGCGCCGAAACCGGCACCGCGAGCACGGAGCCCCGTTCGTAGCCCAGGGACGCGGCGTGCTCGGCGAACTCCTCGGCGATCACGGTGAACGTCGCTTCGTCGTAGCCGACGAGGTCGATCTTGTTGACCGCCAGCACCAGGTTCGGGACGCCGAGCAGGGCGAGTACGGCGGCGTGACGGCGGGTCTGCTCGATGACGCCCTTGCGCGCGTCGACCAGCAGCACGGCCAGCTGCGCGGTCGATGCCCCGGTCACCGTGTTCCGCGTGTACTGCACGTGGCCGGGCGTGTCCGCGAGCACGAAACTGCGCCTGGGCGTCGCGAAGTACCGGTACGCCACGTCGATCGTGATGCCCTGCTCGCGTTCCGAGCGCAGGCCGTCCACGAGCAGGGAGAGGTCCGGAGTGGACAGTCCTTTGTCGACACTGGCGCGGGTGACCGCATCCAGCTGGTCGGCGAGGACGGATTTGGTGTCGTACAGGAGCCGCCCGACCAGGGTCGACTTCCCGTCGTCCACGCTGCCCGCGGTCGCGAGCCTGAGGAGGCTGGACATCAGAAGTACCCTTCCCGCTTGCGGTCTTCCATCGCCGCCTCCGACATCCGGTCGTCGGCGCGGGTGGCGCCGCGCTCGGTGAGCCGGGAGGCCGAAACCTCGGCGATGACCTCGTCCACCGTGGCGGCGGTCGATTCGATGGCGCCCGTGCACGAACCGTCGCCGACGGTCCGGTAGCGCACGGTCAGTTCCTTGACGACCTCGTCCGGCCGCGGCCCGCCCCATGGGCCTTCGGTCAGCCACATGCCGTCGCGCTGATAGACCTCGCGCCGGTGCGCGTAGTAGATCGACGGCAGCTCGACCTTCTCCCGCGCGATGTAGTTCCAGACGTCCGCCTCGGTCCAGTTGGACAGCGGGAAGACGCGGACCTGCTCGCCGGGACGGTGACGGCCGTTGTAGAGGTTCCACAGTTCGGGGCGCTGCCGTCGCGGCTCCCACTGGCCGAAAGCGTTGCGCAGACTGAAGATCCGCTCCTTGGCGCGAGCGCGCTCCTCGTCGCGGCGCCCGCCGCCGAAGACCGCGTCGAACTTGTTCTCGGCGATCGTGTCGAGCAGCGGCGTGGTCTGCAGCGGGTTGCGCATCCCGTCGGCGCGCTCTTCGAGCCTGCCGTCGTCGATCCAGTCCTGGACCTTCGCCACCACCAGCCGCAGCCCGTGCCGCTCGACGACGCGGTCGCGGAAGTCGATGACCTCGTCGAAGTTGTGCCCGGTGTCCACGTGCAGCAACGGGAACGGCACCGGAGCGGGCCAGAACGCCTTGATCGCCAGGTGCAGCAGGAGCGTCGAGTCCTTGCCGCCGGAGAACAGGATCACCGGCCGGTCGAACTCACCCGCCACCTCGCGGAAGATGTGGATGGCCTCGGATTCCAGTGCGGCGAGGTTGTCCTGCGCCGCATCTGTGGCCGGTACGAGCGTGGTCATTTCGTCCCTTCTCACCCGTGGAGGCCGCATTCGGTCTTGCCCTGCCCGGCCCAGCGGCCGCTGCGCGGGTCCTGGCCCGGGGCGACCTTGGCGGTGCACGGCGCGCAGCCGATCGACAGATAACCGATGGACACCAACGGGTTCTCGAGAATCCCGTGCTCGTCGATGTAGTCCCTGAACTCGTCGTCGGACCACGGCGCGATCGGGTTGATCTTCACCAGCCCGTTGCGGTCGTCCCAGGTGACGATGGGGGTGTTCGCGCGGGTCGGCGCGTCGACGCGGCGGACGCCGGTCACCCACGCCGAGTACTTCGCGAGCGTATTCCGCAGCGGCACGACCTTGCGCAGGTGACAGCACTGGTTCGGGTCGCGCTCGTGCAGCTTCGGGCCGTACTCGGCGTCCTGTTCGGCGACGCTCTGTTCGGCCTCGGCGTTGACTATCCGCACGCCCGGGTACACCGCCTGCACCGCGTCACGGGTGCCGATGGTCTCCGGGAAGTGGTAGCCGGTCTGCAGGAACAGCACGTCGACGTCGGGTTTGACCTGGGTGGCCAGATCGATGAGGACGGCGTCCTGCATGTTGGAGGCGACGATGAAGTCGTCACCGAAGGTCTCCGCGGTCCAGCGGAGAGCTTCGGTCGCGGTCGCCTCCGCGAGCTCCTTCGAAGCCCGTTCGGCGAGCGTCTTGTAGTCGGCCGTGGCGGTCATCCTTGCGACACCTCCGGAAAGGACAGTCCGAGGAACTTCACGGTGAAGACCCGGCGGCAGCCCGAGCACAGCCACGAGCCGCCCTCTTCGGGCCGCAGGTCTTCATCGCCACAGAAAGGGCAGTGGTACGGGGTCGCGCGCTCGGTCATTGCAAGACGCTCTCGTCGGCCCGCAGGACCCACTGGGCGAACCGCTCGCCGGGTTCGCGGCCGGCGATGTACGCCCGCACGACCCGTTCGACGTACGCGGTCAGCTCCGACGCGGTCACTTTGTGCCCGCGCAGTTTCCGGCCGAATCCGGCGTCGAGGCCGAGCCCACCGCCGAGGTGCACCTGGAAGCCTTCGACCTGCTTGCCGTCCTCGTCGGTGACGATCTGGCCCTTGAGCCCGATGTCGGCGGTCTGGACGCGGGCGCACGAGTTGGGGCAGCCGTTGAGGTGCACGGTCACCGGGTTCTCGATCTCTGCTTGGATGTCGGCGAGACGCTTTTCCAGTTCGGTGACCAGTTCGATCGCGCGGGCCTTGGTCTCGACGATCGCGAGTTTGCAGAATTCCAGGCCGGTGCAGGCCATGATCCCGCGGCGCCACGGCGAAGGCTCGGTCTCCAAGCCGAGATCGGCCAGCTCGCTCTTCAGCCCGTTCACCTCGGCCTCGGGGACGTCGAGGACCACGAGCTTCTGGTGCGGGGTCAGGCGGACGCGGTTCGACCCGGCCCGCTCGGCGGCCTTCGCGACGGCCAGCAGGGTGGCGCCGGAGACGCGGCCCGCGACCGGCGCGGCGCCCACGTAGAACTTCCCGTCGATCTGCGGGTGCACGCCGACGTGGTCGATCTGGGCGGCGGGCACCTCGGGTGCCGGGCCGTCGGTCAGCTTGCGCTTGAGGTACTCGTCTTCCAGAACCTGGCGGAACTTCGCGGCGCCCCAGTCCTTCACCAGGAACTTGATCCGGGCGCGGGCGCGGAGCCGCCGGTAGCCGTAGTCGCGGAAGACGCTGATCACGCCTTCCCACACGTCGGGGACCTCGTCGAGGGAGACCCAGGCGCCCAGCCGCTGCCCGATCATCGGGTTGGTGGACAGCCCGCCACCGACCCAGACGTCGAAGCCGGGGCCGTGCTCGGGATGGTTCACGCCGACGAAGGCGACGTCGTTGATCTCGTGCGCGACGTCCTGCTGCCCGGAGACCGCGGTCTTGAACTTGCGCGGCAGGTTCGAGTAGCGCGGGTCGCCGATGTAGCGGCGTTTGATCTCGTCGATCGCGGGGGTGCCGTCGATGATCTCGTCGGCGGCGATGCCCGCGACGGGGGAGCCGAGGATGACGCGCGGGCTGTCGCCGCACGCCTCCAGCGTGGTCATCCCGGCCTTTTCGAGCTTCGCCCAGATCGTCGGGACGTCTTCGATCTGGATCCAGTGGTACTGGATGTTCTGCCGGTCGGTGATGTCGGCGGTGTCGCGCGCGTGGGTCTGCGAGATCTCGGCGAGCACGGCGAGCTGGTCGGTGGTCAGCGCGCCGCCGTCGAGCCGCACCCGCAGCATGAAGTAGCGGTCGTCGAGCTCTTCGGGTTCCAGCGTCGCGGTGCGGCCGCCGTCGATCCCCGGCTTGCGCTGGGTGTAGAGACCGAACCAGCGAAACCGGCCGCGGAGGTCACCCGGGTCGATCGAATCGAAGCCGCCGCGGGCGTAGATGTTCTCGATCCGCGCACGGACGTTGAGCGGGTTGTCGTCCTTTTTGGACCGCTCGTTGGGGTTCAGGGGTTCGCGATACCCCAGTGCCCACTGTCCCTCGCCCCGTTTCTGTTTCACCCGGGGCGTGCGGGCAGGGGTCTCGCGCGTGGGCGACGACATGGGAGTCCTCCGGCAGATCGTGGTGGTGGCGGGGAGTCAGCGGTTCGTCGCACAGAGCGCGCTCGCCACGCGACGGAGGTCCACGTGGCGGCGTGCCACGAGGGTGATTCCGGCGCGGGTCATTGATTCAGCGTGCCACGCGCCCACTATGTGGTCCAGGCCGGTCCGAATGCTGGGAACACCGCCCGGATTCAGCTGTTTCTGCTGGTCAAAGGTCTGCTTGAAGGTCAAGTCCCGGGTTCGCGGCCGGGCATTGTGACGCAGAACGCGCGCTCCTCACGACGGGAGAACGCGGTCCACGATGATCCGGATGACCTCCTCGTCGGTGACGTCCGCGAGTACCTCCGGCAGGGTCAGTCGTTCGACGGTGAGCCCGGTCAACGCGAGGTACATCAGCAGGACCTCGGGGCGCCCGCCCGGCATCCCCGCCGCGATATGCCAGTCGACGCTCATGTCGATGCCCTCGCGGATGGTCTTGGTCAGCTCTGCCGAGAGATCCGGGCGCCGGGTGGCTTCGAGCCGGAGTTCGAGGAGGGCGAGGTAGGGCTCGCGGTGGGCGGTCAGCCGTCCCATGAGCTCGCCGAGCAGGACGCCGACCCGGTCGTGGGACGGCGACTCGGCCTGCGGGTTCGCCATCACGTCCGCCGGTGCCGACAGTCGCTCGTGCACGCGGACGCCGACCTCGCCGAGCAGTTGATCCCGGTTCCGGAAGTAGTTCGACGTCGTTCCTGGCGGGACGTCCGCTTCGACGTCCACGGCGCGGTAGGTGAGCCCGCGCGCGCCCTCGCGGGCGAGGACGGTGATGGCGGCGTCGGTCAGCGCGGTCCTGCGCTCCGGGTTCTGTCGCATCGGGACATTCTCCTTGCCTCAGTCAAACCACTATGTCTATAGTACTACGCATCAAGTGGTTTAGAACTGGGAGGAAACACCAGATGCAACTCAGCGGTTTCGGTGCCTGTGTGCTCGTCGACGACATCGCCGAGACCACCGCCTGGTGGAAGCGGCACATGCAGTTGACGGTGACGATCGAGCTCGACTGGTTCTCCAGCCTCAACGTCGGCGTCCCCGGCTACGAAATGAGCTTCGCCAAGCGTGGTCACAAGGCCACGCCGGAGCCGTGGCGAGCGCAGGAAGCGGCCGGCTCCATGGTCGGTTTCATGGTCGACGACGCGGCGGCCGAGTACGAGCGGCTGCGCGAGGAGGGAGTCAAGATCGTCACCGAGCTCGTGGATGAGGAGTTCGGCCAGCGGCACTTCTACATCGAGGACCTCAATGGCTTCCTGATCGACATCATCGAGGTGATCCCGCCGTCGCCGGAATGGCTGGCCGCGAACGGGTTGGCCTAGTACCGCTTCGGGTGAGTGAGGCCGCGCGAGGCCGCCGACGCCGCTAGCTTCGATCTCCGATCCACAGAGGACGGAGGAGTTGCGCATGCGCCGATGGGTGGTCGCCGCGATGGTGCTGGCGTCCCTGCTGATCCCCGGTACCGCTTCCGGGGCTCAGCAGGGTTGCAGGCTGATCTCGCCTGACGAGGGGGCGGTGCTGCACAAGGGTGACTCGTACCGGTTCGAGGCGGTCGGCTGCTCGCCGAACGTCCGGGGACACCTGGCCCATACGGTGCTGGTCGAGGTCGCCATGAGCCGCGACGTCGTCGCGGACGACGACGGCGAGTGGTCGCTCGACCACGTGGTCAACGACTACTCGCTGAGCATGGAGACCCTCGTCTGGGTGCGGTTCGAGGACGGCACCCGCTCCACGTCGGTCAAGGTGCGCATCGCCGACAGATAGCGCTTCGGTGTGAAGGCCTCTTTCCCCGGGGAAGGAGGCCTTCACTGCGTGGGGGACACTGGGGTGTGCCCGCGTTGCTGCCCGAAACCACCACACCCGTCGAGTCCGCGCTCCCCGAGAGCGCGCTGGAAGGGCTCGGCACGCGACCGTTCGGTGTCTACGTGCACGTCCCCTTCTGCGCGACCCGCTGCGGCTATTGCGACTTCAACACCTACACCGCCGGAGAGCTGGAGAGCGGTTCGTCGCCGCAGTCCTGGCTCGAAGGCCTCAAGCGCGAGTTCGACCTGGCCGCGCGCGTGCTGGGGAAGCCGCCCGCGGTCGACACCGTCTTCGTCGGCGGCGGCACCCCGTCCCTGCTCGGCGCCGACGGGCTCCGAAGCGTTCTCGACGCCGTCCGTGACACCTTCGGGCTCGCGCCGGACGCCGAGGTGACTACGGAGTCCAATCCCGAGTCCACCTCGCCCGAGTTCTTCGCGGGGATCCGAGACGCCGGGTACAACCGGATCTCGCTCGGGATGCAATCGGCCGCGCAGCACGTGCTGAAGATCCTCGACCGCGTGCACACTCCGGGCCGTCCGGTCGCGGCCGCCGAAGAGGCCCGCGCCGCGGGGTTCGAGCACGTCAACCTCGACGTCATCTACGGCACGCCGGGGGAGCGGACCGAGGACCTCCAGGCTTCGCTGGACGCGGTGCTGGCCGCCGGGGTCGACCACGTCTCGGCGTACGCGCTGATCGTCGAAGAGGGCACCGCGCTCGCCCGCCGCATCCGTCGTGGCGAACTGCCCGCGCCGGACGACGACGTGCTGGCCGCCGACTACGAGATGATCGACCGTGTCCTCGCTTCGGCGGGGTTGCGCTGGTACGAGGTGTCCAACTGGGCGACCTCGGAGGAAGCCCGCTGCCGGCACAACATCGGCTACTGGCGCGGCGGCGACTGGTGGGGCGCCGGGCCCGGCGCGCACAGCCACGTCGGCGGCGTCCGGTGGTGGAACGTCAAGCACCCGGCCCGCTACGCCGCGTCCCTCGCGGCCGGGGAATCGCCTGCCGCGGGCCGCGAACTGCTGACCGAAGAGGACCGGCATCTGGAACGCGTGATGCTGGAACTCCGGCTGTCCGAAGGGCTGCCGCTCGACGCGCTCGACGACGACGGCCGGGCCGAAGCCCGCGCCGCCGCCGCCGAAGGACTGCTGGATCAGTCCGCTTTGGACCGTCAGGGACGTGCGGTGCTGACCGATCGCGGGCGGTTGCTGGCGGACGGTCTGGTGCGCCGGCTCACCTGAGTGGCGGGCAGGTCTGTTGCGGCACGAAGTCCGTGAAGGCCTCCTTCGTTACCTTGAGAGTAGGGAAGGAGGCCTTCGCGGACACGCCACCTTTGCTGACTTCAAGGTGGGAGAAGCGGTCTTCGTGGTGTGGTGGTTCTGGACTGGCCGGCAGGAGTTGGCTGTGTCTTGAGTGTCCACAAGGGACACATTCCGGCGGTGGAATGTCTGTTTGTTGACTAGATGTGCGGTTTCGACAAGGGTCGTGAGTGGTAAGTGGTGTTCTGATCCTCTTTATCACTAACGACCCCCTTGTGAAGCCGTGCAAATCGCCTAGATCGGCACTTTCACCGCGAAAAGTGTCCTTTATGGACAGACGAGAACGTGTCGGGTCTCTTTGGCGAGGCCTGCTCCTGTCGCCAACTCCGGCACGCCACGTTTGCCTTACCCGTCAACAGAGCCCGACACGCGCCGACTCACGTGAGCCCCAGTGCCCGGTCCACCCATCGGCCCACCGGCAGTGCTACCACGATCGCCGCCAGCACCAGGTGCACCAGCATGAACATCACCGCGACCGGAACGCTCGGCGGTCCGCCGAGGAACACGATCATGTGCGACGCCCACTTCAGCTCGGTCGGTTTCGTCCCGGCCGCCCAGACGTCGTTGAGCGCCCAGAACGTCAGGTCGTTCGCGCCCGAGATCACCACGAGGATCGCCGCGATCCCGGTCTTGAGCACGTTCGCCGTCCGGCCGCCGCCGAGCCGGTACGCCATCAGCCCGAACAGGACGATGAACGTCACGATGAACAGTTCGAACTGGTACACCGGCTGGAAGGCGTCCTCGTCGGTGGCGGCGTTCCTGGCGAACGCCTGGATCCGCATGATCAGCTCGGTGTCCAAATAGGACATATAGACGAACACCGCGAGCACGATCAGCGCCGGACCCCATTTGGTGCGCGGGAAGAGCGCCACCGTGGCGACCGCGAACACGAACGGGCACAGCTTGAACGCCCAGTCGACGAGGTTGTCCAGCGTCTGGTCCGGCGGCAGGATCACCATGATCAGCAGCGTGGTCACCACGGCCGGGACGGCGGGTACCAGCCACAGCCATTTCCGCCGCCGGTAGAGCGCGGGAATCCAGCCGTCGGTGTCGGGCAGTGTCGCGGTCACAGGTCGTCCTTCTCTGCCCAGAACGGCCCGAGGGCGAGCGCGTCGACGTCGGTCTTGAGGTAGCAGGCCACCGCGTCGGCCGGGCTGGCGACGATCGGTTCGTTGTTGTCGTTGAACGAGGTGTTGACCACCATCGGCACCCCGGTGATCTTCTCGAACTCGCTGATCATCCGGTAGTACAGCGGGTTGTCCGATTCGGTCACCGTCTGCACGCGGGCCGTCCCGTCGACGTGGGTGATGGCCGGGACCTCGTCGCGTTTGTCCGGCAGGACGTCGAACACCAGCAGCATGACCGGCGACGGGTAGTCGCTGACGAACCAGTCGCCCGCGCGTTCCGCCAGGCACGACGGCGCGAACGGCCGGAAGGCCTCGCGGTGCTTGACCTTCTCGTTCATCCGCGTCTTCGAATCGGGGTCGCGCGGGTCGGCCACCAGCGAGCGGTTGCCGAGCGCACGCGGCCCGCATTCCATCCGGCCCTGCACCCAGCCGATGATCTTGCCCTCGGAGATCTTCTTCGCCGTGTGCGCGGCGATGTCGTCGACCTTGGTGTAGCGGACCCCGGCGTCCTGCAGTGCCAGTTCCATCTCCGCCTCGGTGTAGTCGGGCCCGGTGTAGGTGTAGCCGTCGCGAGGACGCGGCTTGCCGTACTTGCCGACCGACACCTCCAGCGCCGAGCCGAGCGCACAGCCGTCGTCTGCGGCCGCGGGCTGAGCGAAGAAGTCCTCGAACGGGGTCTCCAGCAGGATCCGCCCGTTCATCACGCTGTTCAGCGCGACACCGCCCGCGACGCACAGCCGGCGCGACCCGGTTTCCCGCTGCAGCCAGCGCGCGATGTGCAATCCGGCTTCCTCCAGGGTGACCTGCAACGCGTAGGCGACGTCGCAGTAGTGCTGCGGCACCGGGTTCTCCGCGGTGACCCTGGTCTTGGGCCGTGCCGGGCCGAACAGGTCGGTGAACTTCTTCGACATCACGTGCTTGCCGGTGCGGTGGTGGCCGAAGAAGCTCAGATCGAGCTCGTAGCCGCCGTCGTCGTCGAGGTGGATCAGCTGTTTGAACGCGTCGACGTAGGTGTCGTTGCCGAGCGGCGCCAGCCCCATGATCTTGCCTTCGTCACGGGTGGGGTAGAAGCCGAGGTAACCGGTGACGCCGGCGTACATCGCGCCGAGCGAGTGCGGGAACTTGATCCGCCGGATGTCGATGATCCGGTTTCCCTTGCCGTGCCCCAGGTAGGTCGCGGTGCCGTCGCTGCCGATACCGTCGAAGGTGAGCACCGCCGAGTCTTCCCACGGCGAGATGAAGTATCCGCTGGCGGCGTGCGCCTTGTGGTGGTCGACCAGATGCGTCTTGAACTTCGCCGGGCCGGTCCAGCCCACGGCCTCCTTCACGTCGCGTTCGAGGGTGAAGGACCGCTTGATATGCGCGAGCACCGCGCCGCCGACGTGGTAGTCGTCGACGCCCTTGCCGCCACCGGTCTTGAACGTCTCCACCATTCCCGCCGAGGAGCCGCCCTCGTCACCGTTCTGGTTGCGGAACACCTCCAGCGTCGCCGGGAAGTACTTCGCGAACACCTTCGCCGCGTGGATGCCTTCGCGCCAGCGCTGCCAGTAGTAGGCGACGTGGTCGACGTCGGCGAGGGTGATCCCGCCGCGCTCCAGGCAGAACTTGATCGCCTCCGCGGGGAAGTCCCCGTCGTGCTTCTTCCGGGTGAAGCGTTCTTCTTCGGCGAATGCGATGATCTCGCCGTCGCGCACGAGCGCGGCCGCCGAGTCGTGGACCCTGCTGATTCCCAGTACGTACATTTCCTTCTCCAGTGCGACGTTCAGAGTTCGGGATGGCGGCGGCGCAGCAGCCGCCGGAGGACGATCGCCCGCGCGCCGATCGCGAAGACGAGTGCGGCGAACCCGCCGACCGGCCCCATCGCCGGCACGAGCGCGGCGGCGGCCGGCGGCGTGGTGAGCAGACCGGCGATCGACGCCGACGCGGTGAGCGTGAGGACCTTGCTGTTGGTGTTCTCGATCAGGAAGCCCGCGTAGAGCTGGACAGCGAACAACACCGTCTCGACCAGGACGAAGACACCGAGGACCACGTACGCGCCGACGGTTTCTTCAGCGGTCAGCACCGCGCGGGCCACCGGGATCACGAAGGCGAAGCCCACCAGGACGAGGAACGCGAGCGAGCCCCGTTCGACCAGCTTCAGCAGTGCGACCGCGCGAGCCCTGCCCGCCGCCGCCCCGCTTCCGCGCAGCCGCGCCGAAATCGACGGCTGGTGCACCCGAAGCTGATAGAACAGCAGCGAGCAGAACGCGCTGCCGGCCAGCAAGGCGACGTAGAACGGTCCACTGTCGACGGTCCGGCCCGCCAGTGCCAGCACCCCGAACACCGTCGACGTCGCGAGGACGTCCAGCACCTCGGTCATCCCGAGCAGCACGGTGGTCCGGCCGAACGCGGGCAGGAGCCGGTGTCCCTCGATCCGTTGGACGCGCAGCCACTTCCTCGGCAGCAGCGCCGCGGAGAAACCGAGGATGAGCAGGATCCCGGCGAGCAGCAGGCCGAGGTGGGTCAACGGCGGCCAGCGGACGAACCAGGTGCCCACCGTCACGGCGCCGACCACCAGCGCGCCCGCGGTGAACGCCAGAGCGTCCAAAGTGGACCTACCGGTGAAGCGGTGCAGGCCGGAGACCGTCATCAGGAGGCCGCCGGAGATCGACCAGCCCGCGGCCGTCAGGTACAGCGCGGCGTCCGAGTCCGGTGCGACGATCAGCGCGACCGCCATCGCCGCCAGGACCACCAGAACCGGGACGACGGCGACGCGGACGGCCAGCGCCGCGACCGCGTCCCGCGTAATCCGCAGCCGGGGCAGGCATTTCAACGCAGACTTCTCCGCCGCGGACGGCACGAAGTTGAGCCAGGTCATCAGCCCGAGCGCGGTGGCGAACCGGCCGTAGTCGTGCGCACCCCACGCGGTGACCAGCACCAGGCCCATCGCCTGGATCGCCAGCCGGAAGACGCCACGCCCGGCGAGCAGCCGGAGCACCATCGACGGCTTCGGCGCCGCGATCGACGCGGTGCCGGCACCGGTGAGCGAGGTTCCGGTCAAGGGAGCGGTACCGCCATTCCCCGCTCGTCGAGCAGGAACTTCAGCGTGCCACGCAACTCGTCCTCCGCCGCGAGCACCTCGGGCACGGTCGGCGCGGAAAGCACGGCGTACCCCATCTTGTAGCCCGCCTGCTCGTACGGTTTGACGTAGGAGTCCTGCTCCGCGAACAGTTCCAGGTTGTGCACCGCGGGCATGGCGCGGACCTCGTCGATGCCTTCGATGCGCACGATCCGGCCACCGCGGTCGGAGGCGAGGATGTGGATGAGCGTCGGTCGCGGGTCGCGCGGCGAGAGCACGACCTCACCGCCGGTCGCGGCGGCGATCCCCGCGGCGATCAGGTCGACGCCGGTGCTGTGCTCGATCGCCTCGGCCAGGCCGTTCCCGCCCATCCGGGCGCCCATCTCGATCAGGTAGAACTTCCCGTCACGGCCCAGTACCGCGTCGAGCGTCAGCGGCCCGGTGCGGTAACCGAGTTCGGCGCACAACGCGGCCAGCGTCACCGGCAGCGCGCGGTCGACCACCGGCGGCAGCCCGGCGGGCAACAGGTGGGACGCCGTCACGAAGAACGGCGGCGGGGTCAGCGTGCGGCGGGTGACGGCGTGGAACACGATCCGGCCGTCGACCACGAGCGCTTCGATCGTGTAGTGCGAGCCGTCGAGGTGTTCCTCGACGACCAGCTTCCCGGACGGCGAGAACGCGAGCGAGTCGGAGAACGCGGTGGTCAGGCCGCCGGGGCTCGCGCACGAGATGACACCGCGGCTGCCGGAGGAGTCGACCGGTTTCACCAGCGTGGGAAACCGCAGCTGCTGCGCGGCGAGCGCGAGATCCGGGCCCGGTTTCCCGCCGACACTCCGGTAGGTCGGCAGGCGCAGCCTGTCACAGAGTTCGCGGAAGACGGACTTGTCGACCGAAGCGGCGACGGCGGCCTCGGGCAGCGGGTCCGGCAGGCCCCAGTGCCGGGTGAGCCAGGCGAGCGCGGGCAGCCCGACGTCACTGGCCGGACAGAGCACTCCGGCGATGTCGTCCCGTCCGTCGAGTGCCGCCGCGATCTGCTCCGGCGCGCGGACGCTGACCTGGACGAACTCGTCGGCCAGCGCCACGGCGGGCGCGCTCGCGCGGACGTCCACGCAGATGGTCCGGAAACCGAGTTCCCGCGCCCGGTGGTACGTGCTGACCGAACCGTCGGCGCCGCCCAGGATCACCAGGCTCCGTGCGGCCGCCGTGTCTTCGGTTTTCTTCACTCCCGCTTGCCTTTCCCCAGGATGGATCTCGGCCATGGCCGAGGCGTAGAGCCGGTCGTCCTCGTCGACCGGGAAGTTGGCTTCCCTGATGTAGAACTGCCGTGGCCGCGGCTGTCCCGCGCCGACCACGACCAGGTAGCGGACGGTCAGCGCGAGCACCGTGAGCAGCACGGAGAACAGGACGAACGTCAGCGTCGACGCGGCGGTCAGCCCGAGCAGCCCGGTGGCGGCCGCGATCCCGGCGAGCACCGAGATCCCGGCGGTCAGCACCGCCGTGGTCGAAGCAACCGTCGTCAGCCGCCGGGTGAAGCCGACGAACAACTCGATGGCGTGCGAGGAAAGGAAGCCGAAGCCCACTTTGGACTCGCCGCGTTCGCGGGCCCGGTGTGCCACCTGGACGGTGGTGTAGCGGCTGGTCAGTCTCGGCACGGTGGCGAGGAAGTACGGGGTGCCCAGCCGGAGATCGACGATCTTGCGCGCGAGCTCCGTGCGCACCAGGCGGAACGCCGTCGCGCCGGGCGGGATCTCGATGCCCAGCACGCGGCGGCCGAGGAAATGGAAGGCGGCGGTACCCCAGCGTCTTGGTAAGGGATCTTGCCTATTGGTGCGAACACCGAAAACGGCGTCGTTGCCCGCCTCGGCGGCGGTGATCAATTTCCCCGCTTCGGAGGCTGGGAACTGCTGGTCGGCGTCGATGTGCAGGAGCCACGGTTTCCCCGCGTACCGATAACCGGCGGAAAAGGCCGCCTCGAAGCCGAAGTTCCTGGTGAAGGACACGTACCGCACCCGGGGGTCGGTGTGCGCGAGTGCCCGGATGACGTCCAGCGTCCCGTCGGTACTCCCATCGTCCACATAGAGCAGTTCGAGTGGGAGATCTCCCAACTCGGCGACGATCTCCTGATAGGAGGGCTCGACGTTGTCGACTTCGTTGAAGCACGGGACGACTACGGTGAGTCCGCTTTCCGCGGGGCCGGGGGCCGGCCAGCTCATCTGTCGTATCCCTGCGGTGAGTGCGCTATCGTGTTCGTAGCGTCACGCGTTGTGTTTTCACGGTTCATGAGTCCCCTTGGCCCCAGGCGTCCGGCAGGTCGTGCCGGCTCGAAAGTTCTCGTGTTATAGGCAGACTCGCTTTGTTCTCGCCAGCGGAATCCGCAAGTTCGTCCTTTCAGCTCAGTCGAAAAGGTGGGAAGTCGGCCGAAAACCGGATGAACCCGGCGCGGGGTATTCCCAAACCGGCGTCGATGACGCAGGCTTGCGCGCCATGTGGACTGTGGGGGTGAATGCTGCCTGGCGGGCTGCCTACCGGCGGTCCGTGCGGTCGGCCTTCGCGACGGTGCCGTTCTACCGGGAGCGCTGGGCACTCGACGGCAGAACGGATCCCGTGCTGGTGCCGGGTCGCACCGGGACGGATTCCGGCGCGGCGCCGCTGGCCGAGGCGGTGCGCAAGATCGTCGACCTGGTACCGCTCGCCGGTGGCACACAACGGATCGAGCCGAGCCGTGGGCTGGGTCCCGTGCTGCGCAAGGCACGTTCGGTGACCGGGGACGCGCTGGTCGTCGTGCTCGGCGGGGACGAGGTGCGGGCGCCGGTGGACCTGCCGCGCGGAGTTCGTTGCTGTGTGGTGGATCCCGATGTGCCGGCGCCGAGTGTGCTGGCGGAACTGTCGGCCGAGCTCCGCCGCGGTCGTCGCGTGCTCGCGATCGGTGACGACAAGCAGCTCTCCGTCTTCGCGGCGGCGCTGCCCGAAGACCGTGCGTACCGGGTCGAATCCGTACCGCGACGAGAACTGGACACAATGGACTCCGGCCCGTACGGAGTGCTCCACGATCCGGCGCTGGGCTACCTGGGCGCGATCGAGGAATGCGGCCGATGGCACCTGGACTGGCCTCGCGTCTACGCGCGCCCGACGACGGGCGGTCTCGCGTTCACCCTGCTGCGGCAGGATTCCCCGCGGTTCGTGGACGTGCTCCCGGCGGGCGGCGTCCGTGGTGAGATCGCGCCGTGCCCGCGACACGGGACACCGGTCGTGCTCACGTGATGGGGACGATGAAGGTGGCGGCACGGAGCGCCGTGTTCGAGGTCGAGGTGCTCGATCCGCGAAGCGCGACCGAACCCGAAGGCTGGAGCGGGTTCCTGCGGCGGGCGCGGTTGTGGCCGGTGTGGGAGTACGAGGTCCTGCGCAGGGAAGCCTGGATGGCGAAGAACCCCGCGGTACTCGCGGTGCTCCGCCGGAACGGGACGATCGTCGGCGCGTTCACCGTGATGGTGTGCCGGAGCTGGCGAGCGGGTGAGTTCGCGCCGCTGTCCGTCCTGGGTGGGCGGTTCCGCCCTCGCTGGGCGGAGGCCTACCTCTGGCAGCTCAGCGGGTATCCCGCCGGGGTGCTCGACGAGCGACTGGACGAGACCGAGCGGCGGGAAGTGGTCCGCCGGTTCGAACGGGCACTGTGCGCCCACCTCGGTCCGGGACTGCTGGGCGTGATCTACCGCGCGATGAATCCGGAACTCCTCCCGGCGCTGGACGGCCGCGGCCGGATGTCGCGTGAGATCGACCCGGCCGCCGTGCTGACCAACGAGTACTCCACTGTGGACGAATGGGAACGGTCGCTCGACGACGGGATCCGCAAGACACTGCACGAACTGCGTGAAGACGGGGACCTGCGCACCGAGGCTGCGCCCGCCCGCCGGGACCTGGACTGCCACGAACTCGCCGTGATGCTCAACGCCCATCGGTCCAGGCAGGACGACCGGGCCTGGGCCGGGGGACAGCGGTCGCGGTTCGGCGGACTGCACATGGACACCCGCAGCCCGATCGCACCGTCCTATCTGGAGGCGCTCGTCCACCGTCCGGACGTCATCACCCGTACCTACCGCGACGGATCCGGGCGGCTGCTGGGCTTCGGCACGGTGTTCGACGCCGACGACGGTGGCGCGCTGCACCAGTGGGCCGCGCTGCCGAGCGCGGGCGGCGGGCGGAAAGGGCTCTATGTCGACTTCTACGCCAGGGGAGTGGAGCACATGATCACGCACCGGCGCCCCGAACTGACCGCCGGCCGGGCGATGCTGGAGAACAAGACCCCGCTCGGCTTCGGCACCAGGTCCCTGGTGTCGGTCGCCGTGCCGAGACCGGTGCTGGGCCGATGACCTGGGAAGTGCGGGTGCTCGACCCGCGGACCGATCCGGAACCCGAGGACTGGGCGGGATTCCTCGCCGCGCAGCAGGCCCCGGTCCCGTGGGACTACGGATTGCTGCGGGTGGAGTCGCGTTTTTCCCGCAGCCCGAACGTGCTCACCGTGATCAGGGACGGGGGTGAGATCGTCGCCGCGGTACTGGCGATGCTGTGCGCCCCGGTCTCCCCGGACCGTCCCGGCGCCGTGCGCGGTGTGGCGCGGCTCGGGCCGCGCTGGGTCGAGGTACAGCACGCGTGGCTTTCCGGATACCCGCCGTGGCTGTTCGCGGACGGCGTCGACGCGGCCGACCGGCGGGAGATCACGCGCCGGTTCGAGCGCGCGGTCTGCCGCTTCACCGGGCCCGGGTGCCTCGGCGTGCTTTACCGGACCGTCGAGCCTGAATCGCTCGACATGCTGACCGGCCGGGGCAGGCCCGTGCGCGATACGATGCCGACGTCGGTGTTGGAGAACCGGTTCGTCGACGTCGACGGATGGCTGGCGTCCCTGCGCCGGAGCAGGCGGCTGAGCCTGCGCGGCCAGTCGAAGAAGATCGCCGCCGACCCGGACGTGATCGTCCGCACCGAGGCCGCCCGCACCGACCTCGACGCGCTGGAGCTGGCCACCATGCTGCGGGAGCACCGTGCGCGGATGGGACCGGTGAAGTTCGACCGGCGCGGTCCGGTCACCGCCGAATACCTCGGCGAACTCGTGCGACGGCCGGACGTGATCACCTCGACCTATCACGACGGCGAGGGCAGGCTGCTCGCGTTCACCAACGTGCTCGACCATCCCGTCGCGCCGCTGCACCAGCATTGGGCGGCGCTGGCCCCCGAGGAGGGGCGGCCGAAGCACCTCTACTTCGAGGCTGTCGTGCGGAACGTGCGCTACATGATCGAAGGCAACCGGAAGTCCCTGTCGATGGGGCGGGGCCTGACCGATCTCAAGGCGACGCTCGGTTTCCAGCCGGTCCCGCTGCTCGGGGTCATCGTGCCGAGGCCGGTGACGCGCTGGTGATCGAAGTGCTGGACCCGCGCCGTGATCCGGAGCCCGCCTACTGGAAACCGTTGCGGGCCAAGGCCGGTCTGCGCGCGGACTGGAGCTGGGAGGTGCTCACCACCCAGGCGTGGGCGGCGCGCACCGAGCAGCCGGTCACGGTCCTGCTCGAAGACGGGGAACCGCGTGGCGTGGTCAGCTCCGCTTGGGTCACCGGGCTCACCCGGCGGCACCGGTTCGCCCGGCCGATGGGACGCGGCCGGTTCGGCGGGCTCGACGTGCGGTCCCCCGGCTCGGGGGCGATGCCGGGCTGGTGGTTCGACGGCGCGGACGGGGACGGCGGCGTCGGCATGCTGCTGGACTCGTTCGTCCCGGCCATGCGCGCGGAACTCGGTTTCGGCCTGCGCGCGCTGCTGGTGCGCCAGGTCGGTGAGTCCGGAGTGGACAGTGTCCGCGGCGGGCTGAAGATGGTGCGGCGGACCGAGGACGTCGCGGTCCTCGACGTCGCGCCGTTCTCGAGCCGGGACGACTGGATGAACTCGCTGGCCAGGAAACGCAAACAGAACCTGCGCAAGATCTTCCGGACCTTCGATGCCGACCCGTCGATCGAGGTGCGCGTGCGGCCGGGTGCCGAGGCCGATCCGGTCGAGATCGCGGAACTGCTGAGGCACAACGAATCCAAACACCACGACGTGCCGATCGTGCCGCTCCCGGCGTTCGTGGGCTACGTGGGTGCCCTCCTGCGACAGCCGGACGTGCACGTCATCGAATACCGTGAGACGGCAACGGGCCGGGCGATCGCCGTCGCGACCCTTCTCGACCACCCGGCGTTGCCGATCGCCCGCCACTGGGCGGCGCTGCCGCCGGAACTCGGCGGGCGACCAAATCTGTACTTCCACTTCTACGGCGAAACGGTGCGATGGGCGGTGGAAACCGGGCGGTCGCAGGTGGTGTTCGGGAAGAAGATGTCGGAGATGAAGGCTTCGCTGGGGGCGCATCTGGTGCCGCAGTACGCGGCCGCGGTCGCGCTGCTCTGAGCTCGCCCGACCGCCGCGCGTGATCCGGCGGACGACACGCGTGACTGGATGGACGACACGCCCCGGGGCCGAGGCTCCGCCGCGAGTCGTCCGGTCGATCACGTGTGTCGTCCATCCAGACACGCGAAACCGCCGCCCGCGCACGGCCGGCCCGACCGACGCTCACCTGGGCACGCCGTCCCAAGAGGTGTTGCGAAAGTGGCTTTCGCAACACTTCGCCACATCAGATCATGAGGCGGCGGAGGCCAAGCCGCGCAAGAAGAGGTCGATGGCGAACTCGAACCGTTCCTGCGCGGTCTCCGCGGTGAAGTATTCACCCGAAGCCAGTAGGTTCGGAAAAGCGCCGGGCGGGAACGATGTCATGTATTCGACCATCCGCTTGCCGCGTTCCTCCTGGTCGGCCAGGTCGATGTCGCCGTGTTGCCAGCCGGCGCCTTCGTAGGCGAAAGCCTTGGCGTAGAGCCATAACGCGTCGGCGGCGAACAAGGCCCGCTTGAGGTCGAGGCCGCCCGCGCGCAGCACCGCGAGCATCGCTTCGGCCTGCTGCAGGGCGTTCGCACCGACCGGGACGGGGATGGCCCACGCGATCTTGGCGATCCCCGGGACCGACGTCAGCGCGCGCACGTTGTCGCGCAGCAGGTCTTTCGCCTGTTCGACCCATCGCCGCGGATCGGGTTCCGGGAACGGGCCGAAGGCGAGGACGTGGTCGACCATCAGCTCGTGGAGCTCTTCCTTGTTCGCCACGTGGGCGTAGAGCGACGCCGGACCGGTCTCCAGCGCCTGGGCCACGCGCCGCATGCTCACCGCCTCCAGCCCCTCGGCGGCGAGGAGATCCAGTGCCGTCTTCACCACGAGCTCCTGGGACAGCACGGGTTTCTCGGCGCGACGCCGGGGCCTGCTCACTTCGTTCGCCTCCTGATCCGGGGTTCGCGGGAACTCTACTTGACGCGAACACTGTTCGCTTGTAGAACGGTGTTCGTTAAACGAACGCCGTTCGTCCAACTGGAGGAAGTCATGACTGAACGACGGGCCGAAGTCCTGGCCATACTGGGCAAGCTCGCCGACGCGTGGAACGACGGCGACGCGGCCGCGTACGCGTCGCTCTTCACCGAAGACGCCGATTACGTGACCTTTTTCGGGACGAACATGCCTGGCCGCGCGATGATCGAAAGCGCGCACCGGTCCCTGTTCGAGGGGTCGCTCAAGGGATCGAAGCTGGTGGCGGGCGGCCGCGAGCCCAAGGTGCGGTTCATCCGGCCGGACGTCGCGATCGTCGTGTCCGGCGGCGGGTCGTCGCTGTCGGACGACAGGCCGGAACCTGGCCGCGAGTCGACGCTGACGTACGTGCTCGTGGAGGAGCCCGATGGCTGGCGCGTCGCGTCGTTCCAGAACACCCGGGTGAGCGATCCGGCCGCGAGGGTTTCGTGAGGTCGCCGAGGTCTTCACTCGGCTCGCGGGGACGCTGCGGGCGCGGCCCTGCAACCCCGGCTTCGAGACGGATGCCGAGCGTATTTCCTCGCCCGGCAGGGTGGCTGGTGGTATCGCGGTGAGTACACCGTCGAGGAGGATCGGGCCGGTGCCCGGGTGACCCACCGGGTGTACGACGTCGGCGAGGCTTTGATCGGATGATGGGAGACCTCGCCCGGCCCGACGGCGAAAGGCGTACGCTCGGTTAGGTTCACCTAACCCTGGAAAGGAAGTGTGCATGGCCGAGGCGCGGAGAGCGGTGTCGGCGACCCGGCTGCGGGTGCTGCGCACCGAGCGGATCACCCCGCATATGGTCCGGATCGTCGCCGGGGGCGAAGAGATCGCCTCCTTCCAGCCCAACGAATTCACCGACGCCTACGTCAAGGTGCACTTCCGGGTGCCTGGCGTCACCTATCCCGAACCGTTCGACCTGGCCCGCGTCCGCGAAGAGCTGCCGCGCGAGCAGTGGCCGCGGATGCGTTCGTACACCGTCCGCGCTTTCGACGCGAACCTCGGCGAGCTGGTGCTCGACTTCGTCCACCATGGTGACGAGGGGGTCGCAGGGCCGTGGGCCGCCGCCGCGAAACCCGGCGACGAGCTGCTCATTTCCGGACCTGGCGGGGCGTACGCGCCGGGCGAGGAGGCCGACTGGCATCTGCTCGCCGGGGACGAGAGTGCCCTGCCGGCGATCGCCGCTTCGCTCGAGGCGATGCCGGCCGGTGTTCCCGTGCACGCGTTCATCCTCGTGGAGGACGCCGCCGAAGAGCAGTCGCTGACCACCAAGGGCGACGCGCGGATCACCTGGCTGCACCGGAGCCGGGGTGACGATCTCGCGGCCGCCGTCCGCGCGCTCGACTGGCGTGAAGGTGTCGTGCAGGCGTTCGTCCACGGCGAGGCCGGGTTCGTCCGGGACCTGCGGCGTCATCTGCTGGACGACCGGGGCATGCGTCGCGACCTGCTGTCGATCTCCGGATACTGGCGGATCGGGAAGACCGACGAGGCGTGGCGACTGGAGAAACAGGCCGAGCGGAACGCGTAGCCTCGGTCGCATGATCGAGCTGAAGGTGGACGTCGACCCGGCCGAGGTGGGTTTCGACGCGGAGCGGCTGCGCCGGATCGACAAGCACTTCGACGGGTATCTGGAGCGAAAGCGGCTCCCCGGGTATCTGGCCGTGGTGACCAGGAACGGGAAGGTCGCGCATCTCGCGTCGAACGGGCAGCGCGACATCGAGGCCGGGCTTCCGATCGAGACCGACACGATCTGGCGCGTCTACTCGATGACGAAGCCGGTCACCTCCGTCGCCGCGATGATGCTCGTCGAAGCGGGGCTCATCGACCTCAAGGACCCGATCTCGCGCTGGCTGCCGGAGTTCTCGGAACCGCGGGTCTTCGCCGGGGGCTCGTCGGTGAAGCAGGCGACCGTGCCCGCCGCCGAACCGATCCGCCTCTGGCATCTGCTCACCCACACCGCGGGGCTGACCTACGGTTTCCACCGCACGCATCCGGTCGACGCGCTCTACCGCGAGGCTGGGTTCGACCTCGGCACCGCGCCCGGGCTCGATCTGGCGGGCGTTTCCGAAGCGATCGCGCGGTTGCCGCTGCTGTTCCAGCCGGGTTCGGAATGGAACTATTCGGTCGCGACGGACATCCTCGGCAGGCTGATCGAGGTCGTCTCCGGGCAGTCACTCGACGTCTTCTTCGCCGAACGGATCTTTATTCCGCTCGGCATGCACGAGACGGGGTTCCAGGCCGCCGCCGGCGATCTCGACCGGCTGGCCGCGCTCTACGTGCCGCATCCCGCCACCAAGGAGCCGTTCCGTCACGACGAGCTGGGCAACGTCGGCCGCGTCGCGCCTTCGTGCTTCTCGGGTGGCGGAGGGCTGGTCTCCACGGCGGGTGATTTCCACCGTTTCGCGCAGATGCTGGTGCGCGGCGGCGAACTCGACGGCGTCCGGCTGCTCGGCCCGCGCACGGTGCGGCTCATGGCGACCAACCACCTGCCTGGCGGCGTGGACCTGGAGACTTGCGGGCGAACCGGGTTCTCCGAGGCGCCGTACGACGGTTTCGGCTTCGGCCTGGGCTTTTCCGTGCTCGACGACCCGGTGAAGGCCAAGACCCTGGCCAGCGCCGGGGAATTCGCCTGGGGCGGCGCGGCGAGCACCGCGTTCTGGGTCGATCCGGACGAAGACATCACGGTCCTGTTCTTCACCCAGTTGCTGCCGTCGTCGACCTATCCGATCCGCGTCGAATTGAGGAACCTGGTGTACCAAGCCTTGGTCGACTGAGGGGGAGCCATGCGCCGGATCGTGGTGGTCGGGGCCGGTCAAGCCGGACTGGTCCTGGCCTTGGGCCTGCAGCGGCACGGATACGCCGTCACCGTGGTCACCGACCGCGACGCCGAAACGATCCGCGACGGCAGGCTCATCTCGAACCAGTGCGTGTTCCATCCCGCGCTGACCCGGGAACGCGCGCTGGGCATCAACTTCTGGGACGGACAGGCCCCGGAGATCCTCGGCGCGTCGTTCGGGCTCGCCGGGGACTCCCCGGAGCCCGCCGTCTCGTGGCAGGCCCGGTTCGACCATCCCGCGCAGTCGGTCGACCAGCGGGTCAAGGTGTCCGCCTGGCTGACCGCCTTCGCCGAACGCGGCGGCGAGGTGCGGATCGGCAAGGTGACCCCGGACGGGCTGGAGCAGTACGCCCGCGAATTCGAACTCGTG
The DNA here is from genome assembly GCF_056435645.1 of Amycolatopsis sp. NPDC043889. NCBI lineage: Bacteria > Bacillati > Actinomycetota > Actinomycetes > Pseudonocardiales > Pseudonocardiaceae > Amycolatopsis > Amycolatopsis sp. NPDC043889. The sequence goes on from NZ_JBWKEC010000014.1 coordinate 130,612, forward strand.
CTGGTCGCGGCCGGGCGGGGGCCGCAGTTCGACGCCCTCTTCTCGCGTGATGACGCGCGTTCCCCGCATCGTGAGCCGCAGCGCACCATCGGGATCCTGTACCTCGTGTCCGGCCGGGACGAACCACTTCCGGTGTATCCGGGCCTGACGTTCGGGCTCTCCCAGGCCGGTGAGCTGTTCGGGCTGCCGATCCAGTCCGTGCGCGGACCGGTCTTCGGGCTCGGGTTCTTCGGTGTGCCTGGCGGCCCCATGGACGTCTGGGACGGCGTCACCGGCGTCGACGAGCATTTCGCCCTCGCGATGAGGGTGCTGCGCAGGCAATTCCCGTGGGTCGAGGAGTCGCTCGCCGACGCTCGCCCGAGCGGGCCGCTGGACGTTCTGCGCGGCCGGGTCCTGCCGATCGTGCGCGACCCGGTCGGGACACTGCCGTCGGGGGCGAAGGTCCTGGCGATGGGCGACGCCGCGGTGACGAACGACCCGATCGCCGGACAGGGCGCGAACATGGCGGCGCACGCGGCCGCGGTCTGCGAACGGCGCATCCTCGACCACGGTGACCGTCCGTTCGACGAAGCGTTCCTGCGTGGAACTTTCGCCGAATACTGGGAAAAGGCCCAGCACGCGACCCGGCTGAGCAACGATCTGCTCGGCCCGCCGCCGGATCACGTGCTGGCCACCCTGGAAGCCGCGCGGACGGCGCCCGAGGTGGCGCGCCGGTTCGCGAACATCTTCGCCGATCCCGCCGACTACGCCGGTTGGCTCACCGACGCGGACACCGCACGGGCTTACCTGGCGTCGAACGGCGCGTGATCCGGGGCGCACACGGTGCCGCGCGCCGGAAGGCGTCCGTGGGACAGGTAGGCGTCGACAGCCGCGTCGACACAGGCGCTGCGGTTCAACGCGCCGTGTCCCCAGGCGTCCAGCGTCAGGAGCCGGGCGTTGCCGAGGATGCGTTCGGCCCGCTTCGCCCCGGCGTACGGCGTTTCCGGGTCGCCCTTGCCGTTGGCCAGCAACAGGATCGGCGCGGTCGGCCGGTTCCACGGTCCCGTGTACCGCGCCGGGTCGGAGGCGGGCCAGAAGGCGCACGGCAGGGAGAGATACGCGTCGTACGAACCGAAACCGCGGCTTTCCCGGTCGGCCGCGCGGGCCGCGCGAGGCCAGGCGGCCGGGTCACGCGGGTTCGTGGTGTCCGCGCAGATCGTCCCGCCGCCACCCATCGCGGAATCGAAAGGTGTCGCGATGGCCTTCGCCACGACGGGTTTCGTCACGGACTGGAGGAATTCCGCCAGCGCGGGCGAGTGGGCCTCGTCGGTCAACCCGTGGTGGGTACGCCGGACGACCTCCTGATAGGTGACCGGCCCCGGCGTGGCTTCCAGCCGGTCGAGGAGCCCGTCGTACTTGGCCCGCAAGTCCTTTCCCGGCTCGCGGAACGCGCACCGGGTGTCGGCCGCGCACGCGTCGAGGAACGCCTGGAGCGCGCGGTCGGCGTCCCGGAACCCGCCGAGCCTGGTGCTGAACGGGACGTTCGCGTCCTCCGGGCGGTGTCCGGTGGACCAGGCGATCGGATCGTTGACGGCGTCCAGTGCCAAGGCGCCGACCCGATGCGGGAACAGGTTGGCGTACACCTCGCCGACGTAGGTGCCGTAGGAAAGCCCGTAGTAGCGCAGGCGGGGCTCGCCGACGGCTTGGCGCATCCTGTCGAGGTCCCTGGCGACGTTCGCGGTCGACAGGTGGCCGAGCAGCGGCCCGGCGTTGCGGCCGCAGGAGGCGGTGACCTCGCGGGCGTCGGCGAAATGCCGGGTCTCCTGCTCGGCGGTGATCGGGAAGTTGCCCAGGATTCGTTTGAGCGGAACGGTTTCCGCGTCGGAGGTGAAGCATCGGACCGGTGTGCTGGCGCCGACGCCGCGCGGGTCGAAGCCGACGATGTCGAACTGCCGATGCAGGGACGGGGTCTGGAACCTGCTGAAGCGGCCGTGGTTCCCAGGGCCGCCGGGGTTGGTGAAGAGGGTGCCGCGTTTGTGCTTCTGGTCCGTCGCGGGGAGGCGGCCGAGCGCGATGGTGATCCGAGGTCCCCCCGGGTCCTGATAGGACAACGGGACTTCGATCTCGGCACAGTCGTACCCCGGTGGCGATCCGGACGGGCAGGGGCCCCAGGCGAGCCCCTTCGGCGCGGCCGAGACCGCGGGCGCGATCGTGACGGCGGTGAGTGCGGTGAGAGTGAGTACGGCGGCGATGCGGATTCTGGTCACCGGCCCAGCGTCTCGCCTCGCGGGCGCGCGATCCCTGGTGCTTGTACCAGGAAAAATGGTGGGGTAAGCCCCTCCATGTTCAACATATAGCGCACCTGGGGGCTTGCGGCAAGACCCCGGTGGTGCCGCAGAATCCTCGGCCGTAGCGAGAACAGGCCGAACAGGAGTGAAGATTTGACGGACGTCGACGTGATCATCGTGGGTGCCGGCCCGACCGGTCTGATGCTGGCCGCCGAACTGCGGCTGGCCGGTGCGCGCCCGCTGGTCCTGGAACGGCGGCCGGAACAGGGGAAGACTCCGAAGGCTCACGGCCTCAGCGGGCAGATCCTGGACCTGCTGCACCATCGCGGCCTGCTGGAGCGGGTGCGGGGGCTCGTCACCGACCCCGTCCCGCCGCATCGGTTCCCGTTCGGTGGGGTGCACGTGGACCTCACCCGGTTCGAGGAGCCGCCGCTGAAGGCGCTTTCGGTACGGCAGCAGTCGCTGGAGCGGCTGCTGGAGGAGCACGCCATCGAACTCGGCGCGGAAGTGCGTCGCGGGCACGAAGTCGTCGGGCTGCGCCAGGACGAGGACTCGGTGACCGCCGAGGTGCGCGGACCCGACGGATCGTACGAGGTCAGCGCCCCGTACCTGGTGGGCTGCGACGGCGGACGCAGTCCCGTCCGTTCGATGGCGGGGATCGGTTTCCCCGGCACCACCTATCCCGAGGTCAACCGGATCGGGCAGGTCAAGATCCCCGACGGGCTCACCGTCCACGACAACGGCGACATCGAGACGCCGGAACTGGGCCGGATCAAGGCGGGCTTCACGCGCACCGACACCGGCGTGTTCGCGCTCGGTTCGCTGACGCCGGGGATCGTGTTCATCCAGACCACGGAGGACGATCCCGGCGAGGTCGACGACGACGTGCCGATGACCCTGGCCGAACTCGGGGACAGCATTCGCCGCGTGCTCGGCGGCGACGTCCCGTTGGGCGAGCCGGTCCGGCTCTCGCGCTACCAGTTCTCCGCCCGCCAGGCGGAGCGCTACCGCGAAGGCCGGATCCTGCTGGCGGGCGACGCGGCCCACCTGCTGCCGTCCACCGGCACGGCGATCAACGTCGGCATGTCCGACTCGGTCAACCTGGCGTGGAAGCTGGCCGCGGAGATCCAGGGCCGGGCGCCGGAAGGGCTGCTGGACACCTATCACGCGGAACGGCACGCCGCCGGTGCGCGTGCGCTCCTGCAGTCCCGGGCACAGGTCGCGTTGCGGCGCGGGCACGACGAAGCGGCTGAAGCGCTCCGCACGGTTTTCCAGGAACTGCTGGACGACGAGCAGGCGGCGCGACGGCTGGCCTCTCACGTCGCCGGGACCGACACGCGCTACTCGATGCCGGGCTCCGGGCACGCGCTCGCCGGCACGTTCGTCCCGGATCTCGCGCTGGAGACCGACGAGGGCCCGACCAGCGTCGCCGAACTGCTGCGCCCGGCGCGGCCGGTCCTGCTCGACCTCGCGGGCAGGCCCGAACTGCGTGACCTCGCACAGGGGCGTGTGGACGTCCACACCGCGAAGGCGGAGGACCGGCCCGCCGACGTCCTCCTGATCCGCCCCGACGGCTACGTCGCCTGGGCGGGCGACACCGACACCGAAGGCCTGCGAGAGGCCTTCGCCGCCTGGTTCGGCGCCTGACCCCACGCATTGCGTCCTCTGAATGCGGTAAGAACGCATTCAGAGGACGAAATGCGGATCGTCAGCGGTTGATGACCTCCGAGCCGTAGCGCTTCAGGGTTTCTTCGCGCTGGTCGTGCATCAGGTACAGCGAGAACTGGTCGACACCGAGTGAAGCCAGCTCCTCCAGGCGTTCCACATGCGCCGAAGACGGCCCGAGCAGGCAGAACCGGTCCACGATCTCGTCCGGCACGAAATCGGTCGACGGATTGCCCGCCCGACCGTGGTGCGAGTAGTCGTAGCCCTGTCGCTCGCGGATGTAGTCGGTCAGCTCGTGCGGCACCGGCCCGGAATCGCCGTACCGTGCCACGAGATCCGCGACGTGGTTGCCGACCATCCCGCCGAACCAGCGCAACTGTTCCCGCTGATGCGCCAGGTCGTCGCCGACGTACGCCGGGGCCGCGAGGCAGATCGTGATCCCCGCCGGATCCCGACCCGCCGCGCGCGCCGCCTCACGGACGGAGCCGATGGTCCACCGGGCGATCGCGGGATCGGCGCACTGGAGGATGAAGCCGTCGGCGTGCTCGCCGACCGTCTTCAGCGCCTTCGGCCCGTATCCCGCCATCCACATTTCGAGTCTGCCGTTGCGGATCCAGGGGATCTGCACCGGCTTGTCCCGCAACAGGACTTCGCGTCCTTCGGCGAGTTCCTTGACCACGTGCATGCAGTCGCGCACGGTGGCCAAAGTGGACGGTGGCATGCCCACCACCCGGTGCGCCGAGTCGCCGCGGCCGATCCCGCAGACGGTGCGGTTGCCGTACATGTCGTTGAGCGTGGCGAAGGTCGACGCCATCACCGACCAGTCCCGGGTGGCCGGGCTGGTCACCATCGGGCCCACGATCATCGACGACGTCGCCGCGAGGATCTGCGAGTAGATGACGAACGGTTCCTGCCATAACACGCACGAGTCGAAGGTCCAGCCGTAGCGGAAACCCTGGTCCTCGGCGGCCTTCATCAGCCGGACGAGGTCGCGCGCGGGCGGGTCGGTCTGAAGCACAATCCCGAAGTCCATCCGGCCACCGCCTCAGTTCAGGTACTGGTTCAGGTCGCGCGAGAGGAATTTCCCGTGCGTCGTACTGCCCGAGAAGCCGGACGGCGACACGACCACGCGCCCGCGTGAGAGCACCGTCTCGACCTTGCCGGTGATCTCCATCCCTTCGTAGGCCGAGTAGTCCACGTTCATGTGGTGCGTCTCGACCGAAAGGGTCTGCTTCGCCGCCGGGTCGTAGACGACGATGTCCGCGTCCGAACCCGCCGCGATGACGCCCTTGCGCGGGTAGAGCCCGAACATCCGCGCCGGGGTGGTCGAGCAGGTCTCGACCCAGCGGCCGAGCGTGAGCTCGCCCGCCATGACACCCTGGTGCAGCAGGTCCATCCGGTGCTCGACGCCGGGGATCCCGTTGGGGATCGCGCGGAAGTCGCCGCGACCGAGCTCCTTCTGGTCCTTGAAACAGAAGGGGCAGTGATCCGTCGACACCACCGAGAGGTCGTTGGTGCGCAAACCTCGCCACAGATCAGCCTGATGCGACTTCTCCCGCAACGGGGGAGAGGCGACGTACTTCGAACCCTCGAAATCCGGCTTCGCCAAGTCCTCAATGGACAGATAGAGATACTGCGGACACGTCTCCGCGAAGACGTTCTGCCCGTCGTTACGCGCTTCCGCGACCGCCGCGAGCGCCTGTGACGCCGAGAGGTGCACGATGTACAGCGGCGCCCCGGTCACCTTGGCCAGCTGGATCGCGCGCGAGGTCGCCTCGCCCTCCAGCTCCGGCGGCCGGGTGAGCCCATGCTGCACCGGGTCGATCTTCCCGGCGGCGAACGCCTGCGCGGCCAGCTGGTCGATCGCGATGCCGTTCTCCGCGTGCATCATGATCGTCGCGCCGATCTCGCGCGCCTTCTGCATGGCCAGCAGGATCTCGCCGTCCGTGGAGTAGAACACTCCCGGATAGGCCATGAACATCTTGAAGCTGCCGACACCGCCGTCGACGCAGGCCCGCATCTCCTTCAACGACGAATCGTTGACGTCCGAGACGATCATGTGGAAGCCGTAGTCGATGGCGCAGTTGCCGTCGGCCTTCTCGTGCCATTTGTCCATAGTGGACAGCAGAGACGTGCCCTTGGCCTGGACGGCGAAGTCGATGATCGTGGTAGTCCCGCCCCACGCCGCCGCCGTCGTCCCGGTGCCGAAGGTGTCGACGGAATGTGTTCCGCCGAAAGGCATCTCCATATGGGTGTGCGCGTCGATCCCGCCGGGCAGCACGTACTTCCCGGTGGCGTCGATCACCGAATCGGCGGGCCCCAGTGTGCCGGGGGCGCCGACGGCCGAGATCGTCTCGCCGTCGACGAGGACGTCCGCCGCCGAAGCGCCCGCCGTGGACAGCACCTGCCCGCCGCTGATGAGGGTGGTCATCACGCCTCCGCGAGCGGTCCGTAGCTGTCGGGACGCCGGTCTCGGTAGAAGGCCCACAGGTCCCGCACTTCGGCGAGCTTCGCCATGTCGAGGTCGCGGACGACGATCTCCTCCTCGGTGTCGGAAGCGGCTTCGCCGACGAGCTGGCCGCGCGGGTCCGCGAAATACGACTGGCCGTAGAAGTCGTTGTCGCCCAAGGGTTCCACGCCGACGCGGTTGATCGTGCCGACGTAGTACTCGTTCGCGACGGCGGCCGCGGGCTGCTCCAGCCGCCACAGGTACTCCGAAAGGCCCCGGCTGGTCGCCGACGGGTTGAACACGATCTTCGCGCCCGCCAGGCCGAGCGCGCGCCAGCCCTCCGGGAAGTGCCGCTCGTAACAGATGTAGACGCCGATCCGGCCGACGGCGGTGTCGAACACCGGGTAGCCCAGGTTCCCGGGCCGGAAGTAGAACTTCTCCCAGAACCCCTTCACCTGCGGGATGTGGTTCTTGCGGTGCTTGCCGAGGTAGGTGCCGTCGGCGTCGATCACCGCGGCGGTGTTGTAGTACACGCCGGGCTGCTCGACCTCGTACATCGGGACGACCAGCACGACGCCGTGGCGTTCGGCGACCTCCTGCATGAGCTTCGTCGTCGGCCCGTCGGGGATGCCTTCGGTGTAGGAGTAGTAGTCGGTGTCCTGCACCTGGCAGAAGTACGGGCCGTAGAACAACTCCTGCAGGCAGACGACCTGCGCTCCCTGCGAAGCGGCCTTGCCGATGGCTTCGACCGCGTTCGCGATCATCGACTCCTTGTCACCCGTCCACCGCTGCTGGATCAATCCGGCTCGGACCAGGTCGCTCACTTGCATCCTCCTCGATCTCGGTGGTGCGGTTGCGTTCTGGCAGGGCCAGCAGCAGGTAGACGACGAAAGCGCCCGCCAGGCCGACGACCCAGTTGTAGTCGTAGAGCGGTTTCAGGAGCGGGATCAGCCCGTCGGCGGGGAACGGCCCGCCGTACGCGCCGCCGACCGCGAGGACGGCACCGACCAGCGTCGCGACGAGCGCCCGCCAGTTCCAGCCGCCGTTGAACCAGTAGACGCCGCGTTCGGTGTACAGATCCCGCAGACGCAGCTTGGTGCGGTAGACGACCCAGTAGCCGGCGACCATCACCCCGGCGACCGCGCCGAGCAGGCCGCCGTAGAAGCCGAGCCACGCGAAGATGTAGATGTTCGGGTCGGAGTAGAGCCGCCACGGCTGGATGACGATGCCGATGATGCCCGTGATCAGCCCGCCGGCGGCGAAGGTGATCTTCTTCGGGAACGCGTTGGAGAAGTCGTAGGACGGGCTGACCACGTTGGCCGCGAGGTTCGCCGACACGGTCGCCAACACCAGCGCGATCAGCGCGACCACCACGACGACCGGGGAATCGAACCGGTCGGCCAGTTTCGCCGGATCCCAGATCTGCTCGCCGTAGAGGACGCTGCCGCCCGAGGTGGTCAGGATGGCCACGATCGCGATGAACGTCATCGTGGTCGGCAGGCCGAGGATCTGGCCGCGGACCTGTTTGCCCTGGCTGCCGCCGAACCGGGTGAAGTCCGGCATGTTCAGCGAAAGCGTCGACCAGAACGCGATCATCGCCATCAGCGCCGGGGCGAACACCTTCCAGAAGTCCGGCCCCCAGCCGAGTTTCCCGGGTTCGGACAGGATCGGGCCGAGCCCGCCCGCCTTGACCAGCACGTAGCCCAGCAGGATCAGGAAGCCGACCGACACCAGCGGAGCCGTCCAGTTCTCGAACCGGCGGACCGCCTCCATCCCGCGCCAGATGATGAGCATCTGGAACAGCCAGAACAGGCCGAACGAAAGCCACAGTGTCCAGTGCTGGCCGAGGACGACGGTGGAATCCTTCCAGCCGGAACCCGCCAGCCGCCCGACGATGATGTAGATCGCCTCGCCGCCGACCCAGGTCTGGATGCCGAACCAGCCGCACGCGATGAACGCCCGCAGCAACGCCGCCAGATTCGCGCCGCGCATCCCGAAGAAGGCGCGGGCGAACACCGGGAAGGGGATGCCGTACTTCGTCCCGGCGTGGCTGTTGAGCAGCATCGGGATCAGCACGATCAGGTTGCCGATGGTGATCGTGAGCAGCGCCTGCACCCAGTCCATCCCGAGCGCGATCAGCGAGGCCGCCAGCGCGTAGGACGGGATGTTGTGCGCCATGCCCATCCACAGCGCGAAGTAGGTGTACGTGGTCCAGGTCCGCTTTTCGACCGGGACCGGGGCGAGTTCTTCGTTGTAGAAGCGGCTGTCCTTCAAGGACTCGACCTCGCCGAGTTCCACCCGGCCATCAGGATGCACGTGCTGCGTACCGCGTGCCGTCGGCTCCATTGCGGAATCGTGCTCGCCCGCGCCGCGCGGGTGGGACTGGCAGACTGTTCACTGTTGAGGGCGTCGGAGCGCAGACTGTCGATTGCGCTCGAAGGCTCGCGGTGCATGACCTGCGTCACACACACGGACGTTGCAATGCGGCAAACCGGCCGAAACATCTCCACAGGATCTCCACAGCTCACCCGGATGGTCTCCACGGCCGGTGCTTACAGTCATCCCCATGGAACTGGGAGGACGCCGGGTGCTGGTCGTCGAGGACCACGTGACCATCGCCGAGAGCATCGCCGCGCGGCTGCGGGCCGAGGGATTCACCGTGGACCTGGCGCACGACGGCCCTTCCGGCGTCGAGACCGACGCCGAGCGCGAGCCGGACCTGGTGGTGCTCGACGTGATGCTCCCGGGATTCGACGGGCTCGAGGTCTGCCGCCGGATCCAGGCCCGCCGTCCGGTCCCGGTGCTGATGCTGACCGCCCGTTCGGACGAGACGGACATGCTGATCGGTCTCGGCGTCGGCGCGGACGACTACCTCACCAAGCCGTTCTCCATGCGGGTGCTCTCGGCGCGGGTGCACGCGCTGCTGCGCCGCGTCGAACGAGCGGCCAGGACCGACGTGAGCGACGCCGGTACGAAGATCGTCCTCGGCGACCTCGAAATCGACGTCGAGCAGCGGCGGGTCACGCGCGCGGGCAACCAGGCCCAGCTGACGCCGATCGAGTTCGACCTCCTCGTCCACTTCGCGAAGCGCCCGAGGGCGGTGCAGCCGAGGGAACGCCTGCTCAGCGAGGTCTGGGACTGGGACGTCGCGGGCACCGGTTCGGGCACCCGCGCGGTCGACAGTCACATCAAGGCGCTGCGCCGCAAGCTGGGCGCCGACCTCATCCGCACCGTGCACGGCGTCGGCTACGCCCTGGAGGTGGGATCGTGAAGCTTCGCCCCCTGCTCGGCCGCGTCGTCGACGCGCTCCCGAGACCGCTGGACCCGGTCCGTTCCATCAAGCTCAAGCTCGCGATCCTGCTGGTGTCCTCGGGCGGTATCGCTTTCGCCTTCTTCAACTGGCAGATCGGCTGGCTGCCGCCGCGGACCACGATCGCCGCGATGGTGCTCGCCGTGGTGACCTCGCAGATCCTGGCGCACGGGATGACCAGGCCGCTGCGCGAGATGACCGCCGCCGCCCGCGCGATGGCCAAGGGCGACTACACCCGGCGGGTCCGGGCGACCGCCCGCGACGAGGTCGGGGAGCTGTCACACGCCTTCAACCAGATGGCCGCAGACCTGGACGCCTCGGATCAGCGGCGCCGGGAGCTGATCGCGAACGTCTCCCACGAACTCCGCACGCCGATCACCGCGCTGAACGGGGTGCTGGAGAACCTCGTCGACGGCGTCGCCGAACCCGATCCGGCGACGTTGAAGACCGCGCTGCAGCAGACCGAGCGGCTCGGCAGGCTGGTCTCGGAACTCCTCGATCTTTCGCGGATCGACGCGGGCGCGTTCCCGTTGCAGCTGGAGGAGTTCGATCTCGAACTGCTGCTGGAGGAGGTCGCCGCCGAAGCCGGGGTGACCGCCGCCGCGACCGGCCGTGGCGTGCGGTTCGCCGTCGACGTCCAGCCGCCCGGCGCGACGGCCGTCGCCGACCGCGGCCGGCTCTACCAGGTCGTGGTCAACCTGCTCGACAACGCCGTCCGGCACGGCCCGGCCGGGGGAGAGGTCCGGGTGCGGGCGGAGGCCCGCGAGACCGACGTCGTCATCGAGGTCGAAGACGAAGGCCCCGGGATCCCGCCGGGGGAGCGGGACAGCGTGTTCGAGCGGTTCACCCGCGGCGAGCGGGCGGGCGGCGGGGGCACCGGCCTCGGCCTCGCGATCGCGCGGTGGGTGGTCGACCTCCACGACGGCAGCATCGCGGTCGTCACCCCCGAGCACCGGCCGGGCTGTGTCATCCGCGTCGTGATCCCCGTTCCCTAGTCCCTGCCGCGTGTTTTCGGCGGCTCTGCGCACACTGCGATATGTGCTTTCGCAAACTGGAGGAGTGAGATGAGTGAAGACCAAGAAGACCGGCAGGCGCACGCGCCGCCCCCGGCGGCGACCGCCACGTTGCCGCCCGCGCCGCAGGTCCCGGTGCTGATGCGGCCCCGCGTGCCGCCCAAATCGACGATCGTCCCGCTTCCCGGCTCCGTCCTGCCCGCGGCGGTCGCGGCCGGGTTGATCGCCGCCTTCGCCATGCCGGACGAGCCCGGAGCCGGCTGGTTCGTGGCCGGGCTCGCGTTCGCGGTGGCCGTCTACTTCGCCGACAAGCGCGCCCGCGGCGACGCCGAACCGCATTTCCGTCTGGTCAACGCGGTATGGGCGGCGGCCGCGCTGGGCCTGCTCGCGGTCGGCATGGTCCGCGCGTCGGTGTGGCTGAACGTGTTGTGCGTGCTGGCCGCCCTCGTCGCCGGATCCCTCGCCGTGGTCGGGAAACGCACGGTGAACACGATCATCTACGACGTCTTCGCGGTCCCGATCGAAGCGCTGCTTTCGATCCCGTGGATCGGGCGCGGGCTCGTGAAGCTCGGCAAGAAGCAGGAAGGCCGCGCGAGGCCGAGGTTCCTGGTGCCGGTGCTGGCCAGCGCCTTTTTGCTGCTGGTGTTCGTGCCGCTGCTGCGGGGCGCGGACGCCGCGTTCGCGAACGTCGTCGACGCGGTGCTCCCCGAACTGAACCCCGGAACGTTCGTGCGCTGGGGATTCTTCTTCGTCGTGGCCGCGTCGGCCGTGACCGGCGCGTGTTACCTGCTGGCGGCGCCCCCGCTGCCGTCCGACAGTGCTGCTGTCGACACGCCGCGCAAACGCCTGGCGCACCGGCTCGAATGGACGTTGCCGCTGGGGGTGCTGGCGGCGCTGTTCACGAGCTTCGTCGTGGTCCGCCTGGTCGTGTTGTTCGGCGGCACCGAATACCTTCTGGCCACGAGCGGCCTGACGGCGGCCGAATACGCCAGGAGCGGGTTCTGGCAGCTCTCCGCCATCACCGTGCTGACCCTGCTGCTGGTCGCCGCCGCGCTGCGATGGGCGCCGAAGTCGTCGGCGGCCGATCGGGCCTGGCAGCGCGGCCTCCTCGGCGCGCTGAGCGTGCTCAGCCTGGTGCTGGTCGCCTCGGCGTTGAGTCGCATGTGGACATACCAGCAGGCGTACGGGTTCACAGTGCTGCGGCTGCTGGTCGAGGTCTGCGAACTCTGGATCGGGCTGATCTTCTTGCTGGTGCTCGTTTCCCTGCTCCCGCTGCGGTCGGCCTGGCTGCCGCGCGCGGCCATCGGAGCCGCCGTCGCGGCGCTGCTCGGACTGGCCGTCCTCGATCCGGAACGGTTCATCGCCGACCGCAACATCGACCGGCTCGCGCACGGCAAGACGCTCGACACCGGTTACCTCTCAAGGTTTTCCGCCGACGTCGTGCCGTCGGCCGACCGGCTTCCGGAGCCGCTGCGGTCCTGCGTGCTCAGGCCGGTCCTCAAGGGAATTTCGGAAGATGATTGGCGCGAATGGAACCTGAGCCGGTCCCTCGCGCGTCAGACCCCCGTTGCCGCGAAGGACGGGATCGGGTGCCGGTACCTGCCCCGTTCTTGAGTCGTGACACCACGGCCTTGATCGCCCTCGTGGGGGTGAGGGCGATCAAGGCCGCGGTGACCGGCCCCGCCGGGCCACCGAGGGGGAGGCCCGGCGGTCACCTCGACGGAGTCGGGAGCGGTCAGAAGGTGAAGACGCCTGCCGACTCGGCGTCGGCGACGCAACGGTTGGCGTAGGAAGTGCGGTAGGTGACCGGTTCGCCGCGCCACTTGCCGACCGCGGAGACGTCCACCGGGGCGTACTCGAGGGTGCAGGCCCGCGGTTCCGGGCGGAGCCGGTCGAACTCTCCGTCCACTTCGGACAGCTTGGCGCAGGCGCCACCGCGTCCCGGGTGAGACCCCCCGGTGGGTTCGCAGGTGAGCGAGACGGTGCCGATCCGGCCCCGGGTGTCGTGGCTGGTCAGCTGAAACGTGGATTCGGCGGGTTGCGCGGGGGCCATACAGGCCAGCGCGAGCACGCAGGCGCCGATCGGTTCGAAGAAAGCCATATCAACCCTATCGGCTGACGTGACCCGGTCACTGTGTTCCACGCTCGGGTGAGATTTGCTCACTCGGACGTGTGGTCGTCCGCTTTTCGAATGTCGTGGGCGAGCAAAGCGACATAAAGCGAGAGCATCGACTCCGGATCTTCGAGCCGTACCCCGAGGACCTGCTCGATCCTGGCCAGCTGCTGGTAGTAGGCGGTGCGCGAGGTGTGCGCGGCGGCGGCCGCCGCCGACTTGTTGCCGCCGTGCTCGCAGTAATGCCTCAACGCCTGGACGAGTCTGCTGCCCTGTGCGGCGTCCCGGCTCAGCAGCGGGCCGAGCTCCCGCGCGGCGAACGCGGTGATCCGTTCGTCGCTCGCCAGCAGATGCAGCAGTCCGCGCAACCGGACGTCGTCGAGCCGGTGGACCATCCGTTCGACGTTTTCCGCGAGCGCCGCGGCGGCCACCTGCGCGGCTTCGACGAGCGTCCGGCGCGCGTCGGCGGGCCCGCCGCCCGTGGTCCCGACCGCGACCACGGCGGGCGCTCCGGCGCGGGCCTCGTGGACGTCGTTCGCCAGCCGTCTCAGTACCGCGTCGACCCCGGCCTCCGGCGACAGCGCGATCAGCGCGCGCACCTGGGTGTCGTCGGTGGCCACCAGCGCGGACACCTTGGCGTGCCGGGCGGCGAGCACGGTCGCCTCGGCGAGTTCCCGCAGCAGCACCGGAGTGGACTGCGCGGCCTTGGTGGTCACGGTGATCCGCGGCCGCACGGAGACCCCGACGAGCAGCCGTCCCGTCAGCGGGACACCCAGCGCCGAGGCCCGCGCGGTCAGTTCGGCGGGCGGCACCGGGTTGGCCAGCAGTTCGGTCAGGATCGCGCGGTGCGCCTGGCGTTCGAGGGAGTCGGTGTCCTTGGCGACCAGCCGGTGGACCGCGAGCGCGGACGCGGCGCGTTCGGCGACCACGACGTGCCGGTGCGGGGGCGGATCCCCGCAGACGACGACCAGCCGCCCCCAGTCGTGCCCGCGCGCGCCGACCACGGTGATCAGCCAGCCCGCGCCCGGGTGGTAACCGGTCCGCTCGCCGACCTGCACCGGCCGCGACCGGGACGGCCAGCCGGGCAGCAGTTCACCGGGGTCGGTCCCCGCCGTGTCGTAGGCGAGGACCTCGTGCGACAGCGTCTCCAGCACGACCGGATGTTCGGTGAGCCTCGCGACCTCGCGCAGGATGTCTCCCGGCTCGGCACCGGCGACCGTCAGCGCGGTGAAGGTCTCGTGGACCCGCTCCGCCGCGCGGAGTTCGTCGACCTGGGCGTCGACGATCAGCCCGTTCACCGCCTCGGTGACCGACACGAAGCGCGTCTCGCGCGAAAGGGTGATCAGCGGGACACCGTGCCGATCCGCGGCGTCGACCAGCGCGGGCGGCAGCTTCTCGCTCCAATGCCGGACGAGTTCGACGACGATCCCCGCCACTCCGACACCGGCCAGATCGGCGACGTACCGGGCGAGCGCGGCGCCGTCGTCGGGCAGCGCGACCCCGGTGGTGAGCACGAGTTCCCCGCCGCGCAGCAGCGGGGCGATGTCCGCGACCTCGGCGACGTGCGCCCAGCGGACCGGCGCGTCCAGCCCCGCCGCCCCCGCCACCACATGGGGCCTGCCCTGACGCAGCACCGGCAGCGCGAGCACCTCGGCGACGGTCGGGTACATCGGCCTCCCACTCGGTTCGGCAACGCTGGAGACAGACTGTACGGCCGGGACCGGGAGTCCGTACACGTTGCCGATGGCGTCGGTGTGGCGCGCGCGCCCAGACTCGACCGGGAGCAGGCACCCGGCGATCAGGAGGGCGGAACCCGTGACCGACCGCATCACCCACTGGATAGACGGCAAACCGTGCGAAGGCGTGGGCGAACGATCCGGGGACGTGTTCGATCCGGCCACCGGCCAGGTGCGGGCGAAGGTCGCCTTCGCCGCGCGGGACGACGTCGACGCCGCCGTCGCCGCCGCCTCCCGGGCGCTGCCGGGCTGGCGCGGGACGTCGCTGGCCGGGCGGACGCGAGTGCTGTTCGCCTTCCGTGAGCTGCTTTCGGCGCGGCGCCACGAGCTGGCGAAGATCGTCACGAGCGAGCACGGCAAGGTCGAATCCGACGCGGCGGGCGAAGTCGCGCGCGCGATCGAGAACGTCGAGTACGCCTGCGGTGCCGCGCAGCTGCTCAAGGGCGGATTCAGCGAGAACGCCTCCACCGGTGTCGACGTCTACTCGATCTCGCAGCCGCTGGGCGTGGTCGGCGTGATCTCGCCGTTCAACTTCCCGGCGATGGTCCCGCTGTGGTTCGTGCCGAACGCACTCGCCTGCGGCAACACCGTCGTGCTCAAGCCGAGCGAGAAGGACCCGTCCGCGGCCGTTTTCATCGCGGAACTGTTCGCCGAGGCGGGCCTGCCCGACGGCGTCCTCAACGTCCTGCACGGCGACAAGGTGGCCGTCGACGGGTTGCTGGAACACCGCGACGTCAAGGCGATCTCGTTCGTCGGGTCGACGCCGATCGCGAAGTACGTCTACGAAACCGGGACCAGGCACGGGAAACGCGTGCAGGCGCTCGGCGGCGCGAAGAACCACATGGTCGTGCTCCCGGACGCGGACCTCGACCTCGCCGCCGACGCGGCCGTCTCGGCGGGCTTCGGCTCGGCGGGGGAGCGGTGCATGGCGGTGTCGGTCGTGGTCGCGGTCGACCCGGTCGGCGACGAACTGGTCGCGAAGATCGCCGAGCGGATCAAGCGGCTCCGCGTCGGCGACGGCATGCGGCCCACCTCGGAGATGGGGCCGCTCGTCACCGCCGCCCACCACGAACGCGTCGAGTCCTATGTCGGGGCGGGGGTCGACGCGGGCGCCCGGCTCGTCGTCGACGGCCGCGGCGTCGAGGTCGACGGCGAGGACGGCGGGTTCTGGCTCGGCCCGACGCTGTTCGACCACGTCACGCCGGAGATGTCGATCTACACCGACGAGATCTTCGGGCCGGTGCTGGCGGTCGCGCGGGCCGAGGGGTACGACGCCGCGCTGGAGCTGATCAACGGCAACCCCTACGGCAACGGCACCGCGATCTTCACCAACGACGGGCGCGCGGCGCGGCGGTTCCAGAACGAGGTCGAGGTCGGGATGGTCGGCGTGAACGTGCCGATCCCGGTGCCGGTCGGCTACTACTCGTTCGGCGGGTGGAAGGACTCGCTGTTCGGGGACAGCCACGCGTACGGGCCGGAGGGGTTCCACTTCTTCACGCGGACGAAGGTCGTCACGTCGCGGTGGCCGGACCCCTCGCAGGGCGGCGTGAACCTCGGCTTCCCCCGCAACAGCTGACGCTCGGGTCTCGTGAGTGGCTGGGACGGTTCTAACCGTCCCAGCCACTCACGAGGACGGACCGGGGCCACTCGCGAGGCCGCTCGGATGGGGCGCGCCGCGCGTCAGAATCGGCCGCAGTTGCCGTTGCCGGCTTGCCCGGTGAACGCGCCCTTCAGCCACTCGGTGGCGTCGCCGGACGCGGTCGTCATACCCAGCGCGTGGGACAAGAACGGCGTGAAGGTCGTCAAGTCCTTCCACTGGACGTTGGCGCCCTTGCCGCACCAGTCCTTCGCCATCTGCTTGCCGACGGCGGCCGGGATGACGTCGTCCAGCGGGCTGTGTTCGACCATGACCGGCATGGCGGGCTTGATCGTGCCGATCCGGTTCTCCGCCACGATCGCGTCGAACGGCGGCTGGGTCAGGTAGGCGGACACCGGCTTGCCGTCCTTGGTCAGCGAGCTGGACTGCTTGTACATGAACTGGAGGACCGCGTTCATGGTGCAGGTCTGCCGGGCCCGCAGGAACAGCTCGGCACCGGCCTGGTTGGCCAGGTCCATCAACCTGGCCTCGGGGTAGGCCTGGTTGAGACCGATCAGGGCGTAACCGAGGAACCCGGCGTACATCCCGCCGTCGAGCGACTTCGACAGCACGGCCTTGTCCGCGGGCGGCGCGCCGGAGTAGACGCCTTTGATGTCCAGTTCGGGCGCGTAGGTGGCGGCCAGTTCGGCGGCGGCCGCGGCGGCACTGCCGCCCTCGGAGTAGCCGGCGATGCCCACCGGGCCCTTGGCGGGCAGGCCCGTTCCCGGCAGCCGCTGCGCGGCGCGGATGACGTCGAGCACGGTGTGCGCCTCGGACAACCGGACGACGTACGGGTGGTCGCCGCCGCCCTCCACCCACGGTCCGATGTAGTCGGTCTGTGCCACGGCGAACCCGGCGCCCAGCAACGCGTTGACGAAACCGCCTTGGAATCCGGAGATCAGGTCCGAGGCCCCCTCGCCCGCGAGGGTTTTCGAGGGAGCGCAGTCCGGCCCCATGCCGAAGGTGAAGGGCGCGTAGGCCACGATCGGCTGTTCGCCGGGACCGTTCCACGGCTTGTCCGG
Source organism: Amycolatopsis sp. NPDC043889 (assembly GCF_056435645.1). Lineage (NCBI taxonomy): Bacteria > Bacillati > Actinomycetota > Actinomycetes > Pseudonocardiales > Pseudonocardiaceae > Amycolatopsis > Amycolatopsis sp. NPDC043889. The sequence goes on from NZ_JBWKEC010000014.1 coordinate 147,823, forward strand.
CACCAGAACGGTGCCGCTCACCGCGACCTGCTTGTTCTTGTTGTCCCGCGACAGATATTGGATCCGGGTCGCCTTCGCGCCGTTGTAGGCCGAAGGCTGCGACTTGACCACGTCACCGTTCTCGCCGGCGGGAAGTGGTGAAGAGGAGGTGTACACCGAATTCGTGTCCGCGCTCGCGACCGCCGTGCCCGCGGCGACCAAGGTCGCGGTCAAGATGGCGATGAGGGTATGGCGAAAGGGAGAAGTCATTACTGCGCTCCACGCTGAGTCGGAAAGTGCGGCCGGTGGAAGAATGCCTAGATGGAAGCCCTTCCGTGCCCGCGCGGTCAATCGCCGGTCGTCGGATTGTCGCGGCGGTACGGCTGTCCGCCTCCGCGATTGTTAGCCGGAAAATGGATTTGTCATTACGGTCAGTGTGGAGAAACCGAATTCACTCATGGTGGTCATGGCTTTCCGTCCGGTCGCCGGGGAATGGCCGGAGCGATCGCCGATTCCGGTTAGCATCGCCGTCATGTCAGAATCGAAGCGGTCGGCGATGCGGGTGGCCGATTCCGATCGCGAAAACGTCGCGCGACTGCTGTGCGAAGCCATGGGCGCGGGACGGATCACCGCCGGTGAACTGGAAACGAGGCTGGACGCCGTCTACGCGGCCAAGACCTTCGCGGAATTCGAACCCGTCGTCGCGGATCTGTCCCCCGGCGGCACGCTCGCCCTGTCCCACGCAGGCGACGGGGAGCAAGGCGGACGGCGCTCGTTCGCCGTCATGTCCGCCACCACGCGGCGGTTCGCCGGGCCACTGCCGCCGAACCATGTCAGCCGCGCGTTCTGGGGCAGCGTGCGCCTCGATCTGCGGCGGGCCCGGATCGACGGCGGACCTTGCACGATCAGGGCGGTGGCGGTCATGGGCGGCGTCAAGATCGTCGTTCCCGAGGACTTCGCCCTCGACGTCCGGGGCATCGGCCTGATGGGCGGATTCGGCACCGGCCGCGGGACGGGGCGGCGGCGGCCGACGACGGGCGCGCCGGTGCTCCGCGTCACGGGTTTCGCCTGGTGGGGGTCCGTGAAGGTGATCCGAAGGCCCGTGGAGCCGCGGCGGCGCTCCCTTCGCGGACGCGGTTGACGGCCCCAAAGAAGTCCGGTGGCTCCCCGGGCACTTCGCCTTCCGTAAACTCGTTGTGAGGACGAGCCGAGGGAGGTGCGGGTGGCCAACGCGGAAGAACGCCGATTCGAAGTGCTGCGCGCGATCGTCGCCGATTACGTCTCCAACCAGGAGCCCGTCGGGTCCAAGGCGATCGTCGACAGACACAACCTCGGGGTGTCCAGCGCCACGGTGCGCAACGACATGGCGGCGCTGGAGGAAGAGGGCTACATCACACAGCCCCACACCAGTGCCGGCCGGATCCCCACCGACAAGGGATACCGCCTGTTCGTCGACCGGATCGCCGAGGTCAAACCGCTCAGCGCGGCCGAACGCCGGGCCATCACGGCCTTCCTCGACAGCGGCACCGACGTCGACGACGTCCTGCGCCGCTCCGTCCGGCTGCTCGCGCAGCTGACCAGGCAGGTCGCGGTCATCCAGTACCCGATGATGACCAACTCCGCCGTCCGCCACCTCGAAGTGGTGCCGCTCACCCCCGCGCGGCTGATGCTGGTGCTGATCACCGATTCCGGCCGCGTCGACCAGCGCACCGTCGACCTCGGGGACGTCATCACCGACGAGAACGTCGCCAGGCTGCGCACGGTGCTCAACGGGGCGCTGGCGGGCCGCCGTCTCTCCGAGGCCGCGGCGGCGGTCGCCGAACTGCCGGAGAAGTCGCCGGGTGAACTGCGCGACAGCCTCACCCGCGTCTGTACCGTGCTGGTGGAATCGCTGGTCGAACACCCCGAAGAGCGGCTGGTGCTCGGCGGCACGGCCAACCTCACCCGCAACGTTTCGGACTTCCCCGGATCGCTGCGGCAGGTGCTGGAGGCGCTCGAGGAGCAGGTCATCGTGCTCAAGCTGCTGGCGGCCGCCCGCAACCCCGGTGCGATCAGCGTGCGCATCGGTGAGGAAAATGAGGACGAGCAGATGCGCAGCACCTCGGTGGTGTCCATCGGCTACGGGATGGACGACATGCTGCTCGGCGGGCTGGGCGTCGTCGGGCCGACCAGGATGGACTACCCGAACACCATCGCCGCGGTGCGCGCGGTGGCGAACTACGTGGGGCAGATCCTCTCCGGCCGCTGAACGCGGCGTTGAGGTCTAAGTCAGAAGGAGAAGGCGAAGACGGTGGCGAGGGACTATTACGGCATTCTCGGGGTTGCGAAGAACGCGACGGATCAGGAGATCAAGCGCGCGTACCGCAAACTGGCCCGTGAACTGCACCCCGACGTCAACCCGTCGGAAGACGCTCAGCACCGCTTCGGCGAGGTGACCACCGCGTACGAGGTGCTGTCCGATCCGCAGAAGCGCAAGGTCGTCGACCTCGGCGGCGACCCGATGGACGGCGGCGCCCGCGGCGGCGGAGACCCGTTCTCGGGGTTCGGCGGCCTCGGCGACATCATGGACGCCTTCTTCGGCGCCGCCGGAGGTGGCGGCGGCCGCGGCCGTGGCCCGCGCAGCCGCGTGCAGCCCGGTTCCGACGCGCTCATCCGCCTCGGCCTCACCCTCGAGGAATGCGCCACCGGCGTCGACCGCGAGATCACCGTCGACACCGCCATCGTCTGCGACCTGTGCCGCGGCGCCGGCGCCGCCGAAGGCACCGGCACCAAGACGTGCGACACCTGCGGCGGCGCGGGCGAGGTCCAGTCCGTGCAGCGGTCCTTCCTCGGCCAGGTCGTCACGGCCCGTCCGTGCCCGGTTTGCCGGGGCTTCGGCGAGGTCATCCCCGACCCTTGCCGCCAGTGCGGCGGCGACGGCAGGGTCCGCGCCCGCCGCAACGTCACCGCCAAGATCCCGCCGGGCGTCGGCGACGGCATGCGCATCCGCCTCTCCGGCCAGGGCGAGGTCGGCCCCGGTGGCGGCCCCGCCGGCGACCTGTACGTCGAGATCGACGAGGCCCCCCACGAGGTGTTCGTCCGGCAGGGCAACGACCTGCACTGCAACTTCCGCATCCCGATGACCACCGCCGCCCTCGGCGCCACGGTGCCCATCGAGACGCTCATCGACGGCGACTACGAACTCGACATCGAGCCGGGCACCCAGCCCGCCACCGAACTCGTGCTCACCGCCAAGGGCATGCCGCGGCTGCGGTCCTCCGGCCGCGTCGACGGCCGCGGTGACCTGCACGTCCACATCGACGTCGTGGTGCCGACCAAACTCGACGACGCCCAGCGCGACCTCCTCGTCGAACTCGCCCAGCAACGCGGCGAAGACGTCCCTTCGCTCGCTTCGAACGGCTCCAAGCCCGGCGGGCTGTTCTCCAAGCTGCGCACCAAGAACCACCGGTAACCCGTGCCGGAGACGACACTCCCGGTCTTCCTCACCGCCGCGCTGCCCGGCTCCGGGCGCACCACGCTCGACGGTGAGGAAGCCCGGCACGCCGCCACCGTCCGCCGCCTGCGCGTCGGTGAACGTCTCGTGCTCTCAGACGGCGAAGGCGGCATGGCACGCTGCGTCGTCGAAGCCGTCCAGGCGGGCCGCGACGCGGCGCTCACCCTCGCCATCGAAGAACACTGGATCGAGGAACCGCCCGCCCTGCGCGTCATCGTCGCCCAGGCGCTCGCGAAGGGCGACCGCGGCGAACTCGCCGTCGAACTCGCCACCGAAGCCGGCGCCGACGCCATCGTCCCCTGGCGCGCCGCGCGCAGCGTCGCCCGCTGGGAAGAAGGAACCCGCGGCGACAAAGCCCTCAGCCGCTGGCGCACCACCGCCCGGGCCGCCGCCAAACAAGCCCGCCGCGCCCACGTCCCCGAAGTCGCCGAACCCGTCACCACCCGCGAACTCGCCGAACTCGCCCAGACCGTTTCCCGCGCGCTGGTCCTCGAATCCGGCATCACCACCCGCCTCACCGAGATCGAACTCCCGGCACAAGGCGACATCCTCCTCGTCGTCGGCCCCGAAGGCGGCATCACCGACGAAGAACTGAGTACCCTCACCGACGCCGGCGCGACCGCCATTCGGTTGGGCCCCACCGTTTTGCGCACCTCCACCGCCGCCGCCGTGGCACTCGGGGCGCTGGGGGTTCTCACGGAGCGCTGGAAGTGAAAAAACACCCCACTAATTTGCGGCGAGTTATGGCGCGATCACGCAAACAGCCGTTACTCTCGTCAACTGACGCGCAACACACGGTTTCGGCGCGCCACTGGGGATGAAGCCCAGTCGCGCGCGTGAATCCCCGCCGGGCACCTCCCCCCTCGGTCCGGCGGAGCCGCGGCGGCGGTGGAGCGACCCCCAGGCTCCACCGCGCCGCGGCATCTTCATTTCGGGGGCTTCGCAGGCTCCGCCCCGAAATTCGCTGCCGCGGCGCGGTTCCGCGTGTCGACCCGGGGGGCCGAGCCCCCCGGACCCCCACGGTGCGGTCGGCGGGGGTTGGCGGGCGGAGCGGCAAAGCGAAGCGTGCGTAGGGGACCGAGCGTGCGTAGGTCTTCGGTACCGGCATAGGGCCTGGCGGCCCTCGCCTGGTGAGGTAGAGGCGCCTCGGTTGTGAGTCGTCCGTCTGATCACGCGTGGCGTCCATTTCCGCACGTGTGTCGGCCATCCGCGCACGTACTCGGCGTGGGGATAGGGTGGGGGAATGAGTGACGCGGAGACGTTGTTCGAGCGGATCATCGCGGGGGAGATCCCGTCCGACAAGGTGTACGAGGACGCGACGACGTATGCGTTCCGGGACATAGCGCCGCAGGCCCGGGTGCATGTGCTCGTGGTGCCGAAGAAGCGCTACCGGAACGTGGCGGAGCTGGCGGCGGCGGATCCGCAGTTGCTGGCGGATGTCGCGCTTACGGCCCGCAAGGTGGCGGAGATCGAGGGGATCGCCGAGTCCGGTTACCGGGTGGTGTTCAACACCGACGGTGACGCCGGGCAGACCGTCTTCCACGTGCACGCGCACGTGCTCGGCGGCGAGCAGCTGGGGCATTTCGGGCGCTGAAGCGCGCGCCCCGCGGAAACCGGACTGCGTGCCGGCACCCGCAACCAGTAACATCGAACTCGTCACTGTCGTTGAAAATCGCAGCGTAAGCGCAGGAAGTAGGCCCGAGGCCACGTGGCCGGAACCGTACCGGGTGAAGCCGCCCGACCCGACGTTCCCGCGGACGTCATCCCGACGAAGACCGACGAGGCCGCGATCACCGAGGCGGCCCAGTCCCGATTCCCCATCCCCGACGCCGCCGCGCTCAGCCTGCTCGGCTCGAGGGACGAGAACCTCCGCGTCGCCGAGGAACTCCTCGCCGCCGACGTCCACGTCCGGGGCAACGAGGTCACCCTGACCGGCGCACCCGCCGACGTCGCCTTCGCGGAGCGTGTCTTCGCCGAACTCGTGACCATCGCCGGCCGCGGCCAGCAGGTCGACCCGGCCACCGTCCGCCGCACCGTCGGCATGCTCTCCACCGGTGACCACGAGTCACCGGCCGAAGTGCTGAGCATGAACATCATCTCCCGGCGCGGCAAGACGATCCGGCCCAAGACGCTCAACCAGAAGCGCTACGTCGACGCCATCGACAAGCACACGATCGTCTTCGGCATCGGCCCCGCCGGTACCGGCAAGACGTATCTCGCCATGGCGAAGGCCGTCCAGGCACTGCAGGCGAAGCAGGTCACGCGCATCGTGCTGACCCGTCCGGCGGTCGAAGCCGGTGAGCGCCTCGGCTACCTGCCGGGCACGCTCAACGAGAAGATCGACCCGTACCTGCGCCCGCTCTACGACGCGCTGCACGACATGGTCGAGCCCGAGTCGATCCCGCGGCTGATGCAGGCGGGCACCATCGAGATCGCGCCGCTGGCGTACATGCGCGGCCGCACCCTCAACGACGCCTTCATCATCCTCGACGAGGCGCAGAACACCACGCCGGAACAGATGAAGATGTTCCTCACCCGGCTCGGGTTCGGCGCCAAGATCGTCGTCACCGGCGACGTCACGCAGGTCGACCTCCCCACCGGCCAGAAGAGCGGCCTGCGGGTGGTCCGCGACATCCTCGAAGGTGTCGAGGACCTGCACTTCGCCCAGCTCACCAGCCAGGACGTGGTGCGGCACAAGCTCGTCGGCGACATCGTCGACGCGTACGAGAAGTGGCAGGCGCTGCAGGACAGCCAGGACAAGAGCAACGGCTGGAAAGGGCAACGGAGATGAGGATTGAGCGCCCGTTGCCCGAATCGACAAAGGCGCGCACTATCGGGGATGAGAAATGAGCATCGAGATCGCCAATGAATCGGGCGTGAACGTCGACGAGGCCTCCATCGTGTCGGCCGCCCGCTTCGCGCTCGACAAGATGGAGGTCAGCCCGCTCGCCGAGCTGTCCATCCTGCTCGTCACCCTCGAAGTGATGGAGGACCTGCACGAGCGGTGGATGGACCTGCCCGGTCCCACCGACGTGATGGCCTTCCCGATGGACGAGCTCGACTCGTCGCGCCGCCCCGACGCGCCGGACGCCTCGCCCGCGCTGCTCGGCGACATCGTGCTGTGCCCGGCGTTCGCGAAGGACCAGGCCAAGACTGCGGGTCACTCGCTGATGGACGAGCTGCACCTGCTCACCACGCACGGCGTGCTGCACCTGCTCGGCTACGACCACGCCGAACCGGCCGAGGAACGTGAGATGTTCGGCCTGCAGAAGCGGATCCTCGGCGAGTTCCAGGCGGCCGTGGCCGCGCTCAACAAGCGCGACGCGCAGCGGTCCGCGGACGACAGGCTCCTCGGAACCGCCGGCCTCGACGCCGTGCCCGCCGACGAACCACCGGCTTAGGCGGCGCCGAAATGGGTAGTCCCGCGGCCCTGCTGGTCATCGCCATCGCGCTGATCCTGCTCGCCGGGGTGTTCGCTGCCGCCGACGCGGCGGTCAGCACGGTCTCCAAGGCCCGTGCCGACGGTCTCGTCCGGCTCGGGCGTCCCGGCGCGCGTCAGCTTTCGCTGGTCATCGCCGAACGCCGCCGTCACATCAACCTGATCCTGCTGCTGCGGATGACCTGCGAGCTGACCGCCACCGTGCTGGTCACCGTCGACGTCCTCGGCTGGGTCCGGCCGCTGTGGCTCGCCGTGGTCGTCGCCGCCGGCGTGATGGTCGTGGTGAGCTACGTGCTCATCGGGGTCGGCCCGCGCACCCTCGGCCGCCAGCACCCGTACCGGATCGGCCTGGTCGTCGCGGGACCGGTACGCGTCCTCGGCTCGATCCTCGGCCCGCTCAGCAGGCTGCTGATCGTCCTCGGTAACGCCATCACCCCCGGCCGCGGCTTCCGCGAAGGCCCGTTCACCTCCGAAGTCGAACTGCGTGAACTGGTCGACCTCGCCCAGGAACGCGGCGTCGTCGAGGAATCCGAACGCGAGATGATCCATTCGGTGTTCGAGCTCGGTGACACCGTCGCGCGCGAGGTCATGGTGCCGCGGACGGAGATCGTCTGGATCGAGCACGACAAGACCGTGCGCCAGGCGCTCGCGCTGGCCCTGCGGACCGGGTTCACCCGGCTGCCGGTGATCGGCGACTCCGTCGACGACGTGGTGGGCGTGGTCAACATCAAGGACCTCATGCCCGCGTACATGGCCGAGGGCGGGTCGCAGCGCCAGGTCGAGGAGCTGATGAACCCGGCGAGCTTCGTGCCGGACTCGAAGCGGCTCGACGACCTGCTCAAGGAGATGCAGGTCTCCCACAACCACATGGCGATCGCCGTCGACGAGTACGGCGGCACCGCCGGCCTGCTCACCATCGAGGACATCCTCGAGGAGATCGTCGGCGAGATCACCGACGAATCCGACGCAGACGAACGTCCCGAGGTCGAAGAACTCGAAAACGGCGCGGTCCGCGTCTCGTCCCGGCTCTCGATCGACGACCTGGGCGAACTGTTCGGGATCGACCTCGAAGACCACGACGTGGAGACCGTGGGCGGGCTGCTCGCCGAGCGACTGGGTAGGGTCCCGCTGCCGGGGGCCGAAGCCGAGGTCGCCGGACTTCGGCTGTTCGCCGAAGGCGGTAAGGACCGGCGCGGTCGGATGCGGATCACCACGGTGGTCGTCCACCCCGCCGACGCGGACGCGGTGACCGACGCCGCCCAGGGCAGGCGCCGGACCCGGGTCCCGCAGCCCGATGAAAGTGACAGGAGTGTCGAACATGCCTGAGCTGGACGCCGAAGACCAGAAGCTGGTGACCCTGGCCAGGTCCGCGCGAGCCCGCACCCAGGCCGCCGAGGGCGCCGCGCTCCGCGACACCGACGGACGCACCTACGCGGCGAGCACGGTCGACCAGCCGTCGTTCACGCTCACCGCGCTGCAGGCCGCCGTCGCCGCCGCCGTTTCGAGCGGAGCCGAAGGAATCGAGGCCGCCGTCGTCGTCAGCGGTGACGCCCTCCTGAACGGCGCCTCGCTCCAGGCGGTGCGGGACATCGCCGAAGACGCCCCGGTCTATCTCGCGGATCCCAGCGGCAAGGTGCTGAGCTGATGGCCGAGCCGCATCGTTCCGGATTCGCCTGCTTCGTCGGACGGCCCAACGCGGGCAAGTCGACGCTGACCAACGCGCTCGTCGGCAGCAAGGTGGCGATCACCTCCAGCAAACCGCAGACCACCCGCCACGCCATCCGCGGCATCGTCCACCGCGACGACGCCCAGCTGGTGATCATCGACACGCCGGGGCTGCACCGGCCGAGAACCCTGCTCGGCGAGCGGCTCAACGACATCGTCCACTCGACATGGTCCGAAGTGGACGTTGTCGGGCTTTGCGTGCCCGCCAACGAAAAAGTCGGTCCCGGTGACCGGTTCATCGCCGCCGAGCTCAAGAAGATCGCCAAGCGCACCCCGGTGATCGGCGTCGTCACCAAAACGGACCTCGTGAAACCCGAGCAGGTCGCCGAGCAGTTGCTCGCCCTGCAGGAGGTCATGGAGTTCGCCGAGCTGATCCCGGTGTCCGCTGTGGACGGTTTCCAGGTCGGCGCGCTCTCGGATCTGCTGGTGCGGCACCTTCCCGAAGGCCCGCAGCTGTACCCGGGCGGCGAACTCACCGACGAACCCGAGCAGATCCTGGTCGCCGAGCTGATCCGCGAGGCGGCGCTGGAGGGTGTCCGGGACGAGCTCCCGCATTCGATCGCCGTCACCGTCGAGGAAATGCTGCCCCACGAGGGCAGGGACGACATGATCGACGTGCACGCGTTCCTTTATGTGGAACGACCGAGCCAGAAGGGCATCATCCTCGGGCACAAGGGTGAGCGGCTGAAGGACGTCGGCGCCCGCGCCCGGCAGCAGATCGAGGGGCTCCTTGGCTCGAAGGTCTACCTCGACCTGCACATCAAGGTCGCCAAAGAGTGGCAGCGCGACCCCCGTCAGTTGCGACGGCTGGGCTTCTGACTGAACGGAATGTCTCGATTCGGTCGCGGAGACCGGTTGATGATGTGGAACCGGACGGGTGACCTTAGAGTCTCAACCCTTGACTCCGGTGATCGCTGATCGGGCGGCGCGCCCGGGTCGCAGTTCCACATCTCATTCGTGAAGGGAAAGCGGTAAATGACCGACAACCAGGGCCTGCCCAACTACTCCGGCGACCCTCAGGGCGGTGGAGGCTTCAACAACCCCGGCCCGCCGCCCAACAACAACCTGGTGTGGGCCATCCTCACCACGATCCTGTGCTGCCTGCCCTTCGGTATCGTCGCCATCGTCAAGGCGAACCAGGTGAACACCCTCTGGGCGCAGGGCCAGCCCGCCGCGGCGCAGGAAGCTGCCGACGCGGCCAAGAAGTGGTCGATCATCGCGGCGATCGTCGGTGTCGTGCTCGCCATCCTGTACGTCATCCTCGTCGTCGTGCTCGGTGTCTTCGCGACCTCCGTCGACATGAACACCTACCGCTGATCGAGGCGATCGAGGGGGAGACCTCATGACCGACCAGTACCCGAACTACCCGCCTCCGGGCGGGCCACCGCCGCAGCAGCCGTACTACGGCGGCGTGCCGAACTACGGTCCGCCGCCGGACAACAACCTGGTGTGGGCCATTCTCTGCACGGTGTTGTGTTGCTTGCCGCTGGGTATCGTGGCGATCGTGAAGTCGAGCCAGGTGCAGACGTTGTGGTCGCAGGGCTTCCACGCCGAAGCCCAGAAGGCCGCCGACGACGCGAAGAAGTGGTCCATGTGGGGAGCGATCGCCACCGGCGTTCTCGTCCTGCTGTACATCATCTTCATCGTGGTGATGATCATCATCGGTGCTTCGGCGGCGAGCTACACGCCGTGACGTCGTCCGTCTACACGGGATTCCCGGCGCGCGGGTTCAAGGCGAAGGCCCGCGCGCTGGGACCACCCCTGGCCATCGCCGCCGGTGCGGGCCTCGGCTGCGTCGCCCTGTGGCTGGGCGATCCCACCACCCCTGGCGGACCGCTTCCGGTGTGTCCCACCAAGACCTTGCTGGGCATCGTCTGTCCCGGCTGCGGTGGCATGCGCATGGTCTACAGCGCGCTGCACGGGGACATTCCCGCCGCGCTGCACTACAACGCGGTGTCCTTTGTGGTCGTTCTGCTGCTCGTCTGGAGCACCGTCGCCTGGGCGGTCGGAAGACTTCGGGGCCGCGCGGTGAACAGCTGGCTGCACTGGCGCTGGACGCCGCTCGCGTTCGGTGTCGTGTTCGTCGTCTGGTTCGTCATCCGTAACCTGCCCTTCGCCCCGTTCACCTCGCTCTACGTGTGAGTGCCGGGCCGAGGCCCGGATCGTCGGTGGTACCGAGTACGCTCCCGCGCACCGGTCTGCTCGGTGTGTACCCATGCCGTACATTCACCCCGGGTCGCCGCACTAGGCCCCGTGCGCCAGGGGCGAGGAACCAGCGAGGGGATTTCGATGACCACTCCCTACGGCCAGCAGCCGCCGGGACAGCAGCCGCCGCCCGGATCCGGGCCCCCGCCGGGGGAGGGGCAGCAGTCACCGCAGCCGCAGCAGCCGTTCGGACAGCAGCCGTCGGGAGAACAGCCTTCGCCGTTCGGGCAACAGGCCCAGCAGTCGCAGCAAGGTGGCCAGCCTTCGCCGTTCGGGCAGCAGGCTCCTGGTGAGCAGGCTTCGCCGTTCGGACAACAGCAATCTGGTCAGCCTTCGCCCTTCGGGCAGCAAGCGCCCGCCGAGCAGCCTTCGCCGTTCGGGCAGCAGCAGTCGCAGCCGTTCGGCGCGCAGCCGCAGTCCCCGTTCGGCCAGCAGCCGGGGCAATCTTCGCCGTTCGGGCAGCAGGGCCAGCCCTCGCCGTTCGGTCAGGCCGCCCAGTTCGGCCCGCAGACCGACTACGCCCACTGGGGCCTGCGCGCGGCCGGGTCGCTGATCGACTTCGCGCCGATCTTCGTGCTCCCGATCATCGGCGCCATCATCGCCACGAACGCGAATTCGCTCATCGGCGGCATCATCTCCGTCGTCGGCTACCTCGCCGGGATCGCCTGGACCGTCTACAACCGGTGGATCAAGATGGGCACCACCGGCCAGTCACTCGGCAAGAAGATCCTGAAGATCAAACTCGTCCGCGAGAGTGACGGGCAGCCGATCGGCCCGCTGATGGCCTTCGTCCGGGACCTGTGCCACAACCTGGACGGCTGGGTCTGCGGTCTCGGTTACCTCTGGCCGCTGTGGGACCAGAAGAAGCAGACGTTCGCCGACAAGATCCTCAGCACCGTCGTCGTGCCGGGCGAAGCCGCCGCGCCCGCGTCGGCGCCCTTCGGCCAGGCGCCGGGATTCCCCGAGCCGCCGCAGCCGGCTTCGTCGTCGTTCCCCGCGCCGCCCTCGCCGTTCGGCCAGCAGCCGCAGCAGCCGTTCGGCGCGCCCCAGCAGCCCCAGCCGTTCGGACAGCAGCCGTCCCAGCCGTTCGGTCAGGCGCCGCAGGGAACCGCGGCGCCGTCCTCGGAGTCCCAGCCTGGACCGGCCCTGGGCGAGTCCGAGCCGACGCAGGTCCTTCGCCCGGGGCAGCAGCCTCAGCAGGCGCCGTCCGGGTTCGACGAAGCCGAGCCGACGCAGAAGATCACCCCGGAGCAGCTGAGGCAGCAGTTGCCCGGAGCGGATGGGCCGAACGGGCCCGGAACACCGCAGCAGTAAGGAACGACCGGCGGGATCCACCCGTCGGGAAGCACGACACAAGTGGGGAACCCGATGACGAACCCGTACGGCCAGCAGCCCGGCCCCGGCCAGCAGCCCTATGGTCAGCAGCCTCAGCCCGGATACGGACCCCCGTCCGGCGCCACGCCCGCGCCGTACGGCCAGCCTTCCGGCGCGAACCCGATGCCGTACGGCCAGCCGGCGCCGTATGGCCAGCCCGCGCCGTACGGTCAGCCCGCGCCCTATGGCGCTCCGGGCGGCATGCCCGGTGGCGGCGACATCAACTCGATCCCGGACTACAAGGGCTGGGCGATCGGCTGCATCTTCCTCTGCTGGATCATCGCGATCTTCGCGATCATGAAGTCCAACGAGGTCAACACGTACAAGATGCAGGGCAACTACGCCGCCGCCATGGACGCGTCGAAGTCGACGAAGACCATGTGCATGATCGCCTCGATCATCGGCGGGGTCGGCTGCCTGTTCTCCATTCTCTGGATCGTCCTGGTCGCCGCGAGCATCTAGCCCGACCCGTAGCCGAAAGAACAACGAGGACCACTTTCATGACCAACCCCTACGGCCAGCAGCAGCCCTACGGACAGCAGCCTGGCTATGGGCCGCCCTCCGGTGGCATGCCCGCTCCCTACGGGCAGCCCGCCCCGTACGGCCAGCCTTCCCCTTACGGCGCTCCGGGCGGTATGCCGGGCGGCGGTGGCGACATCAACGCCATCAAGGACTACAAGGGCTGGGCGATCGGCTGCATCTTCCTCTGCTGGATCATCGCGATCTTCGCGATCATGAAGTCCAACGAGGTCAACACGTACAAGATGCAGGGCAACTACGCCGCCGCCGCGGACGCGTCACGGTCGACACGGACCATGTGCATGATCGCGTCGATCATCGGCGGCCTCGGCTGCCTCTTCGCCATCGTGATGATCATCATCTCGATCGTCGCGGCCGCGTCCGTGCCGAGCTGCTACGGCCGCTACTGCTGATTCCGGGGCGCACCACCCCGATGTCGGTCCCTGGTGGGACGATGTCGGGGTGGTGAACCTCTATCGCGACACCGGAGTGGTGTTGCGGACGCACAAGCTGGGTGAGGCCGACCGGATCGTCACCCTGCTCACGCGGCGGCACGGCAAGGTCCGTGCGGTCGCGAAGGGCGTGCGTCGGACGTCATCGCGCTTCGGGGCCCGTCTGGAGCCGTTCGGGCACGTCGACGTGCAGTTCTACACCGGCCGCTCCCTCGACGTGATCACCCAGGTCGAGACGGTCGACGCCTTCGCGCTGCCCCTGGTGGCCGATTACCAGCGCTACACCGCCGCGAGCGCCATCGCCGAGACGGCGGACCGGTTGTCCGCCGAAGAGGGCGAGCCGGTGCTCAAGCTCTACATGCTCGTCGTCGGAGCCCTTCGCGCGCTCGCGGGCGGGGAGCGGGACAGTTCCCTCATCCTCGATGCCTTCTTCCTGCGGGCGATGGCGTACGCCGGCTGGGCGCCCGCGATCACCGAATGCGCCCGGTGCGGCCTGCCAGGACCGCACAAGGCGTTCAGCGTGTCGGCGGGCGGCTCGATGTGCCCGGATTGCCGGGTCCCCGGCTGTGTCCACCCCTCCCCGGAGGTGCTGACCCTGCTCGCGGCGCTCCTGCACGGCGAGTGGCCGGTGGCCGAGGCTTCGCAGCCGGTGCCGCGGCGGGACGCGTCCGGCCTGGTCGCGGCCCATCTGCAGTGGCATCTGGAGCGCCAGTTGCGGTCGCTGCCCCTGGTGGAGAGGCGTGCGCGGGAGGCCAGCACGCAGGCGCAGTAGGGTCGCAGGCACAGGTTCGCTCGATCAGGAGGCTCGAAGGTGCTGCGCAGGGGACGCGAGAACAAGGCGTCACAATTCGAACTTCGCGCGCCGGAGCCGCATCCGTCCGGTGCCCGGCCGCCGGAGATCCCCCGGGAACTCCTCCCGAAGCATGTGGCGCTGGTGATGGACGGCAACGGCCGCTGGGCCAACCAGCGGGGACTGCCGCGGATCGAAGGCCACAAACGCGGGGAAGCGGTGATGATCGACGTCGCCAGCGGTGCCGTGGAGCTGGGCGTCAAATGGCTGTCGGTGTACGCGTTCTCCACCGAGAACTGGAAGCGAAGCCCGGAGGAGGTCCGCTTCCTGATGGGCTTCAACCGCGACACCATCCGCCGCCAGGTCGACTACCTCGGTTCGATCGGCGTCCGCATCCGCTGGGCGGGCCGCCGCCCCAAGCTGTGGGCGAGCGTCATCAAGGAACTGCAGGTCGCCGAGGAGAAGACCAAGCACAACACGGCGCTCAACATGACCATGTGCGTCAACTACGGCGGCCGCGCCGAGCTGGGTGACGCCATGCGGCGGATCGCCCAGGACGTCGCCGACGGGAAGCTGAACCCGGACAAGGTCACCGAGAAGACCATCGGGAAGTACCTGTACCAGCCCGACATGCCGGACGTGGACCTGTTCCTGCGGCCGTCGGGGGAGCAGCGCACGTCGAACTTCCTGCTCTGGCAGTCGGCCTACGCCGAGATGGTCTACCAGGACACGCTCTTCCCGGACTTCGACCGCACCCACCTGTGGCGGGCCTGCCTCGAGTTCGCGAAACGGGACCGCCGCTTCGGCGGGGCCGTCGACAAAGCCGACAAGGCTTCCGAAGGGACCGCATGACCACCGAAGCAGCGGACACGGCGGCGTTGCTGACGTCGGCACGGGAAGCCCTCGAGCGCTATCTCGAAGTCCACGTCGACGACGACGGCGCGCTGACCTTCTCGCACGCGGACGTCCCGTGCGTCATCCAGGCGACCCGGCTGGCCGAAGGGCTGACCGTGCTGAGCCTGACCTGCGTCGTCGCCTGGGACCTGCCGGACGACCCGGCGATCGCGGCCTCTGCGGCGGAACGCGCCGGACAGGGCCTGTTCGGGACGCTCGGCGTCGTGCGCTCGGAGAAGGGCATCGACATCACGCTGAGGTACGCGTTCCCGGCGGAGGGCATGGATCCCTCGCCGCTCGGAACGCTGCTCATGCTGGTCGTCTCGACGGCGTCGCAGCTGCGTTCGGACCTGCTGGGGACCGCTCCCGGGGAGTGACCGCCGGAACGCAGGGTCACCTGGCATCATCGCGCGCATGGAAACCATTTCCAGGAGCGCCCCGGAGCGGAAGCCCGCCCGGCGGTTCAAGATCACCTCGATCGAGGTGCTCTGCGCGATCCTGCTGATCGCGATCCTCGGGCAGAGCTGGCTCCAGCAGGTGTTCGACGTGCCCGCGCTGCGGACCGGCTCGACGGTGTTCGTCGCGGTCTGCGTGCAGGCGTTGCCGTTCCTGGTGCTCGGGGTGCTGATCAGCGGCGCGATCGCGGCGTTCGTGCCCGCGCGGGTGCTGGAGAAGGTGCTTCCTCGCCGGGCCGGCGCGGCGGTCGGTGTCGCGGGGCTGGCCGGGGTCGCGCTGCCGGGTTGTGAGTGCGCGTCGGTGCCCGTCGCGCGGCGGCTGATCGGACAGGGTGTCGCGCCCGCGGCCGCGCTGACGTTCCTGCTGGCCGCGCCCGCGGTGAACCCGGTGGTGCTGGTGGCCACCGCGGTGGCGTTCCCCGGGAACCCGGAGATGGTGTTCGCCCGGTTCGCCGGTTCGCTCGCCACGGCGATGGTGATGGGCTGGCTGTGGGCGAAGTGGGGGAAGCTCGACTGGATGGCGGAGCGCGCTTTGCGGCGTCTTCCCGAGGTCCAGCACGGTTCGCGCTGGAAGACCTTCGCCGAGACCGCGCGGGCGGACCTGGTCGAGGCGGGCGGGTTCCTCGTGCTCGGCGCGATGATCGCCGCCGCGATGAACGTCCTGGTGCCCGCCAAATGGTTCGGGGTACTGGGGGAGCAGATCGTGCTCGGGGTGCTGGTGATGGCCGTGCTCGCCGTCGTGCTGGCGCTGTGCAGTGAGGCCGACGCCTTCGTCGCCGCGTCGCTGACCGCGATGCCGCTGCTGCCGAAGCTGGTGTTCCTGGTGGTCGGGCCCGCGATCGACGTGAAGCTGTTCGCGCTCCAGACCGGTACCTTCGGCAAGTCGTTCGCGCTGCGGTTCGCGCCCGTGACGTTCGTCGTCGCGCTGTCCTGCGCCGTCGTCTCCGGCGTACTCATCCTCGGAGGTGGCGCGTGAAACGCGAGACCCAGAACATCCTCCTGATCCTGCTCGGCGGGGCGCTGCTCAAGATCACGATCAACGGCGACTACCTGCGCTACGTCAAACCCGCGCAACAGCCGTGGATCATCGCCGGCGGTGCGGTGATGGTCGCGCTGGGCGCGGTCGCGATCGTCCGTGACCTGCTGGCCGCGCGGGCCGCCGCCGTCGTGTCCGGGGACGTCCACGCGCACGACCACAACACCCGGTCGGCCTGGCTGCTGATGGTGCCGGTGCTGGCCGTGTTCCTGGTCGCGCCGCCCGCGCTGGGCGCCGATTCGGTGACGCGCACCGAGGCCAGGGCGCCGCAAAGCGCTTCGGCCAGCAACGCGGCCGCCTTCCCGCCGCTGCCCGCCGGGGACGTGGTCCCGTTGGAGGTCAACGAGTTCGTCAGCCGGGCGGGCTGGGACAAGAGCGGCAGCCTGAACGGGCGGACGGTGCGGCTGTCCGGGTTCGTGGTGCACAACGAGGGCAACACGATGCTGGCCAGGATGGTGATCGGCTGCTGCGCCGCCGACGCCTTCCCGATCACCGTGCGGATGGTGGGCGAGGGCGCGTCGGGATTCGGCGACGACACCTGGCTGGAGGTCACCGGGACGGTCGTGCCGGGGACCGCCGTGCGGGAGAACAGCTACATGCCGGACTTGACGCTCACCTCGGTGCGGCAGGTGCCGGCGCCGAAGGACCCCTACGAGTACTGACCGCGCCCCCTGCGGCGTGCGATGAAGGACGCTTTCATAGCAAAATTTGCTATGAAAGCGTCCTTCATCGCACTACTAGAGGGCGTCAGTGGTTCGAGCAGGTCCCGACGATCTCCACGGTGTGGCTGATGTCGGAGAAGCCGTGCTCCGAGGCGATCTTCTCGGCCCACCGCTCCACGGCCGGTCCCTCGACCTCGACGGTGCTGCCGCAGATCCGGCACACCAGGTGATGGTGGTGGTGAGACGAGCAGCGCCGGTAGATGGCCTCGCCGGTATCGGTGCGCAGGACGTCGATCTCGCCCGCCTCCGAGAGCGACTGCAGCGTCCGGTACACCGTGGTGAGCCCGATCCCGTCGCCGCGTTTGCGCAGCTCGTCGTGCAGTTCCTGGGCGGAACGGAAGTCGTCGATCTCCTTGAGCAGCTCGACCACGGCGGCCCGCTGTTTCGTCGACCGGCGTCCCGGCACCGGCGCGGAACTGTTGGCCGTCGTCGGACTCATGCTCACTTCCCCTCTTGAACGTGGGCTACGGCGTCCACCACGATATGCGCAAGGTGATCGTCGACCAGCCGGTACACCACCTCACGGCCGCGTCGCTCACCCTGTACGACACCCGCGGTCTTCAGTACCCGCAGGTGCTGGCTGATCAGCGGCTGCGCGACATCGAGCGTGTCCACCAGTTCGTGGACGCACCGGTCCGCGTTACGCAGCTGCAGCACGATGGCGATGCGCACGGGTGCGGCGAGTGCCCGGAGCAGGTCGCCGGCGTCCGCGAGGACGGCGGGCGAGGCCGACACGGCGGGTTCGGCGGGGGGACGGGCCGACGAATGCGGTCCGGGGTCTTCCGAGAGGCCCGGGGCGGCCGAGTCCGGGGTCACCGTAGCCATCGCCGCCTCCATGTTCATGATTTCCGAAGTCATTGCCAGTAACAGTCCAGTCCATCTTAGTGTTCCCGTCCCGGGTGGTCTGTTCGCCGACCGGGCGACCACTCGGCGGCGGCGTTACTGCTCCATTCGGGTGACTTCGCGGAGAAATGGCCATTCCGCTTCGCATGTCGTCGCCGACGGTGCAAGGTTGTCGCGGAGCGTTTCGTCGCTTCTCGCTGACGACCGCGCTCTGAGAGCCCGAGAGGCAGTGGGGAGACATGACTCGTTTCGTGACGAAGCTGGCCGCCGCGACGGCGGCCATCGCTTTGGCGTCGGTTCCGGGGCTCGCCTCGGCGCAGACGACGCAGGCCGTCGACGAGAAGACCGGTCCCGTGTCGTTCGCGAACGTGGCGTCGGTGCGCATCGGGAACCCGGGATCACTGATCACCGAGACCCAGCGTTCGCCGTTGACCCCCGGCCAGTCGAAACTCTCCCCGGACCGCACCGTCGTCCCGCGTGACGCCGGTGAGCGGACCACCCTCGGTGACCAATGGGCGATCAACCTTGGCCGTTACGGCGATCAGAGCCCCTTCCCGGCCGGGATCGCCAGCCGCGACCACAACGTGATCGCCGCGCTGCAGCAGACCACGGTCCCGACGGCGGTCGCGGAGAGCAACTACGCCCTCATCGACAACGGGCGCGGCGGCGCGAAGCCCATCGACAACACCGTGCTGGTGCTCGAAGGCGCGAAGAGCTCCGTCGACTGCTCCTCGCCTGGCAAGGCGACGTCGTCGACGAGCGTGGGCAAGATCTGGGTGCGGGACCAGAACGGTGACCTGAAGCCGTCCGGCGCTTCGGGTATCGACGTCAAGGGACTCAAGCTCGGCCCGCCGTCGACCGGCGGGATCGACAAGACGGCCAGCAAGGACAAGACCACCTCCGACCTGACCGTGTCGCGGGTGACCGCCTTCGACCAGCTCATCCGGCAGGACGGCTGGCGCGCCGGTGACGTGACCGCGGTGGCGGGCTGGAAGGTCGACGTCGTCACGCACGTGCGCGACGAGGAGGACAAGGATCTGCGCGAGGCCCGCACGACGATCGTGCTCGGCGGCGTGAGCTGCGGTATCCCGAGGAACTTCGTGGCGAAGCCCGCCGGCGGTACGGGACCCGGCGCCGCGCCCGCGCAGCCCGCGGTGCCGGGCACGGTGCCCGCGGGCGGTATCCCGCCGCAGACCGCGGACTCGACGCGGACCGTGGTCGGGCTCGCGCTGCTGGGCGGCGGCATCGTGATCGGCGCCGCGGCCATGCTGCTGCTCCGCCGTCGCAAGCCCGTGCCGGTGCGGGAGAAGTAGCGGCCCCGTGCGGTCCTGGCTGGCGGTACTGTCCGCCGTGGTCACCGCGCTCGCCATCTCAGCGGGCGTCGTCGTGCTGACCTGGATCCCGCCCGAACCGGTGGTCTCGCTCGCGGAACCCGCGGTCATGCCGGGCGAGGACGGCGCTCCCTTGGCGCTGCCCGCCGACAGTTCGAAACGGGGGCAGCGGCCCGGCACGATCCGCCTGCCCGAAGGCGGATCGGCGAAACTCGTCCGCTCCGAGGTCACCTCCCACGGTGTCCTCCCGATCCCGCGCGGCCTCGGCGGCGCGGCGTGGTGGGGTGCGCGGCTCGGCGCCGAAACGGGTACGTCGCTGATCTCCGGGCACGTCAACTGGGGCGGCGTCAAAGGGCCCTTCGACGAGCTGTGGCGGATGCACGAGGGCCAGGAGGTGGCCGTCAGCGACGCGGCGGGCGGCATCTGGGTCTATCGCGTGCGCGAGGTCGTCACCGTGCACAAGAACGACCTGCCCGTGCGGGCGGCGAAGCTGTTCGCGCAGAGCGGGCCGCACCGGCTGGTGCTGGTCACCTGCGGCGGCGACTACCTCGGGGGAACGGACGGCTACCGGGACAACCGGGTCATCGTCGCGACTCTCGTTTCCGGGCCGCCCGCCTGACTCCCGCATTTCGTCCTCTGAATGCGGTCCATGCGTGCGCAACTACCGCATTCAGAGGACGAAACGCGGGAAGTCGGTGCAACCTCTCTCGGCTCGCGTCGCGTGTCTAGCCACACCGGCCGCTCCGGCGGCTTGACGCGAGCAAGGAGTAATACCCGATGGTGGGACAGTTCGACGACGGTACGGCGAGCGAGGAGCGGCCGAAAAAGCGTTCCGGCCTGGGCTTGATCCTCGCCGGTGGCGCGATCTTCGTGGTGGCGGCCGTGGTCGCGGTGCTGGTTTTCACCGGAAAGAGTGATTCCGTCGTCGCGGCCGCCCAGGACCAGGTGACCACGTCGTCGGTGCAGACACCCCAGGCTCCGGCGGACACGGGACAGGCGCCCGGCACGGTCAGGCTCCCCGGCGGCGGCACGGCGAAACTGATCCGCAAGGAACTGACCGCGGACGGGACCCTCCCCATCCCCGAGGGTCTCGACGAAGCCACCTGGTGGGGCGCGAAACTGGGCGCCGGCCAGGGTGCTTCCGTGCTTTCCGGGCATGTGAACTGGAAGGGGAAGAAGGGCCCGTTCGACGAACTGTGGCGGCTCAAGACCGGCCAGCAGGTCGACCTCGTAGACACCGACGGCGGCAAGTGGGTCTACCAGATCGGCGAGATCGTCACCGTGCACAAGACGAAGCTGGCCGAACAGGCGGAGAAGCTGTTCGGACCGGACGGGCCGCATCGGCTGGTGCTGGTCACCTGTGGTGGCGAGTACGTCGGCGGGACCGACGGTTACGAGGACAACCGCATCGTCACCGCCTCCTTGGTCAGCAGGCCCTGAGCGGTCCGACCTCGCCGGAGGTCGTGCGGGGACGGGCGGTTAGTCTTGTCCTTCTAGTCCATACCCGTCCCCGCATGCTTCGGAGCGTGGAGTGCCCGCCAACACCATTGAGACCGTCGTCAGCCTGTGCAAGCGTCGAGGCTTCGTTTTCCCGTGTGGAGAGATCTACGGCGGTACCAAGTCGGCGTGGGACTACGGGCCCCTCGGTGTCGAACTGAAGGACAACATCAAGCGCCAGTGGTGGAAGACCGTCGTGCAGAGCCGCGACGACGTCGTCGGCCTCGACTCCTCGGTCATCCTGCCGCGCCAGGTGTGGGTCGCGTCGGGTCACCTCGACGTCTTCACCGACCCGCTGATCGAATGTCTGTCCTGCCACAAGCGTTTCCGCGCCGACCAGCTGGCCGAGGACTTCTCCGCCCGCTCGGGCAAGGAGGTGTCCGAGGACGACCTGTCCGAGGTGCCGTGCCCGAACTGCGGCACCCGCGGGCAGTACACCGCGCCGCGTGACTTCAACATGATGCTCAAGACCTACCTCGGCCCGGTCGAGTCCGAGGAAGGCGTGCACTACCTCCGCCCGGAGACCGCGCAGGGCATCTTCATCAACTTCCTCAACGTGCAGACCGCGGCGCGCAAGAAGCCGCCGTTCGGCATCGGCCAGATCGGCAAATCGTTCCGGAACGAGATCACGCCGGGCAACTTCATCTTCCGCACGCGCGAGTTCGAGCAGATGGAGATGGAGTTCTTCGTCGAGCCGGGCGAGGACGAGACCTGGCACCAGTACTGGATCGACGCGCGCACCGAGTGGTACAAGGATCTCGGCATCAAGGCGGACAACCTCCGCCTTTACGAGCACCCGAAGGAAAAGCTCTCCCACTACTCGAAGCGCACCGTCGACATCGAGTACCGCTTCGCGTTCAACGCGGGCCAGGAATGGGGCGAGCTCGAAGGCATCGCGAACCGCACCGACTTCGATCTCACGACGCACTCGAACCACTCCGGCGTCGACCTGTCGTTCTTCGACCAGGCCACGAAGCAGCGTTTCCGCCCGTTCGTCATCGAGCCCGCGGCCGGTGTCGGCCGGTCGATGATGGCGTTCCTCGTCGACGCCTACCACGAGGAAGAGGTGCCGAACGCCAAGGGCAGCACCGACACCCGCGCGGTGCTCAAGCTGGACTACCGGCTCGCGCCGTTCAAGGTCGCCGTTCTCCCGTTGTCGCGCAACGCCGATCTCACGCCGAAGGCGCGCGACGTCGCGGCGGCGCTGCGCAAGCACTGGAACGCCGACTTCGACGACGCCGGCGCGATCGGCCGCCGCTACCGGCGCCAGGACGAGATCGGGACGCCGTACTGCGTCACCGTCGACTTCGACTCGCTCAACGACCACGCGGTGACCGTGCGGGAGCGCGACACCATGGCGCAGGAGCGGGTCGCGATCGACAAGCTGGAGTCGTACCTGGCGGGTCGGCTGATCGGCGCCTGACGCCCGTTCCTGGCGCGTGAAGGCCCCCTTCCCTCTGCTCAGCCGAGGGAAGGGGGCCTTCACGCGCTATACCCCTGACAACTGTCACCCTCAGGTCGTGACGCGCGGCCCACGCCCAGGCCGCCCGGTCGCGACAGGCTTGAGGCATGCGAGAACAAGACATCACCGCGGGGGCGGCGGTCCGGATTTCCGGTCTGCGTAAGCACTATGGCGACGTCCACGCCGTCGACGGCGTGGAACTGACGATCGCGCCGGGCGAGGTGGTCGCCCTCCTCGGCCCCAACGGCGCGGGCAAATCCACCACGGTCGACATGATCCTGGGCCTGAGCGTGCCCGACAGCGGTTCCGTGACCGTCTTCGGGCGTGAGCCGGGGGACGCGGTCGGCGACGGGATGATCGGCGCGATGCTGCAGGGCGGCGCCCTCGTCGAGGATCTCACGGTCGCCGAGACCGTCGGCACGGTCGCGGCGCTGCACCGCGAGCCGATGCCCGTGCGCGAGGCGTTGCGCCGCGCCGGGATCGATGACCTCGCGAACCGGCGCTCCACCAAGCTTTCCGGTGGGCAGAAGCAGCGCGTGCGGTTCGCCGTCGCGCTCGTGAGCGACCCCGATCTGCTGATCCTCGACGAGCCGACCGCCGCGATGGACGTCGGCACGCGCCGCGAGTTCTGGAAGTCCATGTACGAGTACACGAACTCGGGTCGCACGGTCCTGTTCGCGACCCATTATCTCGAAGAGGCCGAAGAGTTCGCCGACCGTGTCGTGCTGATGCGGTCGGGGCGGATCGTCGCGGACGGTTCGGTCGCGCAGGTCCGTGCGCTGGCCGGCGGGCACACGATCCGCGCGGTGGTGCCCGCGGCGGCTGAGCCGGTGATCGCGGGGCTGCCCGCGGTCACCGGTTTCGAACTCCGCGCCGGTCGCGCGGCGATCTCCAGTACCGATTCCGACACGACGTTGCGGGCGCTCCTGACCCACGTGCCCGGAGCGCACGACATCGAGATCAGCGCCGTCGGTCTCGAAGGCGCGTTCCTATCCCTGACCACCGGCGAGGAAGCCGTCCGATGAACCCCACCTACCTCAAGACCGAGATCGTCCGTACTTTTCGTTCGACGCGGTTCGTACTTTTCGCCGTCGCCTTCCCGGTGCTGATGTTCCTGTTGCAGGCCAACGTTCTCGCCGGGGGCGAGGTGGACATCGCCGGCGTGATCATGGTCAACATGATGGCCTTCGGGGCCTTCTCCGCCGCCATGACGAGCGGCGCGAAACTCGCCATCGAGCGGTCCACCGGCTGGCAGCGCCAGCTGCGGCTGACCCCGTTGACCGGAGCCGGTTACCTCGGCGGCAAGGCGCTCTCGGCGATGCTCGTCGCGCTCCCATCGCTGCTCGCCGTCCCGCTGGTCGGCGTCCTCTTCCAAAGCGTCCACCTCGACGCCGCCGGCTGGCTGCGGCTCGTGGCAGGTATCTGGCTCGGCGCGATCCCGCTGGTGCTGCTCGGCCTCCTGCTCGGCCAGTTCGGCACGCCGGAGTCGATGCAGCCGCTGAACATGATCGTCATGATGGGCATGGGGTTCCTCGGCGGCCTGTGGATCCCGATCGACGGGATGCCGTCGTGGATGGCCGACATCGCCCGGGTGACGCCGACGTACTGGCTGATCCAGCTGGTCCGCCCGGTCGTCACCGACCGGCTCACGGTGAGTCTCCCGGCCGCGCTCGGCGTGCTGGCGGCGTGGACCGCGGTCCTCGGGGCGCTCGTGATCAGGCGTTACCGTAAGGACAGTGCGCGGGTCTGAGAAGGGTGAACCGGTGAACGAGTACCCGGGCAGGGTGAAGACGGGTTTGGACGACCGGGAGAACTGGTGGTCGGACATGCCGCCGCGGACCGGACGGGGGCCCCGGCCGGGGAAGTGGGCCGTACTGGGCGCCGCCTTCGTCCTGCCGACCTTCATTCCCACGGTGGTCGAGCTGACCACCGGCGGGGTCACCGCGGAAACGCTGGTGGTCGTCGGTTTCCTGATCGCCTACGGCGCGTGTTATCTGCTGTTCCCGCTCGTCCTGCGGCCTTCTCGGCGGAAGACGACCTACGTCTTTTCGGTGGTGATGCTGCTCATCGGCCTCATCCTGGTCTTCCTGCACGACAACAACCCGTACATCCTGATCTACGCGACGTCGGTGCTGGCCTTCACGCTGCCGCCGGCGTGGGCGGTGATCCTGGACGGCGGCGCCCTGCTGCTGGTGCTGGCCGTCCACCTGGCCGTCGGGAAGGACGATTTCGGTGACTTGGTGGCGGTCCTCTCGATCACGGCGGCGATGTTCTTCATGGCGAACCTGGTCCGCGCGGTGCGGAAACTGGAGGCGGCCAACCAGGAGATCGCGGCGCTCGCGGTGGCGGGTGAACGCGAGCGCCTGGCGCGGGATCTGCACGACATCCTCGGCCACAGTCTCACCACCATCACGGTCAAGGCCGGGCTCGCCCGCCGGATCCTGGAGAGCGGCAAGGACGACTCCCGCGCGCTGCAGGAGATCCGCGAGGTCGAGGGGCTGACCCGCAGCGCGCTGTCGGACATCCGGGCCACGGTCTCCGAGTATCGCGAGGTGTCGCTGTCGGCCGAGGTCGCCGGGGCGCGGGCGGCGTTGCGGGCGGCCGAGATCGACGCGGATCTGCCGCACGCGGTGGACAACGTCGACCCCGCCCTGCAGCGTACTTTCGGCTACGTGCTGCGGGAAGCGGTCACCAACGTGATCCGGCATTCCGGGGCGAACCGGGTGAAAGTCCGCCTCGGCAAGACCTGGCTGGAAGTCGAGGACGACGGTGAGGGTGGTGACGCCGCGGCGGGGAACGGCCTGCGCGGGCTCACCGAACGGTTGGACGCGGTCGGCGGGACCTTGACCGCCACCACGCCACCTGGGGGAGGATGGCTCGTCCGGGCGGAGGTACCCGAATCCGCCTTGCGGAGCGGCGCGCTCGCGCCACTCTCCGAACCCGCTGGAGGCTGCGCGTGATCCGGGTCCTGCTCGCCGACGACCAGGCGATGGTGCGCGGGGCGTTGGCCACCGTGCTCGGCCTCGAAGCCGACATCGAGGTGGTCGCCCAGGTCGGCTCTGGCGACGAAGTGCTCCAGCGGGCGAAGGAGACCGCTCCGGACGTCGCGCTGCTCGACGTCCAGATGCCGGGCAAGGACGGTCTCGAAGCCGCGGCCGAGCTGCACGGCGCGCTTCCGCTGTGCCGGATCATCATCTGCACCACCTTCGGCAGGCCCGGCTATCTCTCGCGGGGGATGGCCGCGGGGGCCGCGGGGTTCGTGGTCAAGGACGCTCCGCCGGAGCAGCTCGTGGACGCCGTCCGCAGGGTTCACGGTGGCCTCCGCGTGGTCGATCCCGCGCTCGCCGCCGAATCCCTCGCCACCGGCGCGAGCCCGCTCACCGGGCGCGAACACGACGTCCTCAGGGCCGCCAAGTGCGGCAGCACGGTGGCCGACGTCGCCCGTGCGCTGCACCTTTCGGAAGGAACCGTGCGCAACCATCTTTCGGCCGCGATGGGCAAGACCGGGGCGCGGACCCGGGCCGAGGCGGTGCGGCTCGCGGAAGAGCACGGCTGGCTCTGAGATCGACTCCCCGCTCTGCGAGAATCACCCGCGTGAGTACCGCCGAACGGACGAAACCGACTCGCGCGAACTGGGTGCGCCGGATCGTGGCGGGATTCCTGCTGGTCGTCGTCGCGGTGATCGGCGGAACGGCGTTCCGGGTCTGGCAGGTCGCGCGAGAGGACGTGCGCGACCGGGCCGACGTCATCGTGGTGCTCGGCGCGGCCCAGTACAACGGCAGGCCGTCGGAGATCTTTCAGGCCCGGCTGGCCAAGGCGAAGACGCTGTACGACCAGGGCGTGGCGAAGGTGATCGTCACCGCGGGCGGCAAGAAGGCGGACGACAACTACACCGAAGCGCACGCGGGCGCGCAGTGGCTGCGCAAACGCGGCGTGCCCACATCGGCGACGCTGCCGGTCGGCGAGGGCAGCGACACCCTGCGGAGCCTCCGCGCGGTCGCCGAGCAGGTGCGGAAACGGGGCTGGAAGACCGCGGTGCTGGTCAGCGACCCGTGGCACTCCTTCCGCGCCCGGGTGATGGCCGACGACCTCGGGCTCGAGACCTGGACGTCGCCCACCCATCGCGGCCCGATCGTGCAGACCCGCGAGACGCAGGCGCGCTACATCGTCCGCGAGACCGGCGCGCTGCTGTACTACCGCCTCACGAAGTCGCCGGCGGACAGTCTGTTCGGTACCGGTGAGGTCTGACGCCCGATAAGTGTCGGTGACCACGTTTAGTCTGGTCGGGTGGACACCTACACCGAGGCCGACAGGGCGCGCCTGCTGCCGGAGCGGCCCAAGGGCGCGGCGTTGGAAGGCGCCGCGGACGGGCGGAGCGCCTTCGCCCGTGATCGCGCCCGAGTGCTGCACTCGGCCGCTCTGCGCCGTCTGGCGGGCAAGACCCAGGTGGTCGGCCCGGGTGAAGGGGCCGAGGTCAGCGGCGTGCCCCGTACGCGGCTGACGCATTCGCTGGAGGTCGCCCAGATCGGCAGGGGCATCGCGGACGAGCTGGGCGCCGATCCCGATCTGGTGGACACCGCCGGCCTCGCGCACGACATCGGGCATCCGCCGTTCGGGCACAACGGCGAGCGCGCGCTGAACGAGGTCGCCCAGCCGTGCGGTGGTTTCGAGGGCAACGCGCAGACGTTGCGGATCCTCACCAGGCTGGAGCCCAAGGTCCTGCTCGAAGGCGGGGTCGTGGGCGGGCTGAACCTCACCCGCGCCTGTCTCGACGCCTCGACGAAGTACCCGTGGCAACGGGAAGAAGGCAATCCGAAGTACGGCGTCTACGCCGACGACGCCGAGGTGTTCGCGTGGGTCCGGGAAGGCGCCCCAGAGCGCCGGACCTGCCTGGAAGCCCAGATCATGGACTGGTCCGACGACGTCGCGTATTCCGTGCACGACGTGGAAGACGGGGTGCTGGCGGGCCGGATCTCGTTGCGGGTGCTGGCCGACGCGGAGGAACGCGCGGCGGTGGCCGAGGCGGCGCGAAGGTTCTCGCACCAGTCGCGGTCCACTTTGGAGGGTGCGGCGAAGGAACTGCTCGATCTGCCGGTGGTCGCCGAGCTCAGCGAACCGGGGCTCGACGGATCGCTCAAGGCGCAGGTCGCGTTGAAACGGCTGACGAGCGAGCTGGTCGGCCGGTTCGCGACGGCGGTCGTCGGCGCGACACGGGAGGTGTACGGCGAAGGGCCGCTGAGCCGCTACGCCGCGCGGCTGGTCATCCCGGAGCAGGTCGCGGCCGAGGTCGCGTTGTTCAAGGCGCTCGCGCTGCGGTACGTGATGAGTGACAGGCGGCGCCTCGCGATGCAGGACGGCCAGCGGCAGACACTCGCCGAACTGGTCGAGGCGCTGTGCCGTCGCGCGCCCGACGCGCTGGACGGGCTGTTCCTTCCCGCGTGGGAGGCCGCCCCGGACGACGCGGCGCGCCTGCGCGTGGTCGTCGACCAGGTGGCGTCGCTCACGGACGCGCAGGCCTACGCGTGGCACGCCTGGCACACGGGCAGGCACGGCTGAGGCCTTCATCTACAGCAAAGGGTGGTGAAGGCCTCCTTGCCTACCCTGACGGTAGTGAAGGAGGCCTTCACTACCCGTTCGGTGCTCCCGATGTGGCATTGGAGGCGTTGGGTGTCCCCGATGCCACATCGGGGACACCGCTGTCCCGGCGTCGAAGCTGATGTTCTGAAGGCCCGCTTTGAGGTGTTCACCGTCTCAAAGGGGGCCTTCAGGGCACGACACCTTCGGCTTACCTCTTTAGAGAACCCGGATCGCCCAAGGCGGAACCTTCGGACAGGAGACGGGCGGGCCCGTCCACGGTACGGTCTGCGGCATGGGCGCTGTCGAAAGCCACCTCCGGTTTGGTCTGGACCTCTATCGGGTGCTGGCGAGCCGCGCGGAGAACGCGTGCTTCTCGCCGTACTCGATCGCGAGCGCGCTCGGCCTGGTGACGCAGGCCGCCAAGGGGAAGACCAGAGAAGAGCTGATCGCCCTGCTCGGCGACCCGGACGAGCTGGCCGACCTGCTGGGCAAGGCCTCGTCGCTGCTCGACGACGGCCCCGAACTCGCGGTCGCGAACACGCTCTGGGCCTGGGACGGGCTCCCGCTCGAGGGCTCCTTCCGCGAGGAACTCGCCACCTGGCCGGGCGGGAAGGTCGAGAGCGCCCCGTTCGGCGACGATCCGGAGGCCGCGCGACGGCTGATCAACGCCGACGTCGCCGAGGCCACCCGCGAACTGATCCCCGAACTGCTGAAGCCGGGGACCGTCGCGCCGGACACCGTCGCCGCGATCGTCAACGCCCTGTATCTCAAAACCGCCTGGACCAACCCGTTCTCGCGTGACAACACCGCGCCCGCGGACTTCCACGCGCCCTCCGGCACCCGTACGGTGCCGACGATGTGGCTCGAAAAGCGGCTCGACCACACCCACGAGGACGGCTGGCAGGTCGTCCGCCTCGGCGCCGAGGGTGGGGTGGAGGCGGTCGTCCTGCTTCCGGACGGCGATCTCGACGACGCCGAACTCGACGCGGGCAAGCTGGCGCGGCTGCTGGAGAACACGCGGGCCAAGACCATCGCCCTGTCGCTGCCGAAACTCGACCTCGACGTCGACAGCCCGCTGACGGCGAAACTCCAGGACCTCGGGGTGCGGACGATGTTCACCGCCGACGCCGACCTCACCGGGCTCGCCGACGACGACCGGCTCGAAGTGTCCGAGGTCCTCCACCAGTCCGTGCTCCGTATCGACGAACAAGGCCTCGAAGGCGCCGCCGCGACGGCGGTGCTGATGCGGCTGACGTCGCTCATCGTCGACGAACCCCTGGAAGTCGCCGTCGATCGGCCCTTCCTTCTGCTCGTCAGGCATGCCTCGACGGGTGTGATCTACTTTCTCGCCCGCGTTGTCGAGCCGTGAGGATGGTCAGTGAGTCTTTTCCAGGCTAAGTGGTCACCATCGGAAGTCCTCCGGGGGTCTCGACGGCCCAGCTTCCCGCTGGACGCACGGCCGTGAGACCCGAGTACAGCCCGGTACGAGGGCCCCACGGCCGCACGCCCAGCGAAAACCTGGATCCGCCGAATACCCCCGAAGGACTTCCGATGGCAACCACTGAGGCGGCGGAGGTGGAGGCCGAGAAGACTCCCACGAGACCCCGCCGGTTCGCCGCCACCGACGCCGCCATCATGGGCGGCTTCCTGCTGTTCGCCTTCCTGCTCTACAACGGGCTCTGGCTCGATCTCAAGGAGGGCTATCTCTGGAACAGCGCGTCGGACCAGAACCTGTGGGAGTGGTTCTTCTCCGTCACCGCGGACAACGTGCTGCACCTGAGGAATCCGCTCAGTTCGCATTTCCAGAACCATCCGCTCGGCGTGAACCTGATGGCCAACACGGCCATGCTCGGCATCGGCATCCCGCTTTCGCCGGTCACGCTCACCTTCGGCCCGACTGTCACCTGGGCCATCGCGCTCACCGGCGGTCTCGCCGGCACCGCGGCGGCCTGGTACTGGGTCTTCTCGCGGCATCTGGTCACCCACCGGGTCGGCGCGGCCATCGGCGGCGCGTTCGCCGGCTTCGCCCCGCCGATGATCTCGCACGGCAACGCGCACCCGAACTTCGTCGCGTGGTTCGTCCTGCCGTTCATCGCGCTGCTGGTCTTCAAGATCGCCCGCGGCGAACGGCCCGTCCGCAACGGGATCTTCCTCGGCCTGCTGGCGGCGTACCAGATCTTCCTCGGTGAGGAACCGCTGCTGATCTTCGCGATGGCGTTCGCGATCTTCGCCATCGCCTACTTCGCGACGAATTACCGCGAGTTCCCACCGATGGCGAAACCGCTGGGGATCGGCGTCGGCATCGGGGTCCTCGTGGCGCTCGTGCTGTGCGCTTTCCCGCTGTGGTGGCAGTTCTTCGGCCCGCAGAGCTATCAGGCGATCGAGCACGGCCCGGTCGGGAACGACACGGCCGCGTTCACCCGGTTCGCGACGCAGTCGGTCGCCGGGCAGCCGCAGGCCGCCGCGGACGTGTCGATGAACCGCACCGAGGAGAACGCCTTCTTCGGCTGGCCGTTGATCGTGCTGATGGTGGTCATCACCGCGTGGTTGTGGCGCGAGGTGTTCGCGCGGGCGCTGGCGATCTCGATGTTCGTGATGGCCTGGCTCTCGCTCGGTGTGCAGATCATCGTGGTGCACGAGGAGACCGGGATCCCGGGACCGTGGAAACTCTTCTCGGAACTGCCGCTGTTCGAATCGCTGCTGGAGTCGCGGCTAGCGATGGGCTGCATCCCGCTGATCGGCGCTCTGCTGGCGCTGGCGACCGAGCGCGTCTACGCGGTCGCGTCGAAACTCCCCGAAGTGCCGGGGGAGCGGCGATTCCCGTTGCGGCTGCTGTGGATCGGCGTCGTCATCGCGGTACTGCTGCCGATCGCGCCGACGCAGCTGATCGTGAAGGAACGGCCGCCGACACCGAGGTTCCTCGCCGACGGCACCTGGCGGAGCTATGTCGCGCCCGGCGGGACCGTGGTCCCCGTGCCGTTGCCGAGTTCCGGCGAATCCGAACCGCTGCACTGGCAGATCGACGCGGGCCTCGGCTATTCGATGCCGGAGGGCTACTTCGTCGGGCCGAGCGGTCCTGACGACAAACGCGGCCGCTACGGTGCCGTCCAGCGGCCGACGTCGATCATCTTCGACCAGATCAAGCAGACCGGGATACCGCCGACGATCACCGAGTCGCAGCGGGTGCAGGCGCTGGAGGATCTGCGGTACTGGAACGCCGACGTGCTCGTGCTGATCCCGCGCGAACACCAGGACGCCTTCCGGACCACCGTGGACCTGCTGCTGCGGAAGCCCGCCGAGTTCGTCGACGGTGTCTGGGTGTGGGACGTCCGGACGATCACTCCCTGAGGCCGTCGCGGCTCGCCGACCACCGCGAGCCCGCGAACGGTCCGTCCACGGAGATCGCCAGATGCGCGTTGACCCGGACCGTCCCGCTGCCGAGCCGTGCCGCGACTTCGGCGGCGTACTCCTCGTCCGCGCCCCACACCGATCCGCACAAGCCGGACGCCGTGGCGTTCGCCAGCCCGACCGCTTCGTCCACTGTGGAGCATCGGACCACCGGCAGCACCGGGCCGAACTGTTCCTCGGTGACGACTCGCATGCCGTCGTGCGCCTCGGCGAGGATCGCCGGGGCGAAGAAGTACCCGGGTCCGTCGAGTGGCCCGCCGGTCACGATCCTCGCGCCGTCCGCCCGTGCCTCGCCGGTGAGACCGGTGACGCGGTCGTACCGCGGCCGGTTGTTCACCGGGCCGAGCTGTGTGCCGGGTGTCCGTCCGTCGCCGACCACGACCCGGGTCGCCACGGCCGCCAGCGCCTCGACGACGCCGTCGTGGACGGACCCGACGGCGTAGACCCGCTCGACCGCCACGCCGATCTGGCCGCAGTTGGCGAAGGCGCTCCAGAAGAGCCGTTCCGCGATGGCGGCCGGATCCGTGCCGGGGAGGACGATCGCGGGATCGTTGCCGCCCAGTTCCAGCGTCAGCCGTCGCCATTCCGGCGCGGACGCGGCGGCCATCCGCTTCCCGGTGTCCGCCGATCCGGTGAAGTCGACCTTCCGGATCCCGGGATGGGTGAGCAGACGCTCGCCGAGGGGGTCGTGTCCGGTGAGCACGGTCAGCACGCCCGGCGGCAGCACCTGCGCCAGCATCCGGCCGAGGTGCAGCGTGGTGAGCGGAGTGCGCGGCGACGGCTTGAGCACCACCGTGTTCCCGGCGGCGAACGCCGGCGCGAGTTTCGCGACGGCCGACTGCACAGGGAAGTTCCACGACGTGATCGCGGCGACCGGTCCTTCGCCGTCGGCCGGCGGTCCGGGCCGCAGCCCGGCGAAGTACCGGAACTGCGACGCCGCCCCGGCGAACTCGGCGTTGGCCTCGTGAAGCGGTTTCCCCTGCTCTTCGGAGAGCACGGGGGCCAGCACGGGCGCGGCCTCCTCGACGACGACCGCGCACGACGTCAGCGCCGCGCGCCGATCCGAGGCGTGCCAAGCGGGCCAGGCCTCGGCGGCGGCGCGTACCGCTTTGTCGACTTCGGCTGGCCCGCAGTCGGGGACGGCCGTGATCCGTTGTCCGGTGGCGGGATCCTCGACGGCGAGCATCGGTCCTCCTCGGTGGAAGGAAAAGTGCCGACTCGCCAGCGTACCTTCGATGATCGACTGGCGGTTCCGGCGAAAAGGCGAAAGACGGCCCTCCTGCCGCGTGGCGCGCGTCACCGGCGTCACTGTCACGTCCGCGCGGGCCGTCTCGTCCATTCGGTGATCGCAACCGCACGAGGAGGACACCATGCCGCGTATTCCCGCCGTGAAGACCGCCGAAGCCGGCTTCCTGCTGAAGCTGTTCTACAAGTTCGCCGGCAAGCGCTTCGGCGCCGTGCCCGAGCCGATGGCCGTCTACGCGCACCACCCGGCGCTGCTCCGGGCGAACGGCATGCACGAAATGATGGCGGAGAAGGCCAGCAAGACGCTGCCGTCGAACGTGCGCGAGCTGGCCGTGTACCGCGTCGCGACCCAGCTCGGCTGCTCGTGGTGCGTCGACTTCGGGACCATGCTGCAGCTGCACGAGGGCCTCGACATCGAACGGCTGAAGAACATCGACGACTACGCGAAGTCGCCCGCGTTCACCGACCAGGAACGGCTCGCGCTCGCGTACGCCGACGCGATGACCGCGAGCCCGGTGACCGTCACCGACGAGCAGGTCGCCGAGCTGGAACGGGAGTTCGGCCGCAAAGGCGTCATCGAGCTGACCTACCAGATCGGCCTCGAGAACATGCGTGCCCGGATGAACAGCGCGCTCGACATCACCGCGCAGGGCTTCACCTCGGGCGACGCCTGCAAGATCCCGCTTCCCTGAGACTCCCGCGTTTAGTCCTCTGAATGCGCCCAGGGCGCATTCAGAGGACTAAACGCGGTCAGGGGCCGACGCGGGTCCGCGCGGTGGTGAGCTTGTCCGGGTTCGCCATGTCGTAGATCGCGACGATCTTCCCGTCGCGGATGACGAACGCGTCGACGTGCTCGTCGAGCGCCCGGTACCGGTCCGAACCGGGCTGAGGCGGGAGGTAGACCCCGAGGTCGCCGTTGACCAGCGCGAACCTCGCCTGCTCCATCCCCGCCGGGTCGTACATTCGCATGAGGCCCTGGAACAGCCGGGTGACCTTGTCGAACCCGGCGACCGTGTGGATCGCCGTGCGGGCCTTGCCGCCGCCGTCGCCGACGAGGACGACGTCGGGATGCAGCACCTCGGCCACCGCCTGGATGTCGCCGGTGAGCATCGCGGTCATGAACTTCTCGATGATCTGCTGCTGTTCGACGAGCGCCGTCCGGGGCGGCGGATCGGCGTCGGCGACCGCGCGGCGGCCGCGGGAACCGTGCTGGCGCGCGGTTTCCGGTGTGCAGCCCAGGATCTCGGCGATCTCGCCGAACGGCACCGAAAACGCGTCGTGCAGAACGAACGCGACGCGTTGTTCCGGCGTCAGCCGGTCGAGGACCACCATCGCCGCCATGCGCATCCCGTCGTCGCGGACGGCGACGGTCAGCGGATCCTCCGACGACGGCGTGCCCAGCGGGCCGAGGACGGGTTCGGGCAGCCATTCGCCGACGTACCGCTCGCGGCGCACCACCGCGGACCGCAGCCGGTCGAGGCAGATACGGCTGACGACGGTGGTCAGCCAGCCCTTGTGGTCTTCGATGGCCGAGCGGCGTCGTTCGTCCAGGCCGCTCAGGCGCAGCCACGACTCTTGGACCGCGTCCTCGGCGTCGGACAGCGTGCCGGTCAGCCGGTAGGCGACCGACACCAGATGGGGGCGCAGCGCGGCGAAATTCCCGGCGAGTTCGTCCAGGGCGGTGCTCATTCCCCGAGTGTGCCGTACAGCGCTCGGGGAGCGGGAGGTCAGGCCGTGTCCGGTCAGTCACTTCGCGGTCTTCGCGCCCGGGCGGCCACTGACCTGGATCACGAAGCCCATCGAAGCGACTGACCGGACACGGCCTAGAGTGATGAGCGTGGCAGGACGGATTCGGGAGAGCGACATCGCGGAGGTGCGCGAGCGCAACCGGATCGACGAGGTCATCGGTGACTACGTGGCCCTCCGCAACGCCGGCGGCGGCAGCCTGAAAGGGCTTTGCCCGTTCCACAATGAGAAGACCCCGTCGTTCAATGTGCGCCCCACCCACGGCACCTTCCACTGCTTCGGCTGTGGCGAAGGCGGTGACGTGATCAAGTTCATCCAGAAGATGGACCTGATCTCGTTCGTGGAAGCCGTCGAGCGCCTCGCGGATCGCGTGGGGTTCCGGCTGACCTACGAAGGCGGCGGCGGAAGCGTCCAGCGTGATCGCGGCACCCGCTCCCGGCTGATCGAGGCGCACCGCGCCGCGCAGGAGTTCTACGCCGAGCAGTTGCTCACCCCGGACGCGCGGGCGGCGCGGGACTTCCTGTCCGAACGGGGTTTCGACGCGGCCGCCGCGCAGACGTTCGGCTGCGGGTACGCGCCCGCGGGCTGGGACAAGCTCACGAAACATCTGCTCAATCGCGGGTTCGAGGTCAAGGAACTGCTCACGGCCGGGCTGGCCAAGGAGGGGCAGCGCGGGCCGATGGACCGGTTCAACCGGCGGCTGCTCTGGCCCATCCGCGACGTCGGCAACGAGGTGGTCGGGTTCGGCGCGCGGCGCCTGTACGACGACGACCGCGTCTCGGCGAAGTACCTGAACACGGCGGAATCGCCGATCTACAAGAAGTCGCAGGTGATGTTCGGCCTCGACCTGGCCAAACGCGAGATCGCGAAGCGGCACCAGGTCGTCGTCGTCGAGGGCTACACCGACGTGATGGCGATGCACGCCGCCGGTGTCCCGACGGCCGTCGCGTCGTCGGGGACGGCGTTCGGCGAGGACCACATGAAGGTCCTCCGGCGGCTGATGATGGACGACGACGCCTTCCGCGGCGAAGTGATCTTCACCTTCGACGGTGACGAGGCGGGCCAGAAGGCGGCGCTGAAGGCGTTCGAGGGCGACCAGACCTTCGCGGGGCAGACCTACATCGCGGTCGCCCCCGACGGCATGGACCCCTGCGAGCTGCGGCTCGCCAAGGGCGACGCCGCGGTGCGCGACCTGGTCGCGCGGCGGATCCCGCTGTTCGAGTTCGCGATCAAGAGCATGCTCAAGGCGTTCGACCTCGACTCCGTCGACGGTCAGGTGGCGGCGCTGCAGAAGACCGTCCCGATGGTCGCGGGGATCAAGGACCGCGCCAGCCGCGACGGTTACGCGTCGAAGCTCGCGTGGTGGGTCGGCTGGCAGGACGCGGCGCAGGTGGTGAACCGGGTGCGCGGCAGCGCGGGGGCCACGGCGAAACGCTCCGCCACCGTCGAGGTCCGGCGGCCCGCTCCCTCCTCGGCGGCGGCCGCGGCCGAGGAGGACCTGCCCAGGCCCGCGCCCGGCGACCCGCGGTTCATCGCGCAGCGTGAGGCGCTCAAGGCGGCGCTGCAGCAACCGATGCTCGCCGGGGCCGAGTACGACTCGCTCCCCGAGGACGCTTTCACCCATCCGGTTTACGTCACCATCCACAAGGCGTTGCTGGCCGCCGGGGGAGCGGGCTCCGGGCTGACCGGACCCGCCCTGCTCGACGCCGCCGCCCCGCACTGCCCGCAGGGGACGGTGCGGCGAGTGCTCAGCGAGCTTTCGGTGGAACCGTTGCGCGCCAAGGGCGAGGTCGATTCGCGCTATATCTCCGCGCAACTCGCGGCGGTACAGGAGAGCCTCGTCGGCCGCCAGATCAACGAGATCAAGTCGAAGCTCCAGCGGCTTTCCCCGGTCGAGGCGCCGGACGACTACCGCGCCCTGTTCGGCGACCTCGTCGCGCTCGAGCAGTACCGGAAGGCGTTGAAGGAACAGGCCATCGGCGGATTGGACTGAGCATGGGCTGGCTGCGTCACCTGCTGGGTGACCGTGTCCCGGCGGATTTCGACGGCTCGCTCGACGACGGCGAGCACGTCGTCGGCGGCGCGGCGGTCGAGGGCGGCGGATACCTGCTGGTCACGGCGCTGGGCCTGTGGATACCGGGGCCGCGCCGGGTCGGCTGGCATCTGGTCGGCAAGGCCGCGTGGTCCGACGGCGTGCTGACCCTGACCGAGTCCGAGGAGACCGGGACCGCGGGGAACGCCGTGCTGCTGGCCGACAAGGCCCCGGTCCGGTTCCGGCTGCCCAAGCCCGGCAAGGTCCCGATCCTGGTGCGGCAGCGGGTCGACGGCTCGGTCCGGGGACGGCACCGCAAGGACCTCGGAACCGGGGGAGCGTGGTTCGTCGAGCGCAAGGTCCCCGGTCAGGACGGCACGGTGCTTCAGGTACGCCCCGATCCGGGCACCGACGTCGACGTCGTCAAGGCGATCGCCGAGGAAGCGGCCAGGAAGCTGGCGAAGCCCGGCGGCTAGCAGTACGCTCGTACTGTATCGCTGGGAGGCGCCATGTGGGATCCGGTCAAGTACCTCGACTACGCCGACCTGCGGGCCAGGCCGTTCCACGACCTCGTCGGGCGGATACCCGCCGACCAGCCCCGCCGGGTCGCCGACCTCGGCTGCGGACCCGGCAACCTGACCGCCGGACTGGCGGAACGCTGGCCCGGCGCGATCATCGAGGCGAGCGACAGCTCACCGGAAATGGTCGAAGCCGCCCGTTCACGCGGCGTCGACGCGCGAGTGCTCGACGTCAACGACTGGGTGCCCGGACCGGACACCGACGTGGTCATCTCGAACGCCGTGCTCCAGTGGGTCCCGGAGCACCGCGACCTGCTCCGCCGCTGGGTGAGCCTCCTGCCGTCCGGGGCGACGCTCGCGTTCCAGGTCCCCGGCAACTTCGATGCCCCGTCGCATGCCCTGGTCCGCGCCCTCGCACGCACCGAGGAGTGGGCTCCGCGCCTCGCCGACGTCGTCCTGCGGGAGAACGAGGCCGTCGACAGCCCGCTCGGCTACGGGAACCTGCTGGCCGACGAGGGATGCGCGGTCGACGCCTGGGAGACGACGTATCTGCAGCGGCTGACCGGGGAGAACGCCGTACTCGAATGGATCACCGGCACCTCGCTTCGGCCGGTCAAGGAGGCCCTGCCGGGGGAGGACTGGGACCACTTCCGGGCTCAGATCGCCCGGAAGCTGGACGAGGCCTACCCGCCGCGTCCCGACGGGACCACCTGGTTCGAGTTCCGGCGCGTCTTCGTGGTCGCCGTCGTGCCGTGAAAGGGGCCCTCCGCCAATGGCGAAGGGCCCCTTCGGTTCGTCTCGGGCACGGTCAGCGCTGAGGCCGCCCGAACCGCTCACCGACCTTGGCGCGAGCGACCCCGGCGGCGCCCTGCACCATGGGGTGGTCAGCGATCTTGCGGTAGGTCCGCACGATCTGCTCGTACCGCCCCCGGCCGGCCTTCGCGCCCAGCACGTAGCCCGCGGCCGCGCCCAGCAGGAACATCTTCATCCGAGTCCACGCCTCCGTTCAATCTTGCTCCAGCCGTCATTGTCCCTCAAAACGCGAGCTTGACGAGGTGATCCCCGAAGTGGGGGGTGGGTGCGCGGCCGCCGGGGGCATGGGCTAAAGTTCTCTCATCGGTCGGAGCGATCCGGCCGGTACGGAGCACAATCCCCTGTAGCTCAACTGGCAGAGCATTCGGCTGTTAACCGGAGGGTTCTTGGTTCGAGTCCAAGCGGGGGAGCACAGAGTTCCTTCAGGAGAGCCCAGGCCACGCGGCCTGGGCTTCTTCGTGTTTGGGGTCCAGGTGCGGCGTGCTGAAGATCGTGGCTGTGGCGGTGCCCAGCGTGCTGCTCTCGGGTAGACGGCTTTCCGCGGAAAGCGGAGTCACCAAGGGCAAGCTTTCTGACCTGCGAGAACAGCCTTGAGTTGATCGGCGGGCCGATCGTGCCCTGCGGGGGGCCGGTTCCGGATCACCGCCTCGGCGGTGGCGCGGTCGGCCATGTCGCCACCAGGTCGCCACCCTGAGCGGGAGGTGATGAGCAGGACCGTGAGAACAGGTCCAGCTTCGCCCGCGGCCGTCCAGGAGCCGGGACTCGAGCGAAGACCTGCGACAGGCAGGTACATCGCGGGCCCCGGCGGCACGGCGCCGGTCGGCCCGGTGATCGTGATGACGGCAGTCGGCGCTCGCAACGTCCGTGCCGGGCCGAGCACGCCAGGACACCGAGCACGCGGTCGCGACCAGGAGCGCCGGCGGTGCCGCCAGGCCGAGCACCGAATGCCCCGCCCGGTTCATCAAGGACGGGGCGATCCCAATGCCATGTAGCTTAAGTTGATCTTGGATGGGGGTCTTGATCGTAAGCGGTGAGGATTGCCGCAGGTCACGCGCTCGGTTGCCCTGGCCGACAGGAGCCGACTGCGTTCACGAGGGGGTCGTGGGTGGCGTTTCGGGTTAGAACCCGAAACGCCACTCACGACCAACCCGACCCGCGACCAGGGCCGAAGGCGCCCTTCGTCGCATCAGGCGCAGCGAAGGGAGCCTTCACCTCACCCGTCAACATCGTCCAAGATCAACTTAAGCTACGTGACATTGGGGCGACCCCGGCGCCGCGGGCGAGCGACCACCACGATCATGACTCCGGTGACGATCGCACCGGTGCGCAGCAGGAACGTGACCGTGCGCGCGGCGGTCACCGGGGGGAAGTCGCCGACGGCGTCTTCGACCAGGGGACACAAGGGACAGGGCGTCTGGTTCGACAGGCGTTCGCACGGACCGCGTCACCTCGAAACCTCGCACACGGACCTCTCCCTTGCGCAGTTTGGCGCAGTCGCTCGGCCAAACGAGGTGGCCGGGTAGAGTTCGCCGTCGGCGGGTTCGCCTGTCGTCATGGGCGCACGGGTTAATCGCGAACAGTGTTCCTTCTTGCGGAATATTTCACATCGGTCAGTGACGACTATTCGCCATGCGGATATCTTTAGCTGTTCATGGAATTCTGCAATGCTACTGAGGTCATATTAAAAATTGGCCGATACGGGAGGAGTAATGCTGATGAAATGGCAAGTTCGCGGCCGTTCGACCGTCGCGCTCGCGGCTGGTTTCGCGCTCATGTCGGGCGGGTCGGCGCTGGTGGCGCCAGAGGCGGCGGCTGATCGCAAGGACCTGGGGGAAATCAGGGTGTGCAAACAGGTTCGCGGTTTCGAAGACGTGAAGGGGAAGTTCAGATTCATCATCCGTCAACCTGGCGAAGGAAAGATCGCGGAGTGGCTGTTGCGCGGCTGGGAGTGCCGCTCGGAGTCAAAGCTTGCTGTTGGCAGTTATCAGGTGAGGGAACGGGACATGCCCAAGAACTGCGAGGTCGTCAACATCAGGGTGCAGGGACCTTTCGAGCGCATCAATGTGAAGAGAGCTACCGCCGTGGTCAAGGTTGTGAAGGACAGGGTCACCACGGTCACCTTCGTCGACCACTGCCGGAAGGATTAGCCGCGGTCCGCGAGTTCCCGCCGGTGGGGACTCGCGGCATCACATGGTCGATGGACCGCGGTGCCAAGGCTGGTCCCCGCGGGGTCGAAGGCGGGGGAATTACCATCGGGTCCACTCCGAACCTGGGACGTCCGCCGCGGGACCGGAGTGGATCCGCGCGCGAGAGCCGGAGGTCAAAGATGTCTGCTGGCCGCTTCGACGTCGATGGACGAGTCCTCGCCGTGATCAGGTGGCCGTGACCACGTGTCTGCAAGGGTTTCAGCCTCTCCGGGGTGACCGGTTCCTCGTCGGTGCCATCAGCCGGCGGGGCCTCGTAGGGGAAAATGATCAAGAATCTGAATGCGCTGGCCGGATCCGTCTTGGTGCCTGGCCATTGGAATCGCAGCTCCAGGCAGTATCACCGTTTCCTGCATCCAAGCCAGGTATGCATTATTCTTGATGGGAAGCACTGGACCTTCTGTTGAACGACCGCCGGTAATACACTTCTCGAATGCGCAGCAGATCTCGAACCGTCGCCGTGGTCAGCGTAGCTGTCACACTGGCGATTGTCCTGGTGGTGATCTTCAAGCTCGGACGCGGGCCTCAGGAATCGTCCAGGGGCC
The DNA here is from genome assembly GCF_056435645.1 of Amycolatopsis sp. NPDC043889. NCBI lineage: Bacteria > Bacillati > Actinomycetota > Actinomycetes > Pseudonocardiales > Pseudonocardiaceae > Amycolatopsis > Amycolatopsis sp. NPDC043889. The sequence goes on from NZ_JBWKEC010000014.1 coordinate 188,127, forward strand.
TCGATCTGGCCCCGCATATCTCGTCCTTCGTCGCCGGACTTGATGCAGAACGGCCGTATCGGTCACCGAATGTGGCTGAACGCCGTGCTGGGGCCGATGGGTTCACCGCGCTCCTCGACCGCGGGGAGGCGACCGGATCCCGGCTTGACGAGCTGGGATTTTCCGTTCATGACGGTGTCGACTCGGCGACCGGCCGAGGTTACACGCTCGTGATGAACGAACCTGAATCCGAGCGTGCCTGGGGCGTCTACCTGATCGATCGTTCAGCACCTCCGTCGATCGTTGTCGAGGTACCGCATCCCAACTCGGACCTGCGCACCGAACAGATGGGATTGTCCTACTTCAGAATGGTCCCCGGTGCGGTGCTGCTGATGGCGGGAGCTCACCGGCGCGCCGGTACACAAGCGGATGTCGCGCATCGGGAGAATTCCATGTTTCACGCCATCGCCACGGAATTGGCCGAACGCGGGTACGGTCAAATTCAGCTCCACGGATTTCACGACTCGAGCCAACCCGGCAAGGATATCGTGCTCTCCACCGGGGCGGCCGAGGTCGATGACATGGCGTTGGGCGTGGCCGATCGGCTGACGGCGGCCGGATTCGCGCTGTGTCATGCCTGGACTGAATCGTGTCGCGGCCTCGAGGGTGACACCAATGTGCAGGGAAAGATGGCGGCTGCCAAACGCACGGCTTTCGTGCATATCGAGGTGAATAGCACAATTCGCGCCGACGAACGCGGCAGGGAGGCCGTTGTAAGCGCCCTTGTCGCCGCACGTACTGCGAGGTACTGAACGACGGACACCCCCTGCCCCAGGAGGACACCCGCGTGCCCCAACTGGCGGAGTGAGGGCGGCTGACGTCGTCGACGGGCCACGGAAGCAGGCCCGTGGCCTCGCTGAGTGCACCCGTACCACCTCGGTGTGTGACGGCGAGTAGTGGTCATTGTCGAGATTCCGCCGACGATTCCTGTAACCAGGGGCCAGAGAACCAGGTCATCATGCGTTGACGCAGTCGACCGACGGATGACAAAGGAGGGCGGACGTGCCGGGCGGATGAAGGCGATGCAGCCTGCAGTCGACGCCCGATCCATGTTCTCTGTGTTTTCTTGGAAACGAGGGTGTTATGCAGGCCCATTTGAATCCGCTGGCTGGTGGTGTTCTACGCAGCCGCTCGTGTCTGTTTCTGATAGTGCTCAGCCTCCTCCTCACCATGATCGTCGTAGGTGGAGCGTCGGCAGAGCAGTCCGCCGCCACTCGTGCGGACAGGCTCGCGAGTGGCGGCGAGCAGTCGCATCGCGTGACCTTGCTGACCGGTGACGTCGTCACCTACTTCGAACGTGCAGGTGGCCAAGCAGGAGTGTCGATCGAGCCGGCTCCTCGGCCCGGGGAGCCACCCATCTTTCAGACCAGGACCGATTCGGACGGCTTCTCTGTGATCCCCTCGGATGTGGAGCCTTACCTGGTATCCGGTGCGATCGACCCGGAGCTGTTCGACGTCAAGGAACTCGTCCGTCAGGGTTTGACCGATGCCAAGACCGGGAAGCTGCCGGTGATAGTGAGCTACGGGAATGACACACCTGCTGAGGTCGTCGCCCACCAGGCGGATGCCTTTCCCGCGAGCGACCGGACGCTGACCCTGCCCACCATCAACGCGGCGGCCGTGAAGGTCCGCCGCGCCGAGGCGGGAGCGTTCTGGCGGGCGTTGGTCGGCCAAGGTGGTAACCCAGAGGCGTTCAGTGGTGACGTGAAGATTCGCCTCGACCGCAGGGTCAGGGTGAACTTGGACGAGAGCGCGGCGCAGATCGGTGCTCCCCAGGCTTGGCGGGCAGGACTCGACGGCAGCGGCGTCACCGTTGCGGTGCTGGACACCGGTATCGACGCCGCGCACCCTGATCTGGCGGGCAGGATCGCGGGTTCGCGGAACTTCACCACGGACCCGGACACGAATGACGGGTACGGCCACGGCACGCATGTAGCCTCGATCATCGCCGGATCGGGCGCGGCGTCGGCGGGCAAGTATCGCGGCGTGGCCTCGGGGGTGAAGCTGCTCAACGCCAAGGTTCTCGACAGCGCGGGCTATGGCGAGGAATCACAGCTCATGGCCGGTATGGAGTGGGCGGCTCACTCCGGAGCACGAGTGATCAATCTGAGTCTCGGCGCGGGCCCTTCGGCCGGCGGTGACCCGCTCAGCGAGATGGCTGACAAGCTGACCGCGGCGACCGGTGCGCTCTTCGTGGCCGCCGCGGGCAACTCGGGCGGGATCGCCATGGTGGAGACTCCGGCGGCGGCGAGTACGGCGCTCGCGGTGGGCGCTGTGGACAAGGCGGACAGGCCGGCCCAATTCTCCAGCAAGGGGCCGCGGCTGACCGACGCGATGGTGAAACCCGAAATCGTCGCGCCGGGCGTGGACATCGCGGCTGCCCGCGCCGGCGGAACCGACATCGGGGAACCGGTGGGTGAGCGTTACACGCGGCTCTCCGGTACGTCCATGGCCACACCGCATGTCGCCGGAGCGGCGGCCATTCTCGCCCAGAAGCACCCGCAATGGCGGTCGAGCGAGCTGAAGGCGATGCTCACCTCGACGGGTAAGGACGTCGGTGTCCCCTGGTATGAGCAAGGCGCAGGCCGAGCCGACATTCCCAAGACACTGGCGAGCACGGTGCTCGCACCGTCGGCGATCTCCTTCGGACGCCTGCCCGGTTCGGCGGGTAGCGCGAAAGCGAAGCGTCCGGTGACCTACACCAACCTCTCCGACCGCGCCGTCACGGTTTCGCTCGAAGCTTCCGTAACGACGTGGAAAGGCGAGCCGGTGCCTGCCGGCATGGCCACGCTCGATTCCGACACCCTCGTCGTGCCCAGCGGCGGCAAGGCCACGGCCACGGTGACGATCGATCCCACCGTCGGCGGGGGATCAGGTGCGTATGGCGGTGTGGTCAGGGCGAAGGCCGCTGATGGCAAGGCTGACGTCAGGACACCGATCAGCTTCTACAAGGAGCCCGAAAAGGTCCCCTTGACCGTGAAGATGATCGACTCCCAGGGCAAAGCGCCTGGGGCGCAATCACTGACCGTCGTTCGTGACGACTACGACTGGAGCAATTGGAAGAACAACGATCCGTTCCTTCCGCCGGTCTACTCGGTGACGGTGAAGGGAGGCACCGGCACCATCTCAGTGCCGCATGGGCACTATTCGGTGACGGCCACGATCGCCGAGCGAAGGGGTCAGACGCGGCGTGCCAGCCTGCTTGTCGCGGCCGGCGTCCCTGTTCACAAGCCCAGCACCGTCGCCCTGGACGCGCGCGCCACAGTGCCGATGCAGATCCAGACCCAGGAACTCACCGACACTCGAGAGCGGTTCACCTCGGTACATCGCACCATCCCCGGCGCGCCGGTCGCTTTCGCGAGTGGTGTTCTCACGTCCGGAACCGGATGGAAGATGTTCGTCACACCGGCCACCCCGGCCGGGCATGGAACAGTGGGGTCACAGGACTATCTGACGCTAGGCCAGGCACTGGTCAGCCTGCGAGTCCGAACGCGGGCCGGCGAGCAGATCCTGCGTCCCGAGTACGATCCCGCCGCGGTCGCCGGCGAGTTCGTCGGCGAGCGGCAGGTGGCGGTGCCGGCTTCGATGGCAACGTCCGGCTTCGAACCCACCAAGGTCCTGGGCATGCTGACCGGTGGCAAGGTTCTGCTGTCACTGGACCGGCCGGAAAGCGACCGGCTTGAGCAGTTGATCCGCGGCGGTGATGCCGTCCTTCTGCTGAGCAGCCGGAACCAGCCGGAATACATGTACAACGTCTACTTCCGTGATCGGAACGGCGTGCCCGCGCAGCATGTCAACAAGGTCGATCGTCGGCGGATGTTGGCCATCGACACCCGCTATCACGGCGACCGCGCCGATCTGGTGTACCGGAAGAGGTGGTTCGCCTTGCCCACGGACGGCCCGTCCAGCATCGCGCTCAGCGGGACCCAGTTCCAGGGTCAGGGCAAATGGACGGAGTACGTCGGGCCCGCCGACGACACGGTGTTCTGGAAGCGGTACGTCACTCAGATGGCACCGGGTAAGGACGGCGTGCCGGACTTTTCGACAACCTTCACCATGATCGCGGAAAACATCTTCGCGAATGCCGGACACGCCCCAGAGGAAAGATGGTTCCAGTCACCGATTCGTGGTGGCGCGGCAGACCACAACCCAGGCGCCTTCCCCGTACTGTGCTCGCTGTGCCGCGGCGATAACGGAGAGTTCTTGCCTGCCGCCCAGTGGATGGATTCCACGCCGGGGCACTATAGCGAGCCCTGGCAGTCCGGGGAGTACATCAGTAAGGTCACCTTGCGTCAGGGTGGTGAAGAAATTCCTGCCATGCGGCGCCCGGATCTGCCCATCCCCCTCTTCCCGCTCGACAGACGAACGGGGATCTTCCGGCTCGATTCGGAGGAAACCGTGCCGGACCGTCCGGTGTTCGGCTGGCCGAACAAGGCGGTGCACCGCCTGACACCGCGGATCAGTACGGCATCGACGTTCAGGTCGGCTCCCCCGGAGGCAATCCCGCCCGGGTATGGCTGCCTCGACGACTGGCGGAAATGTAGCTACCAACCGCTCATCACCATTGGTTACCAGCTCGGGCTTGATCTGCTCAACCAGGCGCCGGCCGGCAAGCTCCATGTCTTCGACGTCACGGCTGGACACCATCACGGTGCAGAGGGAGCGGGCCGCATCAGCGAGTTTCGGCTCTGGTACTCGACGAATGACGGCGCCAAATGGGACCGAGCGGAGGTGGTTCGTTCTGCTGACGGCCGCTATTCGGTACGGATCACGCATCCGAGGCTCGGTGAGACATCGGGGTTCGTCTCGCTTCGTGCTGAAGCTTGGGACACAGCCGGGAATCGGATGAGTCAAACTCTCGAACGGGCGTACGCGCTTACGGAACACCCCGCTCCATAGCACCACTGTATCCGGTCGCCGCGCGATGGAGACGTGATCCTCCTCGCGCGGTGACCGGTGTGCTGAGACCCGGCGAACATCTAGAACTGGAACACCGGCCCAGTGCTGATGCGGAGAACGCACTGGTTCCGGTAGGTGTGGCTGAAATACACCGGCGTACCTCGCCACTCGCCCATCGCGGTGACCTTTACCGGAGCGTAAAGTCCGCTACAGGGCTTGCCGGGCTTACCGGGTAGCTTGTCAAGCTCACCACGGGCGACATCGATATCATGGCAGGCGCCGGTTCCGTAGGGATGGTTGCCGCCGGTCGGGTCGCAGTACAGGTAACGAGTGCGCGCGACCGACCCGGTCGGCTCGTCGGATACCTTCAGTTCCATTTGTATGAAATGCTTCGACCGTTGAGGCGGTGGTTCGGCCACGGTCGTGGCACCGGCGGTCCCGGTGTGTGCGATAAGGATCATGGCCAGCAAAGGCCAAAGAGCGTGTTTGTAGATCACTTCGAATCTTCGCCTTCTTCCCGTCCACGTGTTCACGCTTGACGATCGGATGACACTCGCGCAAGGGCATGCTGTCTCCAGTGCCTCGCCTCCACTATGTTTCGCGGTGCGTCGGCGGATCTCACGCGATTAACTCGGATGTCCTCCGCCGCTTGCACCGTACAGTCGAACGGGCGCGTGGAACGAGGGTCCTAAGGCCCTGGCCTTTTCGTTCAGGTAACGTTAGCGTTCCTTCATGAAGCGTTCCTGTCTTGTATGCGGACGCTCGTGGAACAAATACGTTGGCTGAAATTCTCTGTACGGGAGCGATCGTTGATGCAGGTCTGGGATCACCTTGACCTGAGGAGTGTTGCGGCGGTTGGGGGGACGTCATGACCGCCTCGCCCAGTACCTACTGGCGGGAGTCCGCCAAATTGCGCGGGTTTTTGATACGGGTAGCGGCGAGCAGATGTTCCCCGTCCGGCGATCCGGAAGACATCGTGCATGAGGCGCTCGTTCGCGGAGCCTGCTATTCCAGCCTCGATATGGAGCGCCTGCAGCAGTTTCTCGTCACCGTCGTGATCAGATTGTGCATCGACGAAAATCGCCGCACCGCGGTCGCTGTGCGAATGGCCAGGGACCGACGGTTGTTCCCAGCGAGTTCACAGGATCCTTCCGAGTCCGTATGCGACAGGGCTGAGGCGCACTGGCTCAGGCGCCGACTTGACAACTTTTCGCCGCGCGACCGGAAGTTGGTGTCGATGGTCACGGATGGCTTGCCCCCTGCGGAGATCGCGAAAGTGCTGCGTACCACCCCACAGGGAACGTACTCGGCGCTCTATCGAATTCGCCGTCGTATCAACAACTGCTACGAGTGCTAGAACCTGGATCGTATTCGCGAGCGCTTCGGCTGTGAATCTTCTTGAACGTAGTTCAAGCCGGCGTGGGACGAAACATCCTGTTGTGCCATTCGAGTGACGGTGCGACGCGCCCAGGTAGTGGTCACTGAGACGTTGGCAATTCACATCCTACTCAGAGGATGTAATCGAACCACACGATCGGGTGTTGTGTGAAATTTGGGGTCGCGCCAGTATTGCATCACGTTAAGCGTCGGTCACGCGCTGACGGCCAGTTGGGCGAGATTGGGGGATGATCGAAGCTTGGGCTCGTCACTCTGTGATGCAACACCTTCTTGCGGTTTGTCCCCATTGCGGGCGGTCCGGCTATTCCGGGCTTTGGCCGGCCGGGGGCGCGGTGTGCCTTGATAGCTACCTGGCGAGTGAGATCGATCGGCTGGAGAATGCCGGTTCCGCGCACGATGGCGAGGGTCGCGCCGGTGGACAAAAGGTTGTGATACATGGGATCAGCGGAAAACAATTCAGCTACTCGTGGCCGGTCGGAGCGGAGAGACATCACATCGACCGGGCAACGGCTATTGGCTCTTGTCACCGGGGCGACGGACGGTATCGGGGAAGCGGTGTCGCATCGCCTCGCCGGGATCGTCGACACACTGCTGGTACACGGTAAGTCGGCTTCTCTGCTGAGCGCACTCGCCGCGGAGCTGGCTCCGGCGCATCCCGGCACGAGTATCGTCCCGGTCTTGGCTGACCTGCGCTCCTTCGCTGACGTACGGCGTATGGCCGCCTCGATCCGGTCCACATTCGACCACATCGACATTCTCGTCAACAACGCCGCGACCGCGGGTCAGCACCCACGTGCGCTGACCGAGGATGGTAACGAGTCGATCTTCCAGGTGAACTATCTTTCTCCTGTGCTCTTGGTGGCCGAACTCTACGATCTGCTGCGGGCGGCCCGTTGTTGCCGTGTTGTCAACGTAGTCTGTGACATACATCGGCAGGCGAGGACGATAGGCCTGGGATGCGTAGACGGCCGGCGCTATCATCCCTTGCTCGCCTATGCGCAGTCGAAGTTCGCCTTGGCGGTGCACACCGCATCGCTGGCGTCGGCCTTCGCGGGAAGTCGATGCACGGCAGTTTGCCTTGACCCTGGCGTCACCGAGACCAAGTTGCGGCGAAAGTTGGTGGTGCTTCCGGGAGGCGTGGTTTCGGAAGCGGCCGACAACGTGCTGTACGCCGCCACGATGCGGACGATGCCACACGAGTTCTATTTGGAGGGAAAGGAGATCGTGCAGCCGGAACCCGAAATCCTGCGTGCTCCCGTTCAGCGGGCGCTCGAAGAGATGACCGAGGATGCACTCGGCAGGCGGCTTCCCTGGGGGGAAACAACTCAGGGGTGCTCTTCGGCCTGCTACTGACGAAACCAGTGTTTCTCTGAGGAAGTGCCGAGTGGAACAGTGCTGCTCCACATGTTCCACCCGGCATCCCTCCTCAGTCGCTGTACGCCAGCGACTATTCCACACTCCCAAGTGGCGATTCCGTCACCACTCCCTGCGTTGCCGTAGGTCCTATGATTCTGGATGAACACGCGAACCGTCAATCTCGACCGGTGGCGTATTCTGGCCAGTTTCGACTTCCCGCCAGTTTTGTCGTCGGATCGAGCTGGGGTAAGCGAGAGGATCGACTCATGCTTGAGATCGTAGGCTTGGACGCTGCCGCACAGACCGTATATGAGTTCCTCGTCGACAGCCCGCCGGTCACTTTCGAGGATATCCGTGATCAGACCGGGCTCGGCGGGGAGCAGCTTCGGCGGCTGTTGGACAGGCTGGAAGCCCTCGGTCTTGTCGCCCGCACGGAGAACAGACCGCCGGCGTTCATGACACCGGCTCCCGATGCCACGCTTGAAGTGCTGCTCCTCGAGCAACAGGAGCGGATCAAGCGTGCGCGGATCTATGCCGAGCAACTCTCGGCTCGCAATCTCCGCACCGCTGCCGGCTGGGAGCCCTCCGAACTGGTCGAGGTCGTCACCGGTGCGGACGCGGTCGCTCAGCGGGTCGAACAGTTTCTCCGCGGTACCAGCAATGAGATTCGCTTTATCGACAAGCATCCATACGTGGTGGCGCCCAAGGTTCTCGCTCCGGTCGAGGCACAGATGCTGGAACGGGGCGTCGTGTTCCGTGCGCTCTATGACACGGCCGGACTGGCGACACGTAGTTTGCAGACCGAGGTCGAACCTGCGATCGCGCGAGGAGAGCAGGCGAGGGTGCTTCCCGAGGCGCCGGTCAAACTGATCTTGTCGGATAACCGCCGTGCCATGCTGCCACTTCAGTCGGATCCGACAATGGTCGAGAGTGTCGTCATCGTTCATCCCTCGGCTCTGCTGGACGCACTCGGTGCGTTATTCGAGGTGCTATGGCGATCGGCGGCTCCGCTGTCGGCAGCGGAGCGGGGGGACATCTCCGCGGACTCGATCAGCGCCGAAGATCTCCGTCTCATCGGTTTGCTGACGGCCGGCCTTCCCGACCAGGCCATCGCGCGGCAACTCGGGTTGTCCTACCGCACGTTCCAGCGCAGACTGGTCTCCTTGATCGAATCACTGGGTGCCCGCACCCGATTTCAGGCCGGCCTTCAGGTTGCCTTCCGTGGTCTGGTTCCCAACCCGGTTGCGGACGACGGCACCCAGCGATCCACATCTCAAGCGCCAACGGATCGCTGAACCCCTCCGTGGTGAGGTTCAGGACCTGGCCGGCGCCACAGTGCGGAGAAAGTCGATCACCACCGGAGCGACGGTTTCCATGTCTTCGGTGTGTGGATAGTGCCCGGCCCCCTGGACCATCACGACGGTCGCCGGACCGCCGAGGCGGGTCGCGGTGTTCTGCGCCTCGGCGGCGGGATCCCGGAAGTCCGGATCATGGTCACCCATCAGAACGAGCGTGGGGCAGCTGACCTGGCTGAGTGCCTGCTCCGCAGAAGCCCGGCTGCTCCTGAGCATTTCCCTGGCTGCCGCGAACCGGCCAGGCTCGGCCATGTTCTCCGCCAGCTCCTGCCGGCGCTGCTCGAAGTTGGCCGGTTTCTCGAAGCCGAAAAGTTTGGGCCAGTAGGACATCCACAAGGTCTGTCCCAGCCGGGGCAAGTTCGCCAGCCGCATCATCGCCCTCTCGGCCGCGCCGAGCTGCACGTCACGGACGACGGCGCCGCTGAGAATCACCCCGGCGACCAGCTCGGGCGCCTTGCCGGCGGCGATGACGGCGGCGCCCCCGCTGAAGCCGTTTCCGAGTAGTGTCACGGTATCCGCATCATGCGCGCGGGCGACGGCGAGCAGGTCATCGGCGACGTCATCGGCCGAGTAGGACTGCCAGCCGACGCTCGAATCACCGTGCCCACGCAAGTCGACCGAGATCACCTTGAATCCGGCGGACGCCAGGTCGTCGGCGAGATAGGTGAAGGTACTCCTGAGATCGCCGAGGCTGGGGGAGCACACCACGAGTGGCCCTTCCCCGGTAACCGTGCAGGCGAGCCTTCCGTCGGGCCGTTCCACAAAACCGGTAGTGCTGCCGTTCATGAGAGCCTTTCGAAGAAGGTGCCGCCCGGCGCCCGAACCGGCAACCGGGCGGCACCATGGGGTCAACGCCTGTCGCGGATCAGCAACCGAGGGTCAGATACTGATCGAGGCGCAAGAGCTCCCCGGTCAGCTCTTCGGAGACGCATCCGCGGTCGAGGTGGACCGTCCCGACCAGCCCGCCCAGCCGTACCCCAAGGTCCACGCCGCTCGCGGTAACGGAATCCGGCCGCGGTGCCGCGGCGACGGTCGCAGGAGCCACGAAGGGGATGGCGATCGCGGCCGCGGTGATGAGCAGAACCGAGAAGATTCGACGCACGCTGGTGCCTACCTTTCTTTTTCGTTCAGGACGCAGCGATTCTTTCCAGGGTTTGTGGTAGGCCGGAAGATGCCAGGTGACTGGCTCCCTCCTGGCGGATGGCGCGAGGCCGAATGGGTGAATCCAGGAAGTTCGGCAGAGCCTCTCTTGACGGGCAAGGAAAGGTGTCGGGATAATGTCGCGAAAGCCGCTTTGGCGAGACATGCGTATTGAAAGTGACTGGCGCGATCATTGGGCTGATGCTTTGTTGTCTCCTCGATCACTGCTTCTGTAGTTGGAAGAAGACGTTGTTCAACAGCCTCTTCTTCAGCCAAGGGGTCCGATTCAATGACCGGTAGAACGTGGACCGCAGAAGTACCCTTACCGGGTCGGAAAAGGTGAACAGTTTTTCCTGGCGAAGCTGCAGCGAACGGGATCGCCGTAGACTCGGTTCTCGGATCCGCTGGAACTCCCTGGCCGCCAGCGTGAGTTCGTCCCGGCCCTTGGGCAGTGCTTCGGACAGGAGCGGTGCGAGTGTCATGGCATCGAACAAGGCATGGCTGACCCCTTGGCCCAAGATCGGCGAGAGGGTATGCGCGGCGTCACCGATGAGCAGCAGCCCCGGTCGGGACCACCGGGGCACGACGCTCGTGAAGATGTCCAGAACCGAGGTATCCGACCAGTTCCGGATGTTGTCTCGGACCAAGTCGGCGAGTTCGGGTGCGAGCTCGTCCAAGCGGGTGTGCAAACTCGTCAGACCGGCTCGTCGAAGGTTCCGGAGTCCGCCCTTGGGGATGTTGAAGCCGACTCGCATGAGGTCTGGATAGGTCGGGATGAACAAGCCGTGCCGACCACCGGCGATCCGGATGTGGTAGGTGTCCCTCGTCCAGTCCGCCGGGGCGGGAAGCTTCAGCCACACGACATCGCGCTCGAGCGGCTCCCGGCGGTACGTGAGGCCTGACATTTCGAGTATGTTGCTGTATCGACCGTCGGCGCCGACAGTCATTCGTGCGTGGATCTCTTGCTCGCCGGCCGGACCTCGGCTGCGGATACCCACGACGGCTCCATCGGATTCCACGAGGCCGATGGCCGAGGTATTCCGCAGCAAGGTGAAGCTGGCGTGGAGGCGGGCCTCATGCTCCATGATGGCCAGCAAGGTCGGCTGCGGTACATCCAGCGGGTGTCGATGGTGATGCGGAAAGTCGTCGAAATCGACTTCCAGAAGCGTTCGCCCGTGTTCGGCGAGCTTCATCTTCCGATTCACCAACGCGCCGGCGGCCGTGATGTTCTCCAGGATCCCGAGTCGGGCCAGCAATGATACGGCGTCGGGGGATACCGTTTCGCCTCGGAACGATCGGTTGAAATGACTGGTCTGCTCCACGACGGCGACGTCGCACCCGCGGCGAGCAAGCTCCAGGCCGAGGGCCATCCCTGCCGGTCCGCCGCCGACCACACAGACATCCACGGACAACTTATCCATTGAACCCCTTGAATAACGAGGCCGTATGACGGGCCGTACGAAAGCGAAGGAGGGAGTGGGCGATCCACAGCCTGGTCCGCAGCACGTGACCGGGTGAGCCATGGACGTCGTCGAACCGAATCGACTTGAACTTCGCGAGGTGCCGCTCGAGGAAGCGAGTGTCCGCGGAGGGGATGATTTCGTCGCGGAGGCTCACGACGGAATGGACCGGAGCCGTTACCCGGGTGAGCTCGTCGGGCCGCAGGGCAAAGGTGCCGAGACGTTCCGGGACGTCGCCTTCCGGGACCCCGAGGAGATGGGCAAGCGTTCGCTTCGTGGTTTCGGGCACCCCTGCCCACCAGGTGCGGTCCTGGAAGAAGGCCGACACCGGCGGGCCGACGGTCACCAGACCGCTCAGCCGCGGATCGTGTGCGGCGCAGCGCAACGCGAGGTGCCCGCTGAAGCTCATGGCGACCGCGTATACCTCGCGCACCGGGGCGATCTCGTTGATCCTGTCGAGCAGGCCGGAAAGCATCTGCCAGCTGTCATGATCGTAGGTCAACGGGTTTTCCCCCACACCGGGCATTTCCGCGGCGACGGCGGCCATGCCGAGCTTCCTCGCCGTCGGAAGTGAGGGAGCCCATTGCTCCTTGACACTCACGATCCCGCCGATGAGCAGCAGCAGCGGGCGGGGCGCATCGGGGTCGAGGCCGGTGGCCCACACCGGCACGCGGTGCCCGGACAGTTCCAGTTCGAGCCGATCGATCCCTCCCCGGCTCGACCGCCATTGATCGAACTCGGCCACGCACCGGTGTGCGGCGCGCTCCTGCGCCGGGTTCGACGGATAGGGAAAACGCGCCAGGTTGTTCAGCTTGCAGGACTCGAGGTGACGTCCTGTTTCGGCCATCCGGTCGGCGGCGAGCGCCCATTCCCAGCACCAGGATCCCGGCCCGTCACCGTCGGTGTGGTCGATGCGTTCGAGTATTTCCCTGCACACTGCGCCGGGAAGCCCTTGCACTCGTGCGTGCAACCGGACGAGATCGCTCAGTTCGGCGAGATACGGCATCAGGGAATCGGCCCGCCGGCGTTCCGGCTCGTGAGTGTTTCGAGCCGGTTCTTGAGACTGCCGAGGACGTCGGCCGCCGTGGCACCGTCGATGGTGCGGTGGTCGAAGGTGAGCGAGACCGGGAGGATCGGCATGACGCACATTCCTCCATCACGCACCGCCGGGCGGTCTGTGATCTTGCCCAGTCCGAAGGTCAGTGTGGTACCACCCGAGGAGAAGAACCGGGCCACCGGCCGGTGGCCCAAGGACGTGACCGCGACGGTCCCCATTCGCCGATGGCGGCTTCGCGGCCGATTGGCCCAGCCGAAGGCGACCCGTCCCACGGGCAACGGAAGCCGCTGCAAGGCACGAGCGCCGCGAAGTTCGGGGATCTCGTCGCTGGGCGTGTCCCGCAGGCGGTCCACAGTGTCCTGGATCGCGTCGATGCTCATGAGGTTGCTGTCGGGAATCACAACCGAAAGCGCCGCTCGCTGGTTGCCGATTCCCTTGTCGAGGGCCAGCTTCACATCGACGGAGCCGCGGTACACGATGCGAGGACGGAGACCGCCCGCGCAGGCGGCGTTCGCCGCGGGGTACTCGGCCACTGCGCGGCTGACGCCGTGCATCACGTAGCTCACCACGGAGTACTTGCGGTTCGCCGCATGTTTGTGCGCCAGCAGCTTCGTGGCGTCCACTTCGGTGTCGAGGTATACGGGGCTGGCCGCCCGGACGAATCGGAGGAAGTGCCAGGTATGCCGTCGCGCGGCGGGCAGGCACCGGATCGTCGTCATTTGGTCGCTCCCACCTGTGCGTGGAGGTCGGCCAGGCTGCGTGCTTCGAGAAAGCTGGTGGCGGACAGGAGCCGGCCGGTCGCGGCTTCGAACGCGGACAGCAGTTTCAGCAAGTGGAACGAATCCCACCGCGGCAACTGGTCGAAATCGGTCCGCAGATCGTCCTTGGTGAGGTATAGACCGCATTCCCTGCCCACGATCTCCAGGAATTCGTCGATACTCATTTGGCCGCCCGATCGCCGAGAAGTTCGTTCAGCCGCACGATGAGCTCGATGTGAGATGGGTTCGGCGGCACCGTGCTCAGGTCGTGCACGAACCCGGTGTCGGCGTCTTCGCAGTCGGGATCGGCGATGAACCCGTTCAACGGATAGAAGTCCTTGACCGCGTCGTTCATCCCGGTCAGACGGAACGCGGCGGTGACCTTTGTGACCCCTGCCTGTGCCGCTTGGCGGAGGATCGCCCGCAGGCAGGCGGTCTCGACGTCCCGGGCCAGGACGCGGCAGGACAGGACAAAGTTGTCGATTCGAAGCTCCGGACCTCGTCGGCGCGTGAAGACCGCGCCGACCGTCCCGTATTCGCCGAAGCTGTCGGTGCAGCGGACCGCGATCACCTCGGTGTCCTGGCCCGCGATCAGGTCGAGCACGGCCGCGGTGTCCAGGCGGTCCGCCGTGAGATTGAACCTGTTGGTGCGCTGGGTCAGCTGTGCGACCCGCCCGGCGTTGCCGTGGCCGGCATGAAACAGTTCTACCGTGGTCCCAAGGCCGGCCAGGTACTCGGCTTTCGATTCGACCTGTTCGCGGAGTTGCACGCGTTTCCGCTCGGTCAGATAACGCTGAACGCGGGTTCGGTCGGCCTGGGTGATCTCGTCGGTGACGAACCAGCGGTCGGCGAGAAGGCGGCGAACATGCAGCGCGGGCTCGTCGGCGTCGACCTCGATCACCGGGACACCGGGCAAGGCACCGCGAACCATGCCACGTTCGGCCGCCGAATCGTCGACGAAGACGAGGCTGCTCACGTCAATGCCCAGCTTGTCGGCGATCTCGGTCAGGTTGCCGGGTTTGGAACCCCAGTTGATGGCCATCGCCACGATGTCGTCCGCACGTAGCACCAGGTCTGGGTTCTGCTTGAACACCTCGAGGACCTTTTCCTCGTCGTTCTTGCTGCACACGGCGACCAGCACACCCTGGGAGCTGAGCTGTTTCACGGCCGCTTGGAAGGAGCGGAAGGCTTCACCCCGGAAACCCTCGCTGACTTCGATACCGTTCGGGCCGTCGTCGGCGAGGCTTCCACCCCACAACGTGCCATCGAGATCCACCACGAGGCACTTTCCGGTGCGCCCGGTGAGCGATCGCACCACATGGCCGATTTCCCTGGCATAGGCGGAAAAGAACTCGTCCGAGAAGTGGACGTTGGCGTAGCTGCTCGCCCGGGGGTCGGCGAGGACACCGGACTCGCCGAGCAGCGGTTCGGTGTCCACGACCAGCACCCCCGGCCGGTTCGTGGAGAACCTGAGCAGATGCGCGTTGAATTCCCGCCACGCGGCACCGAGCAGCGCACGCGAACGGTGGTCGATGAGCTGAGCGGCCCAGTACCACGGCAGCGGAACCGTGTTGAAGACCAACGTGCCGGTGTGCCTGGTTTGATACGCGTCGGTGATCTCCTCGAGCGACGTGCTCAGCTGCCGCAGCGCGTACCGGACATCCGTCGGTGTCCAGGGAGTCCGGATCCGCCGGAACACCGCGTCGGCGTCCAGCAGACACACCGTGACATCGGGTTCGGTCGCGAACAGCTCGTTGTGCGTTTCCCGGAGTTCGATCGCGTACTGGCCGTAACCGCCGACCTGTATGCGCGGAATGAAACCATGCCGGGCCAGCTGTGCGCTCAACGGCGACACCAGCGGCCGGATGGTGGAGCTTCCGGTGATCGCCACGGTCGCCTCGGGAAGGTCGGGATGACGTCGGATCAGGGCATCGGGGTGCACTTGGGACAGCACGGTTCCGGCGCGAAGGAGGGCGGCTTCGTCCAAACCCGCGAGCAGCCCGGGCACCGCGGTGTAGCTGTCGATGAGTTCTCCGGTGGCGTGCAGGTGGCTGAGGCGGACGTCGCCGGGTGCCGGGCACCTGCCGAGCAACTGGGTCGTGGTGGCCGTTGTCACTTTCCCTCCACGGTGAATGCGCCTTTGATCCATTTGCTGGACTCGATCGCGATCGCGACCGCACGTTCGCCAGGCCGGATTCGGTCGTAGAGCAGATCGAGCTGGAAGAACGGTGTGGCGTTACCGGTGTTGCCGGTTTCCGCGACGCAACTGATCTCCGTCGCGTGACCAAGGGCGAGATCGGAGGTGATCCTGCTGGTCATGCGTCCTGACAATTGCGGAGGCAGCAGATAAGACATCGACTCCCGATCCCAGTCCGTCGAGGACAGGATCTCGTCGAGAGCTTCCTTGGCCAGCAGTGGTACTTGCTCCTCGATCGCCTTGTAGTCCTCTTCGAACGGCGGGTCTGGCTCGGACTGCGAACGGGCCAGATCTCCCGCACCGAACCAGCGCACGACTTGCCCGGGTGCGCGGCCGAGCCCGGTGAACCGGTTGAGCACCTGGCGCAGCACGATCGCCCCCGGCACGGCATCCGCCGTGACCACGACGGCGCCCGCACCATCGCCGAACAGGAGGTAGTTGACGAGTTCGGCGGTGGGCAGGCCCTGCATTTCCCGGTCGGCGACGAAGTGTTTCACGCTGACGTCGCCACCGATGACCAGTCCGAGACGGTGCTGGTCATCGAGTAGTCGTCGAGCGAGGTCCAACGCTTGCACGGCACCGGCACAGCCGGACTGGAGCTGGTACGTGGAGACGTGATTGACGCAGAGCCGGCTGGCGATCAGGTTCACGGTCGCGGGCATCAGTGTGTCGGGAGTGGCCGTGGCCAGAATGACGAAGTCCAGTTCTTCGGGTTCAAGACCCGCTCTGGCGAGCGCCTGAGCACCGGCTTGCGCACCGAGATCCGCCAGCGTGTGCGTAGGCTTGCCGGTTTCCAGGTCGATCGCGAAGTGCCGCTTCCTGGTTCCGATGAACATTTCGATCCACTCGGCGCTGATGCCGAGTTTCTTGGCCATGACCTCGTTGTCGATCGCGTCGCCGGGCAAGGCCGTTCCGGTGGACACGATGTGTGCCGCGGGCAATGGTCGTTCCTCTCTAGGAAGCGTTGTGCCGCGAGGAGATGTACGAGACAACGTCCCTCACGGTTTCGAGCTGGGGGAGTTCGGAAAGATCCATCGACCCGTCGAGGGGAAGGATCGTCGTGAGCCGGTCGCTCAACCGGATCAGGGTGAGCGAGTCATACCCGAGGTCGTCGAGCAGCCGGGCGTCCATCGCCAGGTCGGCCGTCGCGTACCCACCGACCTCCGCCAGCGCCGCGAGCGTTCGCTCGACGATCGATTCGGGGGCGGGGGCAGGGGCAGGGGCCGTCGCGCCACCTTCGATGTTCGCGCGCCGGGTGGTCGTTACGGGTAAAGGAAGGGATTGATCGTCGAAAAGGTATGGCGGCAGCCGCCAAGGCACCTGCTGTTGTTTGGTGTACAGCCGCTGCCAGCGCGGGGTGTGCCCATCGCGATACAACGAGGCCAGTACCTGGGCGACCTCGTGGCCGGTGGCCGCCTCGCCGGGGCACGGCGTGAGGATGGCCATCTCATGGCCGGGATCGGCGCGCCGGATGAGGTCGGAGGCGACCGACGTGGGACCGATCTCGATCAGGTGGGTCGGCGTAAGTGCACGTACCGCGCCGAGTGCGGCATCGAACCGGACCGGGGCGGTGACCTGCTCGACCCAGTAGGCGGAGCCCAGCTCATCGTCTGTGACGAGACGGCCGTGCACGGTCGACGCGATCGGGACGGCCGGACGATGAGCGGTGATACCGTCGGCGGTCCTGCTGAACTCGGTCACCATCGGCCCCATCAGTGGCGAATGCAAGGCAGGCGCGCCGAGCACCGGCTTCGTGACGATGCCGGCTTCACTGAGCGTGCCGCTGAGCCGGGTGATGGCGTCGGCGTCACCTCCGATGATCAAGTCGCGAGGGCCGTTGAACGCGGCGATCGCGACATGCGGCTCGGCATCGACGTGCGGTTGGACTTGAGCGGCCGTCGCCTCGATGGCGACCATGGCGCCGTAGTCGGTCAATTTCTGGACCGATGCGGCGAGCGCCACGACGATCTTGCAGGCGGCGGATAGCGACAGCACCCCCGCGAGGCTTGCGGCGGCGTACTCGCCGATGCCATACCCGAGCATCGCCTCCGGCCACACGCCGAGGTCCCGGAGGGTGGCGCCCAGCGCATACCCGACCGCGAACAATGCGGGCTGGGCCAGCCCGGGGTTGTGAATTGAGGCGCCGTCGGGGCACATGTCGTCAATGACCACGGAGGCTATCGACCGGCCGAAATACGGACGCATGGCCGAGTCGACCTCGTCGAACCGATCGCGGTAAGCGGGAAGGTTGTCGTACAGTGCGCGGGTCATCCGGGGGTATTGGGCGCCGGGGCCGGTGAACAGGAAGACCACCTTCGGAGTGGCATACCCGCTGCCGACCGGCATTCGAGGATCGCCGATCTGCGAGCGCAGGTCGGCTTTGAGTTTCTCACGATTCCAGGCGGGCAAGGCCCACCTGTGCTTGAGGGAGGTCTTCACGAGGTTGGTGCTGTGGCAGATCTGAGGCAGACGTTCCGACGGCTCGCGATCGATCACCTCGGCGAGGGCGGCGATGTTGCGCCGCAGCGCCTTGAGAGTGCCGGCCGAGACGGTCAGCACACCCGCACCACCTCGTTCCGGCCGGCGGTCCGCGACCGGGGGAGTCGCCAATACCAGATGAGAATTGGTACCGCCCAAGCCGAAACTGCTCACCGCGCCGCGAACCGTGCCCTCGGCGGGCAACCGCATCGGCAGCCGGGCCAGCCACAGGCCGTGCTGGTCCAAGCGCAGATCGGCGTTCTCGTCGTCGCTGTGCCTGCTTGGCGGCAGTATTCGACGATCCAAGGCGAGGCAAGTCTTGATCAACCCCGCGACGCCGGCCGCTCCTTCCGTATGTCCTATGTTCCCCTTCACGGAACCGAGCGCGCAAGGTTGTTCCCGTTCACCCGCGTGCACAGCGCCGAGAGCCTGGACTTCGATCATGTCGCCGAGCGTGGTGCCTGTTCCGTGTGCCTCGACGAAACTGACTTCGCCGGGCCTTACTCCGGCGCGGGCGTACGCGTTACCGATGACCTGTTGCTGTGACCATCGGTTCGGTGCCGTCACGCCATTGCTTCGGCCGTCGTGACTGACCGCGGACCCTTCGATGACCGCGTAGATGGGCTGCTTGTGGGCGATCGCGTCACTCAGCCGCCGCAGCACGACCACGCCTACCCCCTCGCCCCGGCCGATCCCATCGGCGTGAGCGCTGAACGGCTTGCACTCCCCGTCCGCCGCGGACAGACCCGCCTGCGTGTAGAAGATCGAAAGCGCGGGAGTCAGGATGATGTTGACGCCGGCCGCGATCGCGAGGTCGCAGTCGCCGGCGGACAACGCGGCGATAGCGAGGTGTACGGCCACGAGGGACGACGAGCAGGCCGTGTCCACCGCCACGCTCGGCCCCTTGAGATCGAGGTGGTAGGAAATACGGTTCGCCGCCATGTGGTAGCCGTTGCCCGTGCCCCGTTGCGGGGTTATCTCCGCGTAGTCCGCCATGTGCAGCATGGCCCATTCACTGGACATGATTCCGACGTGGACACTCGTCCGGCTGCCTGCCAACGACGCCGGGTCGATGGCGGCGTCCTCGATCGCACGCCAGCTCGTCTGGAGCAGGAGGCGCTGCTGAGGGTCCATTTCGCGCGCGTCATGCGGTGAGATACCGAAGAACTCGTGATCGAAGGACGCCGGGTCGCTGAGAAAGCCTGCCATCGTGGTGTTCATGGTTCCCGGTTTACCTTCGGCTGAATAGAACGCCTCAGCGTCCCATCGGTCGGAGGGAATCCTGGTGATTCCATGATCACCTTTGAGCAGCATATCCCAGAATGCGTTCTTGTCAGGCGCTCCAGGGAATCGGCAATCGATGCCGACCACGGCCACGGGACTGATCGGTCCTGCTCCCCATGTCATCGCGGCGCCGCCAACTGGGTGCGCAGGTACTCGGACATCGCGGTCACGGTCGGGTAGTCCCACGCCAGCGTCGGTTCGACCGGTACGCCGAAGTGGTCTTCGATTTCTCCGCACAAGGTGAGCGCGTACACCGAAGTGAGTCCGTACTCGGCGAGCGGACGGGCTATGTCGATACGGTCCGGCTCCATCGCGAGATAGCTCGCGACCTTCTGGATGAGCCACCTGGCTATTTCGTTTGCGGGCATGATCTTGTCCTTGTCGTGGGGGAGGGCGGTTCGCCACTCAACGAGGCAGCGTTCGGCGGACGGGGTCTTCGTCGAGGCAGAAGCTGGTCTCTTCGGCCGCGCGGGTGAGCAGCTCGGTGAACAGCTCGTCGTCCAGTTCACTCGCGCCGGGTGGGGTTCCGGGCATGAGCCGGCCGAGCAGCCGTCGCAGAGCGACCCGGATCCAAGCCGAGCCGGCCAGTACACGCCGATCTCTGTTGTGCCGCCAGATGCCCAGGCATGCGGTCGCTGCCAGCAAGATCGCATAGCGTTCCGACAGCGTTCCGCCGTCCGTATTGTTCGCCGGGTCCAGCTGCCAAACGTGGGCTCGGCTGACGTGGGTCGCGAGGTGGTCCAACTCGGTGAGCAGGAGGGTGGCGATGGTCGAGAGGTCCGTGGTCGTCCTCGTCTCACCGCGCAACTCGCCCAGCCAGGGCTCAAGGCAGGCGAGCAGGGGATCGCCCTGCGCGCGCGTCGGATGCGGGTTGTGCTCGAGCGGGGGCAGCGTCGTGTCCGGGGTGAAGATGGACATCGATTCGGCCGAACTCGAGGGATGGCGCTGCGCGTGGGCAAAGGCGGGCAGGTGCGCCGCGATGGTGATCTCATCGGGCGTGTGGTCCGGGTAGACCAAGCTCAGGGATGGAAGATCACGGAAATGTTTGCCGAAGATCGCATGTTCCCCCTCGCGAAGGTAATACCTCGCGCCGAGGACCACTGACAACTCGTTCATCGCGTTTTCGATCAACAGCGGGACCAGATACCGAGTAGCCGCCGCGTAGGCCCGGGAATGGCCCGGTAGTAGATGCAGGGCCCGGGCCGCCGTAGTGACGAGGCAATCGGCGACCAGCAAATCGGCGAACGCGCCGGCGATGGTCGCTTTGGCATGGGGCATGTCGCTGACGGCCCGGCCGTAGAGCCGGCGTTGAAGCGCGAAACGCAACACGGTGAAAAGACTGGCGTCGAGCATGCCGAGAGACAGTCCCGTGGTCAGACAACCGCCGATCTCGGAAGAGCGACGCGAGAGACTGGCGCCGATGCCCGACCAGCCGATGAGGCTGTCCCGCGGCACGGGGCACATGCTGAACTCCAGTCCACCGAGATGACAATCTCGCAGCCCGAGGGTGCGGACCCTGGGTGATCTCCGTCGGCTCTCGTCGGGCAGTGCCGTCAAGTCGACGAGCAGGAGCGACCTCGAGCGCTGATTCTGGGTGTAGGCGGTTCGCGCGATGACGACAGCGCTGTCGGCACGGTCGGAATTGAAGACGAGACCGGCGTGTCCGTCGAGGACGTACCGGTCGCCTCGCTCACGAGCCGTGAGCTCGAGTGCGGCCGGGTCCGGGTACATTCCCGGTGACCCATGGGCCAGGCAGACCTTGCTCCCGCCCAAGATCCTCTCGGCAAGGGCATTCTGCTGCTGGGCGTTGTCCGTCGCGAGCCACACGTTGAGAGACGCCAGCAGTGTCGGCACCCCGTAGCCGATGCCCAGGGCGGCGTCGCGCCGGAACACCGGTCGCAAACGTCTGATGAACTCGTCCGCGGTGCCCAGCCTGCCACCCAGCCGCGGTGGCACGAACTCGGCATTGAGGGACAAGCAATCGAGGAGTTCCTCGCCGGCTTCGAAGACCTCGCCTCGTTCGTCCGCTTCGATGATGGCATTGTGTCCGAGCGGGTTTCCGGGCAGATACGGATCTCCGAACTCGGTCTCGAGATCCACTGTCATGACAGCTTGCCGTAACTGCTCGGGGTCCCCGCGGTCGTCGCCTCGGCGAGCTGAAAACCGAAGAGCGACGGAAGTCGCTCGTCCTTCACCTGGTCGGCCAAGACGTCGAAGAGCACGTCGAACGGCGGGGTGGCGACGGCGCCGTGCCGGTCGCCGGTCGCGGCCAGGATCCGGTATAGCGCTGCATGAAGCCAGACACCGTTACGCCACAGCAGATCTTCGGCCTGCCTCGGACGTCCCGTGGGACGCCGTACCGGTACTTCTCGATGGTTTCGCAACCACAGTTCGATCGCTACCGCGCCGGCGAAATAGAGGGCGGAACGCTTGGCGACAGCGAAGAGGCGGTTCGAGATGTCCGTTCCGGACAAAGGTTCCTCGGCGATGTCCATCCACAGTTCGTCCAATGCCTCGCCCAGCCGTTTTGCCGTTGCGGCGAGTGGTATGAGCAATGGGTTGTCGTTCGCGAGCGCGGCGATCTTCGAAATCGACGATTCCGCCGCGAGCAGAAAGCTCGCTCCGTTTCGCGGTATCAGAGCCAGCCTGTCGAGTTTGGCCGGTGGTGTCGGCCGGGACAGCTCGCAGCATGCCGCGAGCCCTTCGTGGTCCGGAGCGAGCCGCTTGTCGCGCGCCCGGGAAAGGAGTGGGAACATGCTGATCAGCGAATGCAGGTTGACCACGGTGTTGCCGTCGAACAGTGAGACGACGCGATGGTCGCGTTCGACCTTGCCGAGGCTGCCCCGGCGCTGGTCGTCCTGGTGAAGCGCGGCCGGTCCCATGAAGTGCCGCAGGCGCGCGATCGCCGCCTCCGTGCGGGTGGGGACGAGGTACTTCGTGACGGCGGCGATCACAGCGAGTTCGGAGGTGAGCGTGTGGACGGAGCGAACGGCCACGACGGAAAGCGCTTCCGCCAGCAGATGATCCGCGTACGCGAGTGCTATGGTCCTCCTCGCTCGCCGGAGATCGATGACGGTGCGGCCATCCCGGCTACTGTTCTCCAAGAAGTCGATGGCGATCCGGAGCGCGTGATCGCTGCTGCCGAGGGACAGTGCGGAACACAACGTCCGGGTGACCTGTAGCCCCTTGAGGACGTTCTCCAGCCCGGAGCCCTCGGTGCCGATCAGCGCATCCGCCGGAACTTCGGCGTCACAGAACACGATTCCACTGACATCAGCGCACCGATTGCCCAGCGTGCGAACTTTCGGCAGATATCGATAGCTGCCGGGCAGCGTGGATTTGTCGACGAGGAAGAGACTGAAACCCCGCGGCCCACCCAGAGAATCGGTCCGCGCCAGTACGCACATCACGCCACACCTGGTCGCGTTGTTGATCGGCCACTTCTCACCCCGCAACCGGTATGAGGAACCCGACTTCTCCGCGACCAGTTCGCCGCCGGCCAGGTCGCTCCCGTGATCCCGCTCGGTGAGGCCCCAGGACACCGGGACGCCGGCGGTGATCATGCGGCCGAGGGAAGTCGATTGGGATCGGTTCCCGGCAATCCAGACGCAAACGGCACCGAGGTAGGTCTTGGCGTGCGCGACGGCGACTCCCATGTCCCGCCTCGCCAGCATCCGCACCAAATGCGCGGTGGTTTCATAGCTGGTGAGCAGACCGCCGTGGTGCGCGGGAACGTAGTACCGGCCCAGACCGAGTTCGTCCAAGTACCGGCAGACACCATGCGGGAATTCGCCGGAGTGGTCTAGCGCGGCAAGCTGGGCATAGCCGAATTCCTGACCCTGGTCCTCGGGGTTTCCGAGGACCGGCTCCAAACGCTGTATGGGCTCCCAAGGCCGGTACTTCATCGACCCACCTTCGAGTCGGCGAAGGTCACGGTGGTCGAGGACGCCGGATGGGACTTCAGCTGCCCGGAGAGGAACTTCTCCCGCATCAGCCGTCGTTGCACCTTGCCACTGGTCGTCTTCGCGATCGCGCCGGAGCGCACTATGACCACGTGGGCCAACTGGACGTCCAGGTCGGCTCGCACTTTGCGCCGCACCAGCGCGGCGAGTTCGTCGGCACTGGCCTCCCGCAACCGCGCCGCGCTCACTTCGTGTACGAGAACCACTTGATCCCAGCGCTCGCCGATGGCGAAGGCGGCGGCCCTTCCCTTGCCCAGCGCGGGATGGGCCAGGTGGGCTGTTCGCTCGATGTCCCACGGGTAGAGGTTGCGGCCGTTGACGATCAGCAGCTCCTTGAGCCTGCCGGTCACATAGAGTTCGCCGCCGTCCAGCACGCCGAGGTCTCCGGTACGGAGGAAGGGGTAGTCACCGTCGGCGGCCGTCGCACGGAACGTCTGCACACTCTCCATCGGCTGGTTCCAGTATCCCGCCGCCACACTGCCGCCGCGTACCCAGACCTCACCCACTTGACCGTCCGGCAAGGGCCTCCGGGTCAGCGGGTCGACGATTCGGACCGTGACCCCCGATGGCGTTCCACAGCTCACCAGAACACTGCTGTTCGCCGACGAATCCGCGTCCTTCAGTTCGTTTCGTTCCAGCGCTTGGGCGTCCACCGCGCGGGTCACCATTCCCCGGCCCTTGGTACCTGTGACGAAGAGAGTCGACTCGGCGAGCCCGTAGCACGGAAGGATCGCGCGTTCATCCAGTCCGGCGGGCCGGAACCGCTCGATGAAGGCCTTCAGTGAGTCGTGCCGCACGGGCTCGGATCCGTTGCAGAGCACACGCAGTGAAGACAGATCCAGTTCGGCGAGTTGATCGTCGGTGACCCTGTCCGTAGCCAACCTGAAGGCGAAGTCCGGTGCGACACTCACGGTGCCGCGGTAGCGGCTGACCGCCCACAACCACCGGTGTGGACGCATCAGGAACGTCATCGGGGACATGAACTGCGTAGTTCCACCCAAGTAGAGCGGATGCAGCAGCTGCCCGATCAAACCCATGTCGTGGAAGTGCGGAAGCCAGCCCACCAGCGAGTCATCCCGGCCCGTGCCCAGTGACTGCTGGATGAGGTGCTGGTTGCTCATCAGGTTCCCCTGAGTGACCACGACTCCCTTGGGCCGATCGGTCGAGCCCGACGTGTACTGGAGGAACGCGGTCGTCTGCCAGGTCAGTTTGACGGGGAACCACGCACGCGGCGAGGCCGCGGGAAGCATGTCCGTCGCGGCGTGACGCATCCGGCGGGGCAGGACGTGGTGATCAAGCCAGTCGCGAATGGTCGCCGCGTAGCTGCTTTCGGTGAGAATCACGCTCGCTTGAGCATCGTGCGCGAGGGCCCGGGAACGAGCAGCGCCATTCCCGCCTGATGCGGTAAGCGGCGCGGGTACCGCGATGACGCCGGCGTAGAGGCATCCCAGAAAGCCGATAACGAACTCTGGTCCAGGCGGGAACAGCAGGATCGCTCGCTCACCCGGTTCGGTGTTCTCCCGCAGCCAGATCGCGACACGCCTGGCCCTCGAATCGAGATCGCGATATGTCACGCTCTCTTCGGTCATGCCGGTCCCTGACTCCCGGAGAAAGACGAGCGCACGCTTGTCGGCGTTTTCGGCAACCCGGTTGCGGAACAAAGTGACAAAATCGAGTCCGTCGCTCAACAGGAGACCTTTCCATCATTGCGTGGTGTTTCGCGCCCGGTTCGGGTGCCGTAGAGCACAGACCGTGGCTTCGGGCCGTCACAGTCTGCTGTTCGCCGCAGAATCGAAAAAGAGGCCATCCCAGTGGCCCCTGGTCACGGGTGGCGGCGTGGAGTTATAAGGGGTAAGGCAAACGTGGCGTGGTCGGCGCGGGGTGGTCGTGAGTGGCGTTTCTGGTTTTCCCCCCAAACACCCCCCCCCACCCCCTTCCAAACCCCACACGTGGACACCCACCAGACACCCTTTTGTTCCAGCTTTT